>NZ_JBKGGX010000003.1:0-353059 GCF_052041925.1 Pseudomonas sp. SMN5
GCACAGCCTTTTTTGCTTACTTTTTTTGGCGCTTGAAAAAAAGTGAGCCGCCGTCAGGGCGGAACCCTAAGCCGCCGTTACCGAAGAAACGGATCTACACCCCACCCAGAAAGCACCACCAACAGGGTCAAGCGCCTAAACCCTGACTAAACCCTGAACCGCCCCACCAACGTCTGCAAATGCACCCCCAACCGCGCCAGTTCAGCACTCGAAGCCGCAGTTTCTTCACTGGCCGCAGAAGTCTGCTCCGACACATCGCGCACATTCAGCACGCTGCGGTTGATTTCTTCGGCCGTGGCGCTTTGCTGTTCGGCGGCCGCGGCGATCTGTTGGTTCATCGACTGGATCGCCGAGACGGTACGAGTGATATTTTCCAAGGAACCGCCAGCACGACGCGTCAGTTCGACGCTGCTGTCGGTCAGGCCACGGCTGTTGTCCATGATGGTCGCGACCTGTTCGGTGCCGGTTTGGAGGCCGACGATCAGTTCTTCGATCTCTTCGGTGGATTTCTGGGTACGTTGGGCCAGGCTGCGGACCTCGTCGGCCACCACCGCGAAACCCCGACCGGCCTCACCGGCGCGGGCGGCTTCGATGGCGGCATTGAGAGCCAGCAGGTTGGTCTGTTGGGCGACGGACTTGATCACATCCAGTACGCTCCCGATCTTGTCGCTTTCACGTTTCAGGTCGCCCATGGCCTGGGTCGAGTTACCGACTTCGAGGGCCAGACGCTCGATCTGCGCAATGGCCTCGCCCACGACCTTGTCACCTTCGCGAGCCTGTTGATCAGCCGCCGCTGCCGCCTCTGAGGCCTCTTCGGCATTGCGCGCCACTTCCTGCACCGTGGCGGTCATTTCGTGCATCGCGGTGGCGACCTGGTCGGTCTCCACCTTCTGGTTGTTGACCCCGGCGCTGGTCTGCTCGGTGACAGCGGAGAGTTGTTCGGCGGCGCTGGCAATCTGTGTGACGCCTTCGCCGATGCCGCCGATCAATTGCCGCAGACCCACGGTCATGCTTTGCATGGCGCGCTGCAATTGGCCCAGTTCGTCGCGGCGCTCGGAGGTAAGGTTGTGGGTCAGGTCGCCAGCGGCCACGCGCTCGGCAACCTCCAAGGTCTGGCCGAGCGGGCCCACGATCTGTCGAGTGATGAACAGGGCGGCGATCACGCCGAACAGCAACGCCAGAACGGCGGCTGCGATCAGGACGGTCTTGGCCTGGGCTGCGTTGTGGTCACGCACCGCCGTCTGGGACACGGTCAGTTTCTGGCTGGCGTCGATCAGCACCTGACCCTGTTCGGTCATGCGCTGGAGCGCGGCTGCGTTGTCGATCTGAGAGTCACGGAACTGAGCGACGGCGGTACGATAGAGGTTGAACGAGTCGTTGGCCTGCTGCAGGTTGGCTCGATGCTCTTCTGGCAATTGCTCTGGCAGGCGTGCGAGCAGCTTCAGGACGTTATCGATAGCATCGAGGGCCGGTTGCTGGGCATCGCTCTTGCCACTGTAGGTGTAGCCGCGAACCTGATAGCGCGCTTGCTGAACGGCTTTGCTCAGTGTGACTACATTGTTGAAGGGAGTGACATCGCCGCCTTGCAGCAGTGCCTTTTCCACTTCGGCGACGCGGGCCACGGCATTGTCAGCGTTGGCGCCCAGCTTGCTACGGGCATCCTCGCGGTTTACGGTCGCGCGGGTCATTTGGGCAAAGGCGCTCTTGTATTCAGCAACAGCGGCCAGTTGGCTGTCGATCAGCGCTACATCGGCGGGTTGTTCGATCAATTGGCGGGCGGTGCCGAGCCCGGCTTCCAGCTTGCCAAGCAGATCGTTGACCGTTTGCGGACCTTTCTCACCCCGTGTGGTGTAGTAGTCGATGCTCGCCAGGTTCAAGTCCTTGCTCATGTCGTTGAGACTGGCAATGAACCCCAGCTTATCGCCACGACTGATGACATTGCTCAGGCCGCTCCAGCCGGTAAAGGCAATCATCAAGGTGAGAAACAGTACCAGGCCGAAGCCGAAGCCAAGCTTGCGATTGACACTTACGTTACCCAGCCATCGGAACATACTGATACTCCCTTGCAGCACTGTGCGTGGTTTTATGGGAGCTGTATCGGCCGTTTGGAGGGAATCTGTAGAAAATAGCCGGTTTGCGCGACGGGTAGCGGATCAGAACAACCGCGCCAGCAGCGCCGTCACGGCAGTCTCGACCCGCAGGATGCGTTCACCCAGTTGCACCGGCTGCAAGCCGGCCTTGGCCAACAGTTCGATTTCGTAGGGAATCCAGCCACCCTCCGGGCCTATCGCCAGGGTCACCGGCTCCGTCACGGCGCGGGGGCAGGGCGGGTAGTTGCCGGGATGACCAACCAGGGCCAGGGTGTCGTCTGCGATAGCCGGTAGTCGGTCTTCGACGAAGGGCTTGAAGCGCTTTTCGATGATGATTTGCGGCAGCACGCTGTCCCTGGCCTGTTCCAGGCCCAGGATCAGCTGCTCGCGAATCGCCTCGGGCTCCAGGAATGGGGTCTGCCAGAAGCTCTTCTCCACTCGATAGCTGTTGACCAGGATCACCCGCGGCACGCCCATGGTGGCGACGGTCTGGAACACCCGTCGCAGCATCTTCGGGCGCGGCAGGGCCAGCACAAGGGTCAGCGGCAGCTTGGTCGGCGGCGGTTGGTCGAGGGTGACTTGCAATTCGGCCTCTCGGGCTTCCAGGCGCAACACCTGGGCGCTGCCCATCAAGCCGTCGACGCGCCCGACCCGCAGACTGTCGCCGACAGCGCTGCGGTGGACTTCCTGCATGTGCGTCAACCGGCGGTCACGCAGGACCACCCGGTCAGGCGCGATGAAATCGGCCTCTTCAAGCAGCAGCAGGTTCACGCTTGTTTCGCTGGCGGCTGGTCGTCGTGGTCGACCGGCTCGTCTTCCGGATGCTCACTGCGCTTGCGCACCAGGCCGCCGAACAGCACGCCGATCTCGAACAGCAGCCACATCGGCACGGCCAGCAGCGTCTGGGAGAAGATGTCCGGCGGGGTCAGGATCATGCCGACCACAAAGCAACCGATGATCACGTACGGGCGGATTTTCTTCAGGTAGGCCACGTCGACCACGCCGATCCAGACCAGCAGCACCACCGCCACGGGGATCTCGAACGCCACGCCGAAGGCGAAGAACAGCGTCATGACGAAATCCAGGTAGCTGGTGATGTCGGTCATCATTTCCACGCCTGCCGGGGTGGCGGCGGCAAAGAACTTGAAGATCAGCGGGAACACCAGGAAATAGGCGAAGGCCATGCCGGTGTAGAACAACAGGATGCTCGACACCAGCAGCGGCACGGCAATGCGTTTTTCGTGCTTGTACAGGCCGGGTGCGATGAAGCCCCAGATCTGATGCAGGATCACCGGGATCGCCAGGAACAGCGAGACCATCATCGTCAGTTTCAGCGGCGTCAGGAACGGCGACGACACGTCGGTGGCAATCATCGTCGCCCCGGCCGGCAGGTACTGGCGCAGCGGCGTGGAGACGAAGGTGTAGATCTGCTGGGTGAAGGCAAACAGCCCGGCGAAGATGATGAACACTGCCGCGACGCAACGCAGCAGGCGGGTGCGCAACTCGGTGAGGTGCGATACCAGCGGCATGGGCTGGTCGTTTTCCGGTATATCGCTCATGGGGCTCGCGGCGGCAAAGTAGGGTCGTGGGGAGCGGCAGGCGTCGCCGCCGGGGCCGGTTCCGGCGCATTGGCAGGCGTCGTCGCCAATGGCACCGTGTCAGCCACCGGCGCGTGAGGAGCAATCACCGGCTCGACCACAGGCTCGACCGGTGTCGGCTCCTGTTGGGTCGGTGCGAGGATTTTCCGTGCTTCCTGCTCCAGGGACAGAATGTGTTCGTTGTGAAGTTGCCGGCGGATATCGTCGGCACCGATTTCACGTTCAACTTCCTGTTTGATCGCGTTGAAGCTGCGCTTCAGGCGTCCGATCCACAGACCGGCCGTGCGCGCAGCACCCGGCAGGCGCTCGGGGCCCAGGACCAGCAGGGCGACGAGGCCGACGAGCAGCAGTTCAGTGAAGCTGATCCCAAACATTAGTCAGTGCTCACGAGTCTTTGCGGGCAGGCTCTTCGACTTTCTGTGCCTGCACATCGATGGTGTGCGGTGCGCTCACCGGCTGGGCGGCCTGAGGGTGTACCGGTTGAGCCGGCTGCACCGGTTGCGTCGGGGCCGCTGTCGGCTCGGCCGGTTTCTCGTCGTCGTTCATGGCCTTGCGAAAACCTTTGATCGACTCGCCGACATCGGTGCCAAGGTTTTTCAGTTTCTTGGTGCCGAACACCAGCACCACGACAACCAGAATGACGACCCAGTGTTTCCAGTCAAAGATACCCATGTGGCTATTCCTCTCAAGAGTTGATCAGGCGGACGGGCGCGAGGCTTTCTCGACATGCCCGGACAGACCGAAGCGCCGGTCCAGTTCATCCAGTACGGCCTGCGGATGCTGCCCCAGTTGGGCCAGCATGACCAGGCTGTGGAACCACAGGTCGGCGGTCTCGTAGATCACGTCGCTGCAATCGCCGCTGATGGCGGCGTCCTTGGCGGCGATGATGGTCTCCACGGACTCTTCGCCGACTTTTTCCAGAATCTTGTTCAAGCCCTTGTGGTACAGGCTGGCGACATAGGAACTGTCGGCCGCGGCGCCTTTGCGCTCTTCCAGCACCTGGGCCAAGCGGGTCAGGGTGTCACTCATGGGTATGTCCTGAATAGATGGCATGCGGGTCCTTGAGCACCGGATCGACGGTTTTCCAGTCGCCGTTCTCGAAGACGCGATAGAAGCAGCTTTGACGGCCGGTGTGGCAGGCAATCTCACCGACCTGCTCGACCATCAGGATGATGACGTCGCCGTCGCAGTCCAGGCGCATCTCGTGCAGATGCTGCACATGCCCGGACTCTTCACCTTTGCGCCACAGCTTGCCACGGGAACGTGACCAATAGATGGCGCGGTTCTCGGCGGCGGTCAGGGCCAGCGCCTCGCGGTTCATCCAGGCCATCATCAATACGCGCCCGGTCTTGTGATCCTGGGCAATGGCCGGCACCAGGCCGTCAGCGTCCCATTTGATCTCGTCCTGCCAGTTTTTCATCTTGAGTCCTGACGGCAGCGGCAAGCGTTGAGCTTCAAGCTGCAAGTAAAAAGCGGATTCGTGTACCTATGAAACTTATGGCTTGCAGCTTAAAGCTTGCAACTGATTCCTGCTATCGACGAACGACCAGATACAAACCGACGGCCACCATGATAATCGCCGGCCAGTGCCCCAGTTCGTTCAATGGCCCGCCTGCCGCCACTGCCGCGCCGCCCCCCAGGTGGGCGGCACCCAGCAGGCGCAGGAACCAGTCGTCCTTGCGCCGTTTCCACGGTGGATCCGGGTCCTGGGCATGGGGTTGGGACATGCGTTCGAGCAGGTCGCGGGTCATGTTGGCCAGGTGCGGGATCTGCTCGAACTGGCTCTGCACGTTGCCGAGCAAGGTGCGTGGGCTGACGCGCTCGCGCATCCAGCGTTCGAGGAAAGGTTGGGCGGTGTTCCACAGGTCCAGGTCCGGGTACAGCTGGCGACCGAGTCCTTCGATGTTCAGCAGGGTTTTCTGCAACAGTACCAGTTGCGGCTGGACCTCCATGTTGAAGCGGCGCGCGGTCTGGAACAGGCGCATCAGCACCTGGCCGAAGGAAATATCCTTTAACGGTTTTTCGAAGATCGGCTCGCACACGGTGCGGATGGCCGCCTCGAATTCGTTGAGCTTGGTCTCGGCCGGCACCCAGCCGGAGTCGATGTGCAGTTGCGCGACCCGCCGGTAGTCGCGCTTGAAAAACGCGAACAGGTTGCGCGCCAGGTAGTCCTGGTCTTCGGGGGTGAGGCTGCCGACGATGCCGCAGTCGATCGCGATGTATTTCGGACTCCACGGCTCCACGGTGCTGACAAAGATGTTGCCCGGGTGCATGTCCGCGTGGAAGAAGCTGTCGCGGAACACCTGGGTGAAGAAGATTTCCACGCCGCGCTCGGCGAGCATCTTCATGTCGGTGCGCTGGTCGGCCAGGGTCGCCAGGTCGGTGACCTGGATACCGTAGATGCGCTCCATCACCAGCACTTTCGGCCGGCACCAGTCCCAGTAGACCTGCGGGACATAGAGCAGCGGCGAGCCTTCGAAGTTGCGGCGCAGCTGACTGGCGTTGGCGGCTTCGCGCAAAAGGTCGAGTTCGTCGTAGATGGTTTTCTCGTAATCCAGGACCACGTCCACCGGATGCAGCAGGCGCGCATCGGCCGACAGCCGCTCGGCGGCGCGGGCGAGGATGAACAGCCACGCCAGGTCCTGGGCAATGACCGGCTTGAGACCGGGGCGGATGACCTTGACCACCACCTCTTCACCGCTCTTGAGCTGTGCGGCGTGGACCTGGGCCACGGAAGCCGAGGCCAGGGGCTCGACATCGAAACGGCGGAAGACTTCGCCGATGGTCTTGCCCAGTTGCTCCTCGATCAATGCCACCGACAACTTGGAGTCGAACGGGGGCACGCGGTCCTGCAGCAGCATCAGTTCATCAGCGATGTCTTCGGGCAGCAGGTCGCGGCGGGTGGACAGGATCTGCCCGAACTTGATGAAGATCGGCCCCAGGTCTTGCAAGGCCAGGCGCAGGCGGGCGCCGCGGCTCAGGTCCAATGCGCGCCGGGGAAACCAGCGCCACGGCAACACGAAGCGCAGTGCCAGCAGGAACCACGGCAACGGCAGGGCGAACAGCAGGTCATCGAGGCGGTAACGGATCACGACGCGCTGGATGCGCAACAGACGGCGGACGGCAAGCAGCTTCATGCGTTATCGCTTGGGTTCAAGGGATCGGGAAAGGCGCTCGAAACGCGCCTCGAGACGTTCCAGGTCGAGTTTGATCTGGTCCAGTTCATCGAAACGGGCCTGCGCCTCGCGTTGGCCTACCAGAGTACGCGATTCTTCGGCCAGGTATTCACTCAGATTCTGTCCCAGGCTGGCGAAGCCCTGGCGGTACCAGCGGCTGCGACTGCGCAGATGGCCGCTGAGCAATTGGGTCGCCACCGGGCCGATCCAGCGGGACACTTCATATTCCCAGTCCAGTTCCAGGTCCTGGAGGATCCCCGCCAGCTCCAACAGCACGCCGCTGTCACCCTCGAGCTCGACTTCGGGACTGTGCAGCACCGCCGTCTTGTCCTTGCTCAGGGCCAGGCTCAGCAGGCTCGAAGCTGGGGCGCGCAACGTGCAATCGGCTTCAGCCTCCCAATGCGCGGCAAGCATAAGGCCTTCGTCGCTGGGCAGGATAAACAGCTGCCACACCGGACTGCGACAGTCGACGGCAATCACCTTGCCGCTCAAGTGCGCCAGGCGCGCGAGCGCCGTGCTGTCCAGGCGCAGCACCCGGTTGATGCCGAGTTCGACGCTGGCGAGCAGTCCGGTCAGCAGCATCAGGGCTTGATACCGCGATGCAGGGCGACGATGCCCGAGGTCATGTTGTGATAGGTCACGCGGTCGAAACCGGCCTCGACCATCATCGACTTCAGGGTTTCCTGGTCCGGGTGCATGCGGATCGATTCGGCCAGGTAGCGATAGCTCTCGGCGTCGTTGGTGATCAGCTTGCCCATCAGTGGCATGAAGGCAAACGAATAGGCATCGTAGGCCTTGGACATCAGCGCGTTGGTCGGCTTGGAGAACTCCAGCACCAGCAACCGACCACCAGGCTTGAGCACCCGCAGCATCGAGCGCAGGGCGTCTTCCTTGTGGGTGACGTTGCGCAGGCCGAAGGCGATGGTCACGCAATCGAAATGGTTGTCGGGGAACGGCAGCTTCTCGGCGTCGGCCTGGACGAACTCGACGTTGCCGGCCACGCCCAGGTCCAGCAGGCGATCGCGGCCGACCTTGAGCATTGATTCGTTGATGTCGGCGAGCACCACCTGGCCGGTCGGGCCGACGATGTGGGAAAACTTTTTGGTCAGGTCTCCGGTGCCACCGGCGATGTCCAGCACGCGGTTACCGCTGCGCACGCCCGACAGTTCGATCGCGAAACGTTTCCACAGGCGATGCATGCCGCCGGAGAGCAGGTCGTTCATCAAGTCATACTTGGCGGCCACCGAGTGGAAAACCTCAGCGACTTTTTCCGCCTTCTGGCTTTCCGGCACGTTCTTGAAACCGAAGTGGGTGGTGGGTTCGGCATCGCTGCCTTTGCGCTGATCGGTCATATCGCTGTCACCAAAAAAGAATGCGGGACATTCTAATCCCGGTGGAGGGCTTTGTCTTGGCAAGGCTGAAGGTAAGATGAGCCACCGCCAGGACGTTTTGACGCAGCCAGCGTCCGAAACGTTCAGGCAAGTCCCGATAGAACAGGAGTCATCAAATGGCCCGTATTACCGTTGAACGTGCCCATGACCTGGGCAAGGAAGCAGCCCGCGCCAAGGCCGACAAGTTGGCGCAGAAGTTGGCCGACAGCTACGGCCTGGAGCCGCAGTGGTCCGGCGACACCCTGAAACTCAAGCGGTCCGGGGTCAAGGGCGAAGTGCATGTGGGCGATGACTCGATCCGCGTTGATGTAGAACTGGGGATGTTGATGTCGGCCATGAGCGGCACGATCAAGGCGGAAATCGAAAAGGCGCTGGATAAGGCGTTGGCTTGATTTTGTAAGTATGTGGTGATGGATACTCAACTTGGGTTCATCACTCATCCCCTGTGGGAGCGAGCCTGCTCGCGATAGCGCCGAGTCATCCAATATCAATATTGCTGACCCACCGCGATCGCGAGCAGGCTCGCTCCCACAGGATGTCATTGCACTCGAAATCTGTGGCAGTTGTTAGGGTGCCCTTTCTAAATATTCTCACTACTTTGTGCCTGAGCCCGTCCGTGTGCGGGCAGTTCCTCCCACCCGTTTGAAGTGAGGTGCACCATGGCCAAAGTTATTTTGAAGAAAAAAACCGACGTTGAATCTTCCACGCTCAGCGACGTGAAAACGTACGCGCGCAAGATCTGGCTGGCGGGCCTGGGCGCCTACACCAAGGTCGGTCAGGAGGGCAGCGAGTACTTCCAGGAATTGATTAAGGCCGGCGAAGTAATTGAATCCAAAGGTAAAAAGAACGTTGCCGGAAAACTTGAAGCGGCCAATAGTGAGTTGATTGAAGCCAAGGCCGATGTCGCCACTTTCAAGGCTCGGGTTGAACTGCAACTCGATAAAGTCGAGAGGGTATTCGATGCGCGTGTTGCAAGTGCCTTGAATCGTATCGGCATTCCGTCTAAACATGACGTTGAGGCACTCTCGGCTAAGCTCGATGAGCTGACCGCATTGCTCGAACGTGTCGCGCGTAAACATTAAGGAGAACGGGATGGCTGGCAAAAAGATCACTGAAAAAGAAGGCAGCTCGTGGGCCGGGAAAATTGAAAAGTACTCCCGCAAAATCTGGCTGGCTGGTTTAGGCGTGTACTCGAAGATCGATACTGACGGCAGCAAACTCTTCGAGTCACTGGTCAAGGACGGCGAGAAGGCCGAAAAACTCACCAAGACAGCGGTCGGCAAGCAAGTCGATGCCGCCAAGGACTCTGCCGGGTCCGCCAAGTCGCGAATCGGTGGCGTGAAGGATCGGGCACTCGGTAAGTGGGATGAACTGGAAGGGGCTTTCGACAAGCGCCTGAACAGCGCGATCTCCCGCCTGGGCGTACCGAGCCGCAATGAAGTGAAGGCGCTGCATACCAAGGTCGATACCCTGACCAAGCAGATCGAGAAACTCACCGGGGCCAAGGTTACACCGGTGGCGACCAAGACCGCGGCGGCCAAACCGGCGACGAAGGCTGCGGCCAAGCCATTGGTCAAGGCAGCGGCGAAAACGGTCGCCAAGCCTGCGGCAAAAGCAGCGGCCAAGCCTGCGGCTAAAACCGCTGCGGCCAAGCCTGCCGTCAAGACAGCGGCCAAGCCGGTCGCGGCCAAGGCGGCAGCGAAGCCTGCGGCAAAACCTGCGACCAAAGTTGCGGCAGCCAAACCTGTTGCGGCCAAACCGGCAGCCAAGCCTGCGGCAAAAGCGGCAGCCAAACCCGCTGCAGCGAAAAAGCCAGCCGTGAAAAAACCGGCCGCGCCGAAAACCGCTGCGCCCAAGGCACCGACGGCGGCCGCCAAGCCGGCAGCCACCACGAGCACGGCGAACTCCGCCTCGGCTCCGACCCCGGTTGCCAGCCCGACTCCAGCGCCGGCTCCATCGACGCCTACCAGTCAATCCTGAGTCCAGGACATGCAAAAACGCCCGGCCTGAGGAGGTCGGGCGTTTTTGTTTGCGTCGCGGATCCAGAACATGGGGGGCCCCTGTGGGAGCGAGCCCTGCTCGCGATAGCGGTGGGTCAGCTTGCATCGATGTCGGATGTGCCGCCGCCATCGCGAGCAGGGCTCGCTCCCATGGTGGGGTTTACTCGTGCTCTTGGAGGTACCGCAACGCCAGTTGCTCGGTCGCACCTTTGGCAGCAGCCGGCAGATGCGGCGCCACCAACATCATGATCTGGTAGACCACCAGCCGAACCTCGCCTTCGCGATCCAGGATCCGCTGGTAATCGAGCGAGAACAACAGGGTCATGGTGATCTGCTCCACCAGTTGCCCCAGGGCCTGGGTGTCGCTGACCAACAGTTCCCGAGCCTTGAGCTGCGCGAGCAATGAAGCCAGGGTACGTTTCAAGCCATTGAGCAATTGGCGGATGCCCTTGGCCAGCTTCGGCAGGCGTCCGGCCAGGTTCGACAGGTCCTGGAACAGAAACCGGTACTGGGCCAGGCGTTCGACGATCAGGTGCAGGAACAGCCAATAATCTTCCGGTGCCAGTTGCGCATCTGCGGGCGGGTCCAGCAGCGGGGCCAGTTCGGCCTGGAATCGCTCGAACAGCCCGAGGACCAGCGGCTCCTTACCGTGGAAGTGGTAATACAGGTTGCCGGGGCTGATCCCCATTTCGTTGGCGATTTCCAGGGTGGAGACGTTCGGCTCGCCCTTTTCATTGAACAATTGCAGGGCACATTCGAGGATGCGATCGCGGGTTTTCATCCGGCCTTCTTCGTGATCAAGTCGCGCCACGGCCAACCGGCGGGGCGTGGCGTGAGGTCTTCAGCGTACGCGAACATAGTTGCCAGGGGCCGCTTCCATAGGGGGGTAATTGGCGTTGCCCAAGGTCATCCGGGTCTCGCGTTGGGCTCCGGAGCGCGCCTGCACCCAGTCCAGCCATTGCGTCCACCAGCTGCCCTCGACGTGCTTGGCGTCGTAGTACCAGGCTCGTGGATCGCTGCTCAGTTTCTGGCTTTCAAGGTAATTGGCCTTGGGGTTGCCCGGTGGGTTGAGGATGCTTTGCACATGGCCGCTGTTGGACAGCACGAAGCGTTTTTCACCACCCAGCAGCAGTGTCGAGCGATAGACCGCGTCCCACGGGGTGATGTGGTCGTTGATGCCCCCCACACTGAAACTGTCCACCGTGACTTTCTGCAGGTCGATGGGCGTGCCGCACACCTCCAGGCCGCCGGAATGCGTCAATGGGTTGTGCTTGAAGAAATCCAGCAGGTCGCCATGAAAGGCCGCCGGCAGGCGGGTGGTGTCGTTATTCCAGTACAGGATATCGAACGGCGGTGGTTCCTTGCCCAGCAGGTAGTTGTTGATGAAGTACGTCCAGACCAGGTCGTTGGGTCGCATCCAGGCGAACACCCTGGCCATGTCGCGGCCATCGAGGATGCCTTTCTGGTAAGAGCGGCGCTTGGCGGCTTCGAGGGTCTGTTCGTCGATGAACAGCGTCGCGGGACTTTCGATCTGGCTGTCCAGCAGGCTCACCAGGTAGGTGGCGCTGGCGACCCGGCGCTGCTGGCGCTTGGCTTGCAGATGCCCTTGCAGCGCGGCGATAGTCATGCCGCCGGCACACGCGCCCACCAGGTTGACCTCGCGGGCACCGGTGATTGCCCGGCAGACGTTCATGGCTTCCTCCGCTGCTTCGACGTAGCTGGACAGGCCCCACTCGCGATGGCGCACGTCGGGATTGCGCCAGCTGATGATGAACACCTGCAAGCCGTTTTTCAGGGCGTACTGGACGAAGCTGTTGGAAGGGCTCAGGTCGAAGATATAGAACTTGTTGATTTGCGGCGGCACGATCAGCAATGGCCTGGCGTATTGTTTTTCGCTCATGGGCCGGTACTGGATCAGCTCCAGCATTTCGTTGCGAAACACCACGGCACCGGGCGTGGTGGCCAGTGTCTTGCCGACTTCGAAGGCGTCGGGAGTGATTTGTCGCGGCAGTCCGTCATTGTGCAGCAGGTCATCCACCAAGTGGCTGATGCCCCGTACCAGGCTGGAGCCGCCGGAGTTGAACAGCTCCTTGATTGCCAGCGGGTTGAGCAGGGTGTTGGAAGGCGCCACCGCGTCGTTGAGCAGGGCGAAGGCGAAGTGGGCGCGGGCCTGGTCGTCGGGACTCATGCCGCAATCATCGATCCAGCTGCTGACCTGTTTCTGCCAGCTCAGGTACGCCTGCAAGCTGCGGCGGTAGAACGGGTTGAGCTCCCACGTAGGATCGGCGAAGCGCTTGTCGTTGGGGTGCGTGGGGTGCAGGGTTTCCCCCAGCAGCACGCGACCCAACTGGCCGCCGAGCCGCAACGCATGCCGGGCACTGTGCACCGGGTTGCGCAAGCCGTGCAACGCGACACTGCGCAAGGTGGACAGCAGGTCCCTGCCGCGCAGGCCGGTGACCGCACTCTGTGCGTTGATGAAGCTGGCAGGGGCGGGCATGGAGCCCTTCGCCGGTTTGTCGCGCATGAGTCAACTCCTTTCATCAAGCTAAAAACCAACACACCGAGCCAGACAACATAGTCGCTGTTTCGGGTAGCTGCGCGATCCCGGCGTCCTGCCAGGCGCTAATGGGCGGTTTCAGCCGCCACTCAACGGCGAAGGATGCGGATGCATCACGGCGCGCTGACGTTCTTCCTCGAGAAATTTCATGATGATCGGCGCGACGGCTTCGGCCCGAGTGATCAGGAACAGGTGGCCGTCGTCGATGATGTGCAACTGGGCATTGGGGATGCGCCAGGCCAGCAGGCGCATGTTGACCAGCGGAATCAATGGGTCGTCGTCACCGGCCAGCACCAGGGTCGGCTGGTGGATCTTGTGCAGCCAGTGGATGCTGGTCCAGCCCAGGCCGGCGAACAGCTGCCAGTAATAACCGAGCTTGCCCGCCGAACGCACCCTGGCCGCGTGACTGGCCGCAAGGCCCGGGTCGCGACGGAACGAGCCGCCGTAGATCAGCGGTGCGATGCGCAGCACGTGGGACGGCTGAACGTAGCGCCGGGGGCTGGCCATCATCCACAGCACTTTCGGTTTGCCCGGCACCATCACCGCTCCGGCAGCGGTGGCGGCCAGCACTAGTTTCTTGCAGCGCTCGGGGTAGTCATGGGCGAATTGCTGGGCCAGGGCTCCGCCCCAGGACACGCCAATCACGTTGACCTGTCCGTAGTCGAGGTAATCGAGCATCCGTGCGGCCAGTTTTGCCAGGCCCGGAAAGCGATACGGACGGCTGGGCGTCGATGAGCCGCCGACGCCGGGCACATCGAAGGCGATGACTTCCAGGTCTGGATCCAGCGCCTGGATAAACGGAAACACCAGCTCGAGGTTGGCGCCGATACCGTTGAAAATCAGCAGGGGCGTCAAGTGAGGCTTGCCGGGGCGTACCGCGGTGCGCAAGGTCTGGCCATCCAGATCGACGGTACGGAAGATGTACGGTTGCGGCATGCTTCAAGCCCTGTGGTTTTGATCGCTGTCTTTCATTTTCTCCAATCCCTTGTGGGAGCGAGCCTGCTCGCGATGAGGGCGCCACATTCAACATCAGCGCTGGCTGACACGCCGCCATCGCGAGCAGGCTCGCTCCCACAGGGGTTAACAGCGTGTCGGCTGCCTGAGTGCATTCGTGAGCAAGCCCACAGCCCGGCAGACGAGCTGTACTGCCTAGCGCTCATGCACATAAGTCCCCGGCGCCGC
Organism: Pseudomonas sp. SMN5; assembly: GCF_052041925.1. Lineage (NCBI taxonomy): Bacteria > Pseudomonadati > Pseudomonadota > Gammaproteobacteria > Pseudomonadales > Pseudomonadaceae > Pseudomonas > Pseudomonas sp. SMN5. Next base: position 13,995 of record NZ_JBKGGX010000003.1, read on the forward strand.
CTCGCCCGCCACATAGGTCTTGTTGCCCAGCACGGCCGGGGCTTTTTTCAGCTTGCCCGAGCGTTCGGCGAGCCAGGCCTGCCAGTGCAGCCACCAGGAGTCGGTGTGCTTGGTGGAGTTTTCCTGCCAGTCCTCGGGCTTGGCCGGCATGTCTTCGCCAGTCATGTAGCGTGACTTGGGGTTGCCTGGCGGGTTGAGGATGCTCTGGATATGCCCGCTGCTCGACAGCACGAAATCGACCTTGCCGCCGAACAATTGCGCCGACTTGTAGCAGGACTTCCACGGCGTGATGTGATCGTTGGTGCCGGCCAGGGCAAAGATGTCGGCGGTGACCTGCTTGAGGTCGATCGGCGTGCCGCACACCTCCAGGGCATTGGGCCGGGTCAACGGGTTGGTCTTGAACATCTCGATGAGATCGCCATGGAACGCTGCCGGGAGCCGGGTTGTATCGTTGTTCCAGAACAGGATGTCGAACACCGGCGGTTCGTTGCCCAGCAGGTAATTGTTGACCCAATAGTTCCAGATCAGGTCGTTGGGGCGCATCCAGGCGAAGACCTTGGCCATGTCGCGACCTTCGAGCACGCCGGCCTGGTAGGAATGGCGCTTGGCCGTTTCCAGGGTCTGCTCGTCGACGAACAAGGCAACGTCGGTGTCCAGGGTGGTGTCGAGCACGCTCACCAGCAGGGTCAGGGCGTTGACCTTTTTCTCGCCGAGGGCGGCGTAATGGCCGAGCAGCGCCGTGCAGGTAATGCCGCCGGAGCAGGCGCCCAGCATGTTCACATCTTTGCTGCCGGTAATGGCCGTGACCACGTCCACCGCTTCCTTGAGCGCCTCGATGTAGGTCGACAGTCCCCACTCGCGCTGTTCCTTGGTGGGGTTGCGCCAGGAGATGATGAAAGTCTGCACGTTGCTGCGCAGGCAGAAGCGCGCCAGGCTCTTGTCCGGGCTGAGGTCGAAAACATAGAACTTGTTGATCTGCGGCGGCACCACCAGCAATGGCCGCTCGTGCACCTGCTCGGTGATCGGGCGGTACTGGATCAGCTCCAGCACGTCATTGCGGAACACCACCGCGCCTTCGGTCACGCCCAGGCTCTTGCCGACTTCGAATGCACCCATGTTCACCTGGCTCGGCATCCCGCCGTTGTGCACCAGGTCCTTGGCCAGGTGCGACAGGCCATCGAGCAGGCTCTTGCCACCGGTTTCGAAGAAACGCTTGACCGCCGCCGGGTTGGCCGCCGAGTTCGTCGGAGCCATGGCTTCGGTCATCAGATTGATCACGAAATGCCCGCGGCTAATGTCCTGGGGCGACAGGCTGCTGTCATCGATCCAGTCGTGCAGCTCCTTGCGCCACGCCAGGTAGGTTTGCAGGTACCGTTTGTAGAGTGGGTTCTGGCTCCACGCCGGGTCGGTGAAGCGCCGGTCATCGCTGGCAGGTTGCAGCTCGGATTTGCCGAACAGGACTTTCCTCAGCTCGGCGCCGAAATGGGTCACGTGCTTGACGCTGTGCAGTGGTTGCCTGATGGTCTGGGCCAGCACCATTCGGGCCGAGGCCAGCAGGTCTTTTCTGCGCAGGCCCACCACGGGATTGAGCCCCAGGGTATTTTCCGAGGCCTGGTACTTCAGGTCATCGTTGTTCTTGTTGCTCATCTACGACGCTCCATTGTCAGACGAGTACACGGACCATGCCGTCAAGCCACACAGCCGATACCGGGTACGCTGCTCGGGTGACCATTCATTCCGCATCGTGATCAATGAGGAAACCTTTGCAAGGAACTCCCCAATTCCTGTGCAGGGAACTTGCCAGCTCCATTGGTTACCCGAGTTTAATTTTTTTCGCAAGCAGGCCAGTCATTGACGCTGTCGCGCAGGCATTCAAGCAGATGAGTCTAGAAAATTCGCCCTAAAGCGCCAGCCCTTGAGCTAGAGCATCAGCCTGACCACGGACTGATCCGGGTCGCGGGTTTTACCGGCGGTCTTGAGCTCGCCAAGATAATCGTTCCACAGGTCTTGCTGACGCACCGCCAGCTGATAGAGATAGTCCCAGGTGAACAGTCCGCTGTCATGGCCGTCGTCGAAGGTCAGTTTCAGTGCGTACTGGCCGGCCGGTTCGATTTTCGTCAGGCCGACATTCAGCTTGCCGTATTGCAGGATGGGCTTGCCGTGCCCCTGGACCTCGGCGGAAGGCGAATGCACGCGCAGGAATTCGGCGCTCAGGTGGTACTCCTCATCCGGCGCGTATTTGAGCGTCAGGGTCTTGGAGGCTTTGTGCAGGTTGATGGCGGTGGGGAGTTTGGTCATGGCAGAGTGTCCGTCTCGTGGAACCTGATATTTGCCGACAGTACCCTGTGGCGAGGGAGCTTGCTCCCGCTGGGTGGCGCAGCCACCCCAATAAGACTTGAGACTTGCGCGGCCCCGTCATTTTCTGGGGCCGCTTCGCGCCCCAGCGGGAGCAAGCTCCCTCGCCACAGGAGCTCGCTCACACAGCGTGCGGGTCAGAGGATATACCGCGACAGATCTTCGTTCTGCGCCAATTCACCCAAGTGACTGTTGACGTACTCGGCATCGATGAGGATCGGCGCTTCGTCGTGCTTGCTCGCCAGGTCGCCGGCGCTGAACGAGACTTCCTCAAGCAGGCGTTCGAGCAGTGTGTGCAGGCGCCGGGCACCGATGTTTTCGGTCTTTTCGTTGACCTGCCAGGCGATCTGCGCCAAGCGCTGGATGCCTTCTGGCGTGAACTCGATGTTCAGGCCTTCGGTCTTGAGCAGTGCGCAATACTGTTCGGTCAGGGACGCATGGGGCTCGCTGAGGATGCGTTCGAAGTCTTCCGGCGACAGCGCCTTGAGTTCGACACGGATCGGCAGGCGGCCTTGCAGCTCTGGCACCAGGTCGCTCGGCTTGCTCAGGTGGAACGCGCCGGACGCGATGAACAGGATGTGGTCGGTCTTGACCATGCCCAGCTTGGTGTTGACCGTGCAACCTTCGATCAACGGCAACAGGTCGCGTTGCACGCCTTCGCGGGACACATCGGCGCCGCCGACGTTGCCGCGCTTGGCAACCTTGTCGATTTCGTCAATGAACACGATGCCGTGCTGCTCGACCGCTTCGAGGGCCTTGGCCTTCAGTTCTTCCTCGTTGACCAGGCGACTGGCTTCTTCATCGCGCACCAGTTTCAGCGCTTCCTTGACCTTGAGCTTGCGGCTTTTCTTCTTGCCCTTGCCCATGTTGGCGAACAGGTTCTGCAACTGGTTGGTCATCTCTTCCATGCCCGGCGGCGCGGAAATGTCGACACCGGCCATCTCGGCCACTTCGATCTCGATTTCCTTGTCGTCCAGCTGGCCTTCACGCAGGCGCTTGCGGAACAGCTGACGGGTATTGGAATCCTGGGTTGCGGCGGAGTCAGCGTTGAAGCCCATGCGCGCCGGTGGCAGCAAGGCATCGAGGATGCGCTCTTCGGCGGCGTCTTCGGCGCGATGGCGGACCTTGGTGATCTCCTGCTCGCGCAACAGCTTGATGGCGGCATCGGCCAGGTCACGGATGATCGACTCGACGTCGCGGCCGACATAGCCGACTTCGGTGAACTTGGTGGCTTCGACCTTGATGAACGGTGCATTGGCGAGCTTGGCCAGGCGCCGGGCAATTTCGGTTTTACCGACACCGGTCGGGCCGATCATCAGGATGTTCTTGGGGGTCACTTCGACGCGCAGCTCTTCAGGCAGCTGCATCCGACGCCAGCGGTTACGCAGGGCGATGGCGACGGCGCGCTTGGCATCGTCCTGGCCGATGATATGGCGATTGAGTTCGTGGACGATTTCGCGGGGAGTCATGGACATAATAATTGGCGGTCCTCAAGCAGCGATGAGCCGTGGCGCTGGGCCTGGGCTTATTGCGCGAGGTCCTGCTCCTCAATGGTCTGGGTGTGGTTGGTGAAGACGCAGATGTCGCCGGCAATGCCCAGGGCAGTCTCGACAATCTCCCGGGCCGACAGGTCAGTCTTTTTCAGCAGAGCGCTGGCCGCAGCCTGGGCGTAGGCACCGCCGGAACCCATGGCGATCAGGCCGTCCTCGGGTTCGACCACGTCACCGTTGCCGGTGATGATCAGCGACGCATCCTTGTTAGCGACCGCGAGCATGGCTTCGAGGCGGCTCAGGGAGCGGTCGGTGCGCCATTCCTTGGCCAGTTCCACGGCGGCACGGATCAGGTGGCCCTGGTGCTTTTCAAGCTGGCCTTCGAAACGTTCGAACAGGGTGAAGGCATCGGCGGTGGCCCCGGCGAAGCCGGCGATGACCTGGCCGTGATAGAGGCGGCGGACTTTCTTCGCGTTGCCTTTCATCACGGTGTTGCCCAGTGAAACCTGGCCGTCGCCGCCCATGACGACTTTGCCATGACGGCGGACTGAAACGATGGTGGTCAAGGGGAGAGTCTCCACGCAGCGGGGCGAAAATGCCCGGATGGAACTCATATGGGGGTGACGTGGTTTTTTTCAACTGCGGGGCGGGGGAAGGGACGAGCGGCACCTGGCGGTTTTTGACAGAGAGCTTTTCTGTGGCGAGGGAGCTTGCTCCCGCTGGACCGCGTAGCGGTCCCAAGCTTTTGGGGCTGCTGCGCAGCCCAGCGGGAGCAAGCTCCCTCGCCACAAAGGCCCCCCGGTCACTGCTGTGTTCTCAGTTGGGGGGGTCAACGGCTCTGGCGTTGTTGTAACAACAGGTTGCTGAACCCGCTGCCAGCCAGTTGTTTCTGGGCCTTGGTCAGTTCTTCGCGATTGCTGAACGGGCCGACCAGCACGCGGTACCAGGTTTCGTCTTTCACGGTCCCGGACTCCACCGACACCGACTGGCCCAGCAGGATGATCTGCGCCCGGACCTTGTCCGCGTCGGCTTCCTTGCGGAACGAGCCGGCTTGCAGGAAGAACTTGGTCACCGGTGCGGCCTTTTGCACGGGCGGGGCCGGCGGTGGCGTGATGCCGGCGAGCGCCGCCTGGGCGCGGGCAGTGTCGATCTTCGCGGCTTCGGCCGGGGTCACCGGGGTGGTTGGCACCTGTGGTGTCGGCAGGGTTTTCTCCGGCACGGCGTCAGGTGGCACGATGACCTCCGACTCCGGCAGCAAGGTGTAGAAGTCATACTTCGGCTTCACCGGTTGCGTCGGGCTCGGCGGGGTTTTGTTGGCCTCGGCGATGCGCGTCGCTTTCTGCTGCTCTTGCTTGACGCGCTTGACGTCATCGCCCTGGCCCGGCTCCAGCTTCATCAGGAACACAATGAACGCGCCGACGCTCAGGCCGATGGCCATCCACAACCAACCCGGGATCGGCTTCTTGGCTGGAGGCTGGTAACGACTGGCGCCGCGTTTGGGTGCAGGTTTTTTCTTGGCGGCCAACTTACATGCGCTCCAGGGTTTCCAGGCCCAGCAATTCCAGGCCTTGCTTGAGCGTACGCCCGGTCAGCGCGGCGAGGCGCAGGCGGCTCTGCATTTGCTCGGGGGTATCGGCGTTGAGGATCGGGCAGTTCTCATAGAAGCTGGAGAACAGGCCGGCCACATCGTACAGGTAGGCGCACAGGGTGTGCGGCGTGCCCTTGTCGGCCACGTTGTTCAGCACCTCGCCGAACTGCGCCAGTCTGGCCGCCAGTTCCTGCTCATGGGCGGCTTCAAGCACGATCCGGCCGTCCACTTCGCTGAAGCGCTTGCCCAGCTTGCGGAACACGCCCGCGACACGGGTGTAGGCGTACAACAGGTACGGCGCGGTATTGCCTTCAAAATTGAGCATCAGGTCGAAGTTGAAGCTGTAGTCGCTGGTGCGGTGCTTGGACAGGTCGGCGTATTTCACCGCGTCGATCCCCACCACCTTGGCGATCTGGCGCAGTTCGTCCTCGGCCAGGTCCGGGTTCTTGCCCTTGACCAGGGTGTAGGCGCGGTCCTGGGCTTCGGTCAGCAGGTCGATCAGCTTCACCGTGCCGCCATCGCGGGTCTTGAAGGGCCGGCCGTCGGCGCCGTTCATGGTGCCGAAGCCCATGTGTTCCATCTCCATCGGATGGGTAACGAAACCGGCCTGACGCGCCACTTCGAATACCTGCTGGAAGTGCAGGGCTTGGCGCTGGTCGACGAAATACAGCACGCGATCGGCCTTGAGCACGCCATTGCGGTAGCGCACGGCTGCCAGGTCGGTGGTGGCATACAGGTAGCCGCCGTCGGCCTTGACGATGATCACCGGCAGCGGCTCGCCTTCGGCGGTCTTGAACTGCTCAAGGAACACGCATTGGGCGCCGTTGCTCTCCACCAGCATGCCCTTGGCCTTGAGGTCGTTGACCACGTTGATCAGATCGTCGTTATAGGCGCTTTCGCCCATCACGTCGGCCATGGTCAGCTTGACGTTCAGCAACTCGTAGATTTTCTGACAATGGGACAGCGAGATGTCCTTGAACTTGGTCCACAGCGCCAGGCAATCGGCATCACCGGCCTGGAGCTTGACCACCAGGCCACGGGCGCGGTCGGCGAACTCGGGGGACTCGTCGAAGCGTTGCTTGGCGGCGCGGTAGAAGTTCTCCAGGTCCGATAGCTCGTCGCTGGTGATCGGGTTTTCCTGCAAGTACGCCATCAGCATGCCGAACTGGGTGCCCCAGTCACCGACGTGGTTCTGGCGGATAACCGTGTCGCCGAGGAACTCCAGGACCCGCGCCACGCCGTCGCCGATGATGGTCGAACGCAAGTGGCCGACGTGCATTTCCTTGGCGAGGTTGGGTGCCGAGAGGTCGACCACGGTGCGTTGCAGCGGGCCGGCCTTGCGCACGCCAAGGCGCGCGTCGGCCAGGGCCGCGTCCAGGCGCGAGGCCAGGGCCTGGGTGTTCTGGAAGAAATTGATGAAGCCGGGGCCGGCAATATCAGCCTTGCTGACGTTCTCATCGGCCGGCAATGCGGCAATGATTTTCTCGGCCAGGTCGCGCGGTTTCATGCCGGCCGGCTTGGCCAGCATCATGGCGATGTTGCTGGCGAAATCGCCGTGGGTCTTGTCGCGGGTGTTTTCGACCTGAATCGCCGGCGACAGGCCTTCTGGCAACACACCTTCAGCGACGAGTTGGGTGATGGCTTGCTGGATGAGCTGGCGAATGGTGTCTTTCATGGTCTTCTCGTTCAACCGCAGGCGCGGCGGCGCTTCGAGGCGCTGGTGGAAAAACTGGGCATTATCCGTGGCGAAGGCGGGCTTGCCAACTGTAGCGGGTCGGTTGGAACTGTGTGGTGACTATTCGGGCCCTATCGCGAGCAGGCTCGCTCCCACATGGGAACGCGATCCCCTGTGGGAGCGAGCCTGCTCGCGAAGCAATCTTGCGATCAATACAAATCCACCGGATCCACATCCAGCGACCAGCGCACCGCCCGTCCGCTGGGCATTTGCTCCAGCACCAGCAGCCAGGCACTCAGCAGTTTATGCAAGGGCGCCCGGGCATTGGCCTGTAATAACAGCTGTGCCCGATAGCGCCCCGCCCTCCGTTCCATCGGAGCCGGCACCGGGCCCAAGAGTTCGATCCCGCTCAGGCTCTGCTCTGCCAGCAGGCGCTCGGCCTCACTGCAGGCTTCATCGAGGAACCCTTCGGCCTGTCCTGGCTTGTGGGCTTCGGCCCGTAGCAGCGCCAGGTGGGCAAAGGGCGGCAGCCCGGCGCTGCGCCGTTCGCTCAAGGCTTGTTCGGCGAAGGCGAAGTAGCCTTGTTCGGTCAGTTGGACCAGCAACGGGTGGTCCGCCAGGTGGGTCTGGATAATCACTTTGCCCGGCTCTTCGGCGCGTCCGGCCCGACCGGCCACCTGGACGATCAACTGCGCCATGCGCTCGCTTGCGCGGAAGTCGCCGGAGAACAGCCCTCCGTCGGCGTCGAGGATCGACACCAGCGTCACACGCGGGAAATGGTGCCCCTTGGCGAGCATCTGCGTGCCCACCAGGATGCACGGCTGGCCTTTCTGGATCGTCGCAAACAGTTGACTCATCGCGTCCTTGCGCGAAGTGCTGTCGCGATCCACCCGCAGCACCGGGTAATCAGGAAACAGAATGCCCAGCCGTTCTTCGGCGCGCTCGGTGCCGGCGCCGACCGGGCGCAGGTCGACTCTGCCGCACTGCGGACAGTGCCTCGGCACCCGCTCGCAGTGTCCGCAATGGTGGCAGCGCAGTTCGCCATGGCGCTGGTGTACGGTCATTCGTGCATCGCAGCGCTCGCAGCCGGACATCCAGCCGCAGTCATGACACAGCAGTGTCGGCGCGAAGCCCCGGCGATTGAGAAACACCAATACCTGTTGCCCGGCGGCAAGGGTCTGGCCGATGGCTTGCTGCATGGGCCCGGAAATGCCGCTGTCCAGCGGACGACTTTTTACATCCAGGCGCAGGAAGCGCGGTTGCTGGGCGCCACCGGCCCGCTCGTTCAGGCGCAGCAACCCGTAGCGCCCGGTGTAGGCGTTGTGCAGGCTTTCCAGGGACGGGGTCGCCGAGCCGAGCACGATGGGAATGTTTTCCTGACGGGCGCGGACCAGGGTCAGGTCGCGGGCGTGATAGCGCAGGCCCTCCTGCTGTTTATATGAGCCGTCATGTTCCTCATCGATGATGATCAGGCCTGGATGCTTCATCGGTGTGAACAGGGCTGAACGGGTGCCGATGATGATGTCGGCCTCACCGTCCCGGGCCGCGAGCCAGGCTTCCAGGCGTTCGCGGTCGTTGACCGCCGAGTGGATAAGGGCGATCCGCGCATTGAAGCGCTGTTCGAAACGCGCCAGGGTCTGTGGCCCGAGGTTGATTTCCGGAATCAGCACCAGCGCCTGTTTGCCGGCTTCCAGGGTCTGGCGGATCAGTTGCAGATAGACTTCGGTCTTGCCACTGCCGGTGACGCCGGCCAGCAGGAACGCATGGTAGCTGTCGAAGCCGGCGCGAATCGCTTCGCAGGCCGCTCGCTGTTCGGCATTGAGCGGCAGTTCCGGTTGGGCCAGCCAATGTTCATGGCGGGCATCGGGGGCATGCCGGCGGACCTCCATCTGGACCAGGTCCTTGGCCAACAGCAGGTCTAGGCTGTCTTTGCTGAGCATCAGTTTGCTCAGCAGTTGATGCGCCACGCCGTGGGGATGCTGCGCCAGGGTCGCCAGGGCCTCGCGCTGGCGGGGCGCGCGGGCGATGCGCGGGTCGTCCAGCGAAGCGCCCGGTGCCACGGACCAGAAGCGCTCCTGTCGTGCTTCGGCCGGTTCGCCCTGGCGCAACAGCACCGGCAATGCCCAGCTCAGGGTGTCACCGAGGCTGTGCTGATAGTACTGGGCGGTCCACAGGCACAGCTTGAACAGCGAGGCAGGCAACGGCGGCGCGTCGTCGAGCAGGGCCAGGGCCGGTTTGAGCTTGTCGGCCGGCACTTCGCTGTGGTCGGTGACTTCCACCAGGATCCCGATCATCTCCCGCCGGCCGAACGGCACCCGCAGGCGCATGGCCGGCTGTAATCGCGCGCGCGGGATCCCGGCCGGGGCGCGGTAGTCGAACAGACGGCGCAGGGGCGAAGGCAAAGCGAGGCGCAGAATGGCGTCGGGCACGCGGGGGGATCTCGATAGACGAATAGTTTTGCACGGGCTGAACGCAATCCATGTGGGAGCGAGCAGGCTCGCTCCCACATAACCGCTTGCGCATGAGGCGGGGAGCCTAGCAGACGGTTGGTACAAGGCATAGCTTGCGTGATCGGCGATGTCTGGTAGAATCCGCGGCCTAATTACGTGCGGTATTCAACAATCGTGTTGGGTGGCGGCACGCTAGCCTGAGGAAACACCATGAAAACCGATATCCATCCGGAATACCCAGTAGTTGCCGTAACCTGCAGCTGCGGCAACAAGTTCGAAACCCGTTCGACCTACGGCAAGGCCCTGGCGATCGACGTTTGCAACGAATGCCACCCGTTCTACACCGGTAAGCAAAAGACTCTGGATACCGGCGGTCGCGTTCAGAAGTTCGCCGATCGTTTCGGTGCTTTCGGCGCTGCCAAGAAAGCCTGAGGCTGATCATTTTGGATGCTGCTTTGCACGGCTCCAGACTGATGAAAAAGGCGTCCCTTGCGGGCGCCTTTTTTGTGTCCGCGATTTGGCAGGCTCAGGCCCAGGCGCAGGCCTTTTGCCCGGCGCCCGCTGGCCTGACCCCGGTCGCCGTGCAGCGGGTGGTCGATGGCGATACCCTGCGCCTGGCTGATGGGCGCAACGTGCGTCTTATTGGCTTGAACACGCCCGAACTGGGCAAGCGGGGACGTTCCGACGAGCCGTTCGCCGTGGCTGCGCGCAAGCGTCTGCAGGCGCTGGTGGACGCCAGCAACGGGCGCGTGACTCTGTTGCCGGGCAAGGAGAGCAAGGACCGCTACGGTCGCATCCTGGCCCACGTCTACGGCGCCGACGGCGCTAATCTCGAAGCGCAGATGCTTGCCGATGGGCTGGGTTTCCTGGTGGCGGTCGCGCCGAATGTCGACCTGGTGGATTGCCAGCGCGCCGCCGAGCGTACTGCTCGTCAGGCCGGTCTGGGGCTGTGGCGACGTTCCCCGGTGCTGAAGGCGGAGCAGATCGGTGCTTCCGGGTTCGCCGTGCTTACCGGTCGGGTGAGCAAGGTCCAGCGCAATCGGGGTGGCGTTTGGATCGAGCTGCAGGGATCGGTTGTATTGCGCGTTGCACCCAATCTGCTGGAGCGCTTCGACGCGCGTGCGCTTGAGGCACTCGAAGGCCGGCAAGTCGAGGCTCGCGGCTGGGTGCAGGATCGTTCCCGACGAGGCGGGCTGGAATCCGGGCAGGCCCGCTGGTTGCTGCCGCTGACCGATCCGGCCATGTTGAACATGGCATTAGCTGAAAAATTGTAGACATTTTTTTGTTCGATTGTATGCATAAAGCCCTTATATTCCGTGGCTCTTGGCCCAAAGTCGTAGGGCAGGGCGCTTGACAGGGGTGACTGGTCAGTCTTGTAGGGACTTTACGAGGCGCGTATCCTCGGCGGTCCGTCTGTCCAACACAGTAAAAAGCGGAATGCCCACATGTCTGATCTGAAAACTGCCGCTCTCGAATATCACGCTAATCCTCGTCCAGGAAAGCTGAGTGTCGAGCTCACCAAGGCCACCGCTACTGCCCGCGACCTGTCGCTGGCCTACAGCCCCGGCGTAGCCGAACCAGTACGCGAAATCGCTCGCGACCCTGAATTGGCTTACAAATACACCGGCAAGGGCAACCTGGTTGCAGTCATTTCCGATGGCACCGCGATTCTCGGCCTGGGTGATCTCGGCCCACTGGCGTCCAAGCCGGTCATGGAAGGCAAGGGCGTGCTGTTCAAGCGCTTCGCCGGTATCGACGTGTTCGACATCGAGGTCGACTCTGAAAGCCCGCAAGCCTTCATCGACACCGTCAAGCGCATCTCCATCACCTTCGGCGGCATCAACCTGGAAGACATCAAGGCGCCCGAGTGCTTCGAGATCGAGCGCGCACTGATCGAGCAGTGCGACATTCCAGTGTTCCACGATGACCAGCACGGCACCGCGATCGTCACCGCGGCCGGCATGATCAACGCCCTGGAAATCGCTGGCAAAACCCTGCCGGAGGCCAAGATCGTCTGCCTGGGCGCCGGCGCTGCGGCCATCTCCTGCATGAAGTTGCTGGTGAGCATGGGCGCCAAGATCGAAAACATCTTCATGATCGACCGTACCGGCGTGATCCACTCCGGCCGTAGCGACCTGAACCAGTACAAGGCGGTCTTCGCCCACGCGACTGAAAAGCGCACCCTGGCCGACGCACTGGACGGTGCCGACGTATTCGTCGGCCTGTCGGGCCCGAACCTGCTGAGCCCGGAAAACCTGCTGCGCATGGCGCCGAACCCGATCGTGTTCGCCTGCTCGAACCCGGATCCGGAAATCTCCCCGGAACTGGCTCACGCCACCCGCAGCGACGTGATCATGGCCACCGGCCGTTCGGACTACCCGAACCAGGTCAACAACGTACTGGGCTTCCCGTTCATCTTCCGCGGTGCCCTGGACGTTCGCGCCAAGCGCATCAACGAAGAAATGAAAGTCGCGGCCGCCAACGCCCTGCGCGAACTGGCCAAGCTGCCGGTGCCTCAGGAAGTTTGCGATGCCTACGGCGGCATCAAGCTGGAATTCGGTCGTGAGTACATCATTCCGAAGCCAATGGACGCCCGCCTGATCACCCTGATCTCCGACGCCGTGGCCAAGGCTGCGATCGAGACCGGCGTGGCGACCCTGCCCTATCCGAAGAACTACCCGCTCAAGAGCGTGGATGACGTGTTCAACGGTTAACAGCAGTCGCCCATAAAAAAACCTGGCCGAGGCCAGGTTTTTTTATGGGCTTCGAGCGGCAAGCTTCAAGCTGCAAGTAGAAGCGGTGCGTACTGCTCTGGCTCTTCACTTGAAGCTTGTCGCTTGAAGCTCGTCGCTGCTCCCCTAGAACAAATCAATCGGCGCCGCTTCATCCGCCGGCAGCGGGCTGCCTGGGGCGACGCCGTTGCCCAGTTCGTTGACCGACGGTGGTGTGTCTTCGCTCTTGAACAGTTCGAAGTACGCGCCAGGGGTACCTGGGGCGGCGGCGCGACCGCTGACCGGGTCGACACGCAGGCTGAGGATGCCTTCCGGCTCCGGCTGGGTGTGCGGCGGCTTGTCCTTGAGGGCGGCGCCCATGTAGCTCATCCAGATCGGCAGCGCGACGGTGCCGCCGAACTCACGACGACCCAGGCTCTCGGGCTGGTCGAAGCCGGTCCAGACGGTGGTCACGTAGTCGGCATTGTAGCCGGAGAACCAGGCGTCCTTGGATTCGTTAGTGGTGCCTGTCTTGCCCGCCAGGTCGGTACGGCCCAGGGCCAGGGCGCGGCGACCGGTGCCGAGCTTGATCACGTCCTGCAACATGCTGTTGAGAATGTAGGTGGTGCGACCGTCGACGATACGCTCGGCAATTGCCGGTGCTTGCGGCACTGCCGGCGCCGTCGTGGCTTCGCCTGGCGTGGCATTGACCGTGAACGTCTCGGTGGCCGGTGCAGCGACGCCGTCGCTGGCCTGCTCGCCGGTCGGTACTCGCGGTGGGTTGGCGACGAACAGAGTGTCGCCGTTGCGGCTTTCGATCTTGTCGATGATGTATGGGGTGATCTTGTACCCACCGTTGGCGAAGGTGCTCCAGCCCGTGGCGATTTCCATCGGGGTCAGGGTCGCGGTGCCCAGGGCCAGGGACAGGTTGCGCGGCAGGTCCTGTTTGTTGAAGCCGAACTTGCTGATGTAATCGATGGTGCGGTCCACGCCCAGCGCTTGCAGCAGACGGATCGATACCAGGTTGCGCGACTTGTACAGCGCTTCGCGCAGGCGGATCGGGCCGAGGAATGTGTTGGTGTCGTTCTTCGGCCGCCAGACCTTGTCCAGGTATTCATCGACAAACACGATCGGCGCATCGTTCACCAGGCTGGCAGCGGTATAGCCGTTATCCAGGGCCGCGCTGTAGACGAACGGCTTGAAGCTCGAACCCGGCTGGCGCTTGGCCTGCAGCGCTCGGTTGTAGTTGCTCTGCTCGAAGGCGAAACCGCCCACCAGCGAGCGGATCGCACCGTCCTGCGGATCGAGGGACACCAGCGCACCCTGGGCGGCCGGGATCTGGCTGAATTTGAGAGTGTTATCGGCCTGGCGTTGGACACGGACCAGATCGCCGACCTGGGCGACATCCGATGGCTGCCGGGGAACGGCGCCCATGCTGTTGGTATTGAGGAACGGACGGGCCCACTTCATGGTTTCCCAACCCACATGCTCTTCCTGTTCGCCATTGCGGGTCAGCACCTTGATGCCGTCCTTGTCCACCGACGTGACGATCGCCGGCTCCAGGCCGCTGATAGCGCGTTGTTTGGTCAGCTCCAGGGCCCAGGCTTCCTTGGTCTTGCCTGGCAAGCGTGATTCAGGTCCGCGGTAGCCGTGGCGCTGGTCGTAGGTCATCAAGCCCTCATGCAGGGCGGTGTTGGCCATTTCCTGCAGGTTGCTCGGTACCGTGGTGGTCACGCGGAAACCTTCGGTGTAGGCGTCGCTGCCGTAGCGGCCGACCATCTCGGCGCGGGCCATCTCGGCGATGTACGGCGCGTTCACTTCCGGGGTCGGCACGTGATAGCTGGCGTTCAACGGCTCATTGATCGCGGCGGTGTAGTCGGCCTCGCTGATTTTGCCGAGCTTGTACATGCGCCCCAGGATCCAGTCGCGACGCTCCTTGCTGCGGGCCGGGTTGGCCAGCGGGTTGAAACGCGACGGTGCCTTGGGCAGGCCGGCGATCATCGCCATCTGGGCCAGGCTCACCTCGCGGATCGACTTGCCGTAATACACCTGCGCCGCCGCCTCGATGCCATAGGCGCGGTTGCCCAGATAAATCTTGTTCACGTACAGCTCGAGGATTTCATCCTTGGTCAGCTGCCGTTCGATTTGCAGGGCCAGCAGGATCTCGGTGGTCTTGCGCGAGAAGCTGCGCTCACTGGTCAGGAAGAAGTTCTTGGCGACCTGCATGGTGATGGTGCTGCCGCCGGACTGGATGTGCCCGCTCTTGACCAATTGACTGGCGGCGCGCATCAGGCTGCCGGGGTCGACGCCATAGTGGTTGGCGAAGTTATCGTCTTCAGCACTTAGTAACGCATTGATGAAATTGGGTGGAATGTCGGCGAAACGGATCGGCGTGCGGCGCATTTCGCCAAATTCGGCGATCAATTTGTCATCGCTGCTGTAGACCCGCAGAGGAATCTGCAACTGAATACTTCTCAGCGCCTCCACGGATGGCAATCCCGGACTAAGGTAAAGGAACGCACCGCTCAGACCCAGGAGCAGTCCGCAGAAAACGGCGATGATGGACCATCCGAAAAATTTCAGCAGACGAATCAAGGCTTTTGGATATCCAGGCAAGAATGAAAAAGGCGCCAGGTGCAGGGAAGGACCCGAGCTTGCAACAAAGCGAAAAAAAACGCTGGGCATTATAAGCATTTTTTTTCGATGCAAACGCCACCCGGACGTCCGTCGGGCCGGCGTGATTGAACGCAACGCATATTAGAGAGTCCGTAACTCACGGATAGTCATAGGGAATTGGTAGTGCTACGACTCTTCAATAAAAAGACACATGCGCTTCTGGGGATCGACATCAGTTCAACCTCGGTGAAGCTGCTCGAGTTGAGCCGCCAGGGTGACCGCTATCGTGTCGAGTCCTATGCGGTGGAGCCTTTGCCGGCCAATGCCGTGGTCGAGAAGAACATCGCCGAGCTCGAAGGCGTGGGCCAGGCCCTGTCGCGCGTGCTGGTCAAGGCCCGGACGCCCGTACGCAGTGTGGCGGTGGCCGTGGCAGGCTCGGCGGTGATCACCAAGACCATCGAGATGGATGCCGGGCTGTCCGATGATGAGATGGAAAACCAGCTCAAGATCGAGGCGGACCAATACATTCCCTATCCGCTGGATGAAGTGGCCATAGATTTCGAAGTGCAGGGTGTTTCGCCACGCAGCGCCGAGCGGGTCGAAGTGCTGCTGGCCGCCTGCCGCAAGGAAAACGTCGAGGTGCGCGAGGCTGCCCTTGCCCTGGCGGGGCTGACGGCCCGGGTGGTCGATGTGGAAGCCTATGCGCTGGAGCGTGCCTTTGGCCTGCTCGCCACGCAGTTGGCGGCGTCCCAGGAGCGGCTGACCGTTGCGGTCGTCGACGTGGGCGCCACCATGACTACCCTCAGTGTCCTGCACAACGGGCGCATCATCTACACCCGCGAGCAGTTGTTCGGCGGTCGCCAGCTTACCGAGGAAATCCAGCGCCGTTATGGCCTGACGCCCGAGCAGGCCGGGCTGGCAAAGAAACAGGGCGGCTTGCCGGACGATTACCTCGCCGAGGTCCTGCAACCGTTTCGCGAGGCGCTGGTACAGCAGGTCTCGCGATCCCTGCAATTTTTCTTCGCCTCGGGCCAGTACAGTTCGGTCGATCACATTCTGTTGGCCGGCGGCACGGCCTCGGTGGCCGGCCTGGACCGGTTGATCGAGCAGCGCCTGGGCACGCCGACCCAGGTCGCCAATCCGTTTACCAACATGGCCCTGAGCAGCAAGGTCAACGCCGGTGCCCTGGCCAGTGACGCGCCGGCGCTGATGATTGCCTGTGGTCTGGCCCTCAGGAGTTTCGACTGATGGCACGGATCAACCTGCTTCCATGGCGCGAGGAGCTGCGTGAAGAGCGTCGTAAACGTTTCCTGCTGGCGTTGGCGGGGGCGCTGGTCGGCGCGGTGGGCGTGACGCTGATTGCGCTCCAGTACATCAACAGCGCGATCGACCATCAACTGGCGCGCAACGGCCACATTTCAGAACAGATCGCAGTGCTGGATGAGCGCATCAAGCAGATCAGCGAGTTGAAAGCCCGCCGTCAGCAACTGCTGGAACGCATGCGCATCATCCAGGACCTGCAAGGCAACCGGCCGGTCAGCGGGCGTATTTTTGACCAGTTGGTAAGGACCCTGCCGGACGGGGTGTATTTCACCGAAGTGAAAATGGAAGACCACACGCTCTCTATCAAGGGCGTCGCAGAGTCGAACAATCGGGTTTCGGACCTGATGCGCAACCTCGATGCCTCGGACCTGTTCGACGCCCCCAGCCTGACGGAGGTCAAGGCCACCACCGCTGGCCAGCTGGACCAGGCCAACGTTTTCCAGTTGACGGTCCGCCAGACCCGTCCGGCCGACGAAATGGAGGACGAGCAATGAAGCCTGGGGAGTGGCTGGACGCGCTGCGCAAGGTCGATTTCAGTGACCTGGACACCAATAACATTGGCTCATGGCCCGCACCGGTCAAGTGGCTGGCCGGAATGCTGCTGGTGATCCTGGTATTGGGGCTGGGCTACAACTTTGCCTTGAGTGAGCGAGAAGATCATTTGCAACAAGTGCGCGAGGAAGAAAACACCCTCAAGGCACAGTTTGCGGGCAAGGCCCATATGGCGGCCAACCTGGAGCGCTACACCGAGCAGATGAAACAGATGGAAGCCTCTTTCGGCGTGTTGCTGCGGCAGTTGCCCAGCGATACCGAAGTGCCAGGCCTGCTGGAGGACATCACCCGCACCGGCCTGGGCAGTGGCCTGGAGTTCGAGGAGATCAAACTGCTGCCGGAGGAGACCCAGCCGTTCTACATCGAATTGCCGATCCAGATCACCGTGACCGGCGACTATCACGACCTGGCGACCTTTGTCAGCGGGGTGGCCGGGTTGCCCCGGATCGTCACCCTGCACGATTTTGAGATCGCGCCCATGGAGCCCGAGGCCGGCACCAAGCTACGCATGAGCATCCAGGCCAAGACCTATCGGTACAACGAGCAGGAGGCGCAGCCATGAAGCCGGTGTGCCGCAGCTGCCTGCTGGTGGGCCTGCTCACGTTGGCGGGTTGCAACAACGATAACGGCTTCAGCGACCTCGACGCCTACATGAACGAAATGCGCCTGCGCCCGCCGGGCAAGATCGAGCCGACGCCGACCTTCAAGCCTGCCGAAACCTTTACCTACAGCGCCGCCAACCTGCGCAGCCCGTTTTCCCGGCAGGTCCGGGTGGACCTGGCCGGCCGGCAGAAGGGCTCGCACAACGTCCGGCCCGATCCCAATCGGATCAAGCAGTATCTGGAAGGCTTCAACATCGAGCAGTTTGAAATGGTCGGTACGCTCTCCAACGCCAGCGGTTCCTTCGCGCTGCTGCGCGGAGCGGGCGGGGTGCATCGACTCAAGGTCGGTGACTATCTGGGGCGTAACGACGGGCGGATCGTCTCGATCAGCGCGACCCAGGTCGATGTGGTGGAGATCGTTCCCGATGGCGATGGTGCCTGGCTCGAGCGACCACGGACCATACCTTTGAAAGAGCACTCAATAGTGGAACCCCAACAATGAACAGGATTTTCTCTGCCTTCGGTATTTCGCTATGGATAGCGCTGTTATCGCCGATGGCTGATGCTGCCAGCCTGAAAACGCTGGATGTCGCGGCGCTTCCGGGGGACCGTGTCGAGCTGAAGTTGACTTTCGACGGGCCGCCCCCGACACCCCGGGGCTACACCACCGAGCAACCGGCGCGAATTGCCTTGGATCTGCCGGGAGTGACCAATCAGCTGGCCAGCAGGAGCCATGACCTGGGCGGTGGCAATGCCCGTAGCGCTACCGTGGTCGAGGCGGGGGATCGCACCCGGCTGATCATCGGCCTGACCCAGCTGGCGCCGTACACCACGCGGGTCGAAGGCAACAACCTGTTCGTCGTGGTCGGCAAGGGTGCCGCACCCAAGGCCGCCGCCCAGGCGCCACGCCCTGCGGTAGCCAGCGCTGCGCCGGCAAGGGCCGGCGCGCCGGTGGGCAAAGCGATCCGGGGCGTGGATTTCCAGCGTGGGACCCAGGGTGAAGGCAACGTGGTGATCGATCTGTCGGATCCATCCGTTGCCCCGGATATCCAGGAACATGATGGCAAGATCATTCTCACCTTCGCCCGAACTCAGCTGCCCGAACCGTTGCGGGTGCGCCTGGATGTCAAGGACTTCGCCACACCGGTGCAGTTCGTCAATGCCAGCGCCGGCAGTGATCGGGCGACCATCAGCATCGAGCCCAGTGGCACCTTCGATTACTCGACCTACCAGACCGACAACAAGCTTACGGTCAGCGTGCGGCCCATGAGCGTCGAAGACCTGCAGAAGCGCAATTCCGACCGTGCGGCCTATAGTGGCGAGAAACTCTCCCTCAATTTCCAGGACATCGAGGTGCGTTCGGTCCTGCAGCTGATTGCCGACTTCACCAATCTCAACCTGGTGGCCAGCGACACGGTGCAGGGCGGCATCACCCTGCGCTTGCAGAACGTGCCCTGGGACCAGGCGCTGGACCTGGTGCTCAAGACCAAGGGGCTGGACAAGCGCAAGGTCGGCAACGTTCTGCTGGTGGCGCCGGCCGACGAAATCGCTGCGCGTGAGCGCCAGGAGCTGGAATCCCAGAAGCAGATCGCCGACCTGGCGCCGCTGCGCCGTGAGCTGTTGCAGGTCAACTACGCGAAGGCAGCGGACATCGCAAAACTGTTCCAGTCGGTGACCAGTGCCGAGGCGAAGGCCGACGAGCGTGGCACGATCACGGTGGACGAAAGAACCAACAACATCATTGCCTACCAGACCCAGGACCGGCTCGATGAGTTGCGCCGGATCGTGGCCCAGTTGGATATCCCGGTGCGCCAGGTCATGATCGAAGCACGGATCGTCGAAGCCAACGTCGATTACGACAAGAGCCTGGGGGTCCGCTGGGGTGGCTCGATACAGAACCAGGGCAACTGGAATTCTTCCGGGGTCACCAACGGCAGTTCCACCACCATCGGCACGCCGGGTAGCACCAGCACCAACCAGCCGTTCGTCGATATGGGCGCGTCGGGCAATACCTCGGGGATCGGTATCGCGTTCATTACCGACAATGTGTTGCTGGACCTGGAGCTGACGGCCATGGAAAAAACCGGCAACGGTGAAATCGTCTCCCAGCCCAAGGTAGTGACCTCCGACAAGGAGACTGCAAAAATCCTCAAGGGCACGGAGATTCCCTACCAGGAAGCCAGTTCCAGCGGCGCGACATCCGTGTCGTTCAAGGAGGCCTCGCTGTCGCTGGAGGTCACCCCGCAGATCACCCCGGACAATCGCATCATCATGGAAGTCAAGGTCACCAAGGACGAGCCGGACTACCTGAACAAAGTGCAGGATGTACCGCCGATCAAGAAAAACGAGGTCAACGCCAAGGTACTGGTCAATGATGGCGAAACCATTGTGATTGGCGGGGTTTTCTCCAATACTCAGAGCAAGGTTGTAGATAAGGTGCCATTTCTTGGCGATGTGCCGTATCTTGGCCGCCTTTTCCGGCGTGATGTGGTTTCGGAGAAAAAATCCGAGCTGCTCGTGTTTCTCACTCCGCGTATCATGAATAACCAGGCGATTGCTGTGAGTCGTTGATTCTGTGCGAAATTTGATTCTTGTAGGGCCGATGGGCGCTGGAAAAAGCACCATCGGCCGTTTGCTGGCCAAAGAGCTGCGCCTGCCATTCAAAGATTCCGACAAGGAAATTGAGTTGCGCACGGGCGCCAACATCCCATGGATCTTCGATAAAGAAGGCGAGCCCGGCTTTCGCGACCGCGAGCAGGCGATGATCGCCGAGCTGTGTGCGTTCGAAGGCGTGGTGCTGGCCACCGGTGGCGGCGCGGTGATGCGCGAAGCCAATCGTCAGGCGCTGCACGCCGGCGGACGAGTGGTTTATCTGCACGCTTCTGTCGAGCAGCAGGTGGGGCGCACCGCCCGGGATCGCAACCGGCCGCTGTTGCGTACGGCCGACCCGGCCAAGACCTTGCGGGACCTGCTGGAGCTGCGTGATCCGCTGTACCGGGAAATCGCCGACCTGGTGGTCGAAACCGATGAGCGGCCGCCGCGCATGGTGGTCCTGGATATCCTCGAGCGCCTGCAACAATTGCCTCCCCGTTAATGCGCCTGGCGAAATGCGCTATCCTCGACGTCCCGCTGCGGCCCCGTTGGGGCGTGGCGGATTGCCATTGGATGGCGTCAAAGCAGGCACCGTGGATTTTCGTTAATTGCAGGCAGGACGCCTGATTCCATCTTCACTGTGGGGACACATGCAGACACTTAAGGTCGACCTGGGCGAGCGCAGCTACCCGATTCACATTGGCGAAGGCTTGCTGGACCAGCCCGAGCTGCTGGTGCCGCACATCGCCGGACGGCAAGTGGCGATCATCTCCAACGAAACCGTTGCCCCGCTGTATCTGGAGCGCCTGACGCGCAGCCTGTCGGGATTTTCGGTCATTTCGGTGGTGCTCCCCGACGGTGAAGCGTTCAAGAACTGGGAAACCCTGCAACTGATTTTCGACGGCCTGCTGACTGCCCGGCATGACCGCCGCACTACGGTAGTCGCCCTGGGCGGTGGGGTGATCGGCGACATGGCCGGTTTTGCTGCCGCCTGCTACCAGCGTGGCGTCGATTTCATCCAGATCCCGACCACATTACTGTCCCAGGTCGACTCGTCGGTGGGCGGCAAGACCGGCATCAACCATCCGCTGGGCAAGAACATGGTTGGCGCTTTCTACCAGCCCAACGTTGTGCTGATCGATACCGCGACTCTCAATACCCTGCCGGCCCGCGAGCTGTCCGCAGGACTGGCGGAAGTCATCAAGTACGGGCTGATCTGTGACGAGCCGTTCCTCGGTTGGCTGGAAGATAATGTCGACCGCCTGCGTGCGTTGG
Organism: Pseudomonas sp. SMN5; assembly: GCF_052041925.1. NCBI lineage: Bacteria > Pseudomonadati > Pseudomonadota > Gammaproteobacteria > Pseudomonadales > Pseudomonadaceae > Pseudomonas > Pseudomonas sp. SMN5. Next base: position 35,224 of record NZ_JBKGGX010000003.1, read on the forward strand.
ACCAGGAGGCGCTGACCTATGCTATCGAGCGCTCCTGCGCCGCCAAGGCTGCCGTGGTCGGTGCCGATGAACGCGAATCAGGGGTGCGCGCCACGCTCAACCTGGGTCATACCTTCGGCCATGCCATCGAAACCCATATGGGCTATGGTGTCTGGCTGCACGGCGAAGCGGTTGCCGCCGGCACGGTCATGGCGCTGGACATGTCGGCACGCCTTGGCTGGATCAGCGAACAGGAGCGCGATCGTGGTATCCGCCTGTTCCAGCGCGCCGGGCTGCCGGTGGTTCCGCCCGAGGAAATGAGCGCGGCGGATTTCCTCGAGCACATGGCAATCGACAAAAAAGTGATCGACGGTCGTCTGCGTCTGGTGCTGCTGCGCCGCATGGGCGAAGCGGTGGTGACCGACGATTATCCGAAAGAGGTTCTACAGGCCACGCTGGGAGCGGACTACCGCGCCCTGGCTCAGCTTAAAGGTTAAGAAGATTTCGATGACTAGTTTGCATGCCGACGAGGCTTTCCTCGGCCACTTCCAGTTGAGTCATGACCCTTTCGCACCACGGGTCCCGGGCTTCAAGTTCTTCCCCGCCCAGCGCAAGCCGGTGCTGGGGCAGTTGCATCACCTGGCGCGCTACAGCCAGTTGCTGTTGGTGGTCACCGGTCCCCAGGGCAGCGGCAAGACCTTGCTGCGCCAGGCGCTGGTGGCCAGCACCAACAAACAATCGGTGCAGAGCGTGGTGGTATCGGCCCGCGGTGCCGGCGATGCGGCCGGTGTGTTGCGTCAAGTGGCCCAGGCGCTGAATGTCGCCCAGGCCGAAGTCGGTGCAATTCTCGATCAGATCGTTCAACTGGCCTTGACCGGGCAGGAGGTCTATCTGCTGGTGGATGACGCCGAGCAACTTGACGAGTCGGCCCTCGAAGCCTTGCTGGGTCTGGCGGCCGGTGCGCCGGAAGGTCGTCCCCACGTATTCCTGTTCGGCGAGTCCTCGCTGATCGCCGGGCTGGAGCAGTTGAATCTCGAGGAAGAGCGGTTCCACGTCATCGAGTTGGCGCCCTACACCGAAGAAGAAACCCGTGAGTATCTGGCCCAGCGTCTTGAAGGCGCTGGCCGGGGTATCGAACTTTTTACCGCCGATCAGATCTCTGAGATTCACGAAAGCGCCGAAGGCTGGCCTGGCAATATCAACCAGGTCGCCCGCGATGCTCTGATCGAAGTCATGATTGCCAGCCGCTCAGCGGTGAAGCGTCCAAGTATGGGGTTCAACATGCCGAAGAAACACGTATTGGCGATTTCCGCGGTGGTTGTGGTTGCGGTCGCCGCCGCCTGGCTGATGCCGGGTCGCAACAAGGCACCCACCACGGGCGCCCCCGCCAACGAACAGGCGCAACTGCCTCTTGGCCAGGACGCACCAAAGCCTGGCGGCGCGCCGGCGGTTGAGTTTGCCGGTAACACCCAGCCGATGCCGCTGCCATTGGTCGGCCAATCGCAGCCGGTCATGCGTGGTCCCCTGGCCGAAGCGGCCGGCGGCATTACCGAAGGCGACGATGGCGCTGCGCCGCCGATCGACGACAGCAGCGATACTCCGCCGACCGTGACCACCACGGCGCCGCCTGTGGGGGTGCCGGCGGGTCCGGCTCCGACGCCTACGCCTACGCCAGCTCCTGCACCGGCAGCCAAGCCGACCCCTGCGCCTACCCAGGTAGCGACCGCCAAGCCAGCCCCGGCACCCGCCGCCAAGCCCGCGCCGACACCTGCGCCGACAACGGCGACCAAGCCTGCCGCCCCAGCCAAGGCAGCGGGTGGCAACTGGTACGCCGGCCAGGCCCCGGGCAACTACGTGGTGCAGATTCTCGGCACGAGCTCTGAAGCCACGGCCCAGAACTTCGTCAAGGAGCAGGGCGGCGAGTACCGTTATTTCAAGAAAGTCCTTAACGGCAAGCCGCTGTACGTCATCACTTACGGCAGCTTTGCCAACCGTGATGCAGCTGTTTCCGCCATCAAGGCCTTGCCAGCGAAGGTCCAGGCTGGTAAACCTTGGCCTCGCACTGTTGCCAGTGTCCAACAGGAACTGGCTGCAACTCGCTGAAGATTCGGCGGCCTTACCCAGGCCGCCTCTCCCGGCACCTCAACATTTCCACAAGGGCGAGCGACCTTTTCGGGCCGCGCGCCTTGTGGTGTCTGCGTCACAGTAGCGTTTGAGTCGTAGCGGTCGAACCCAAAAAAGTTTTGACTAGCACAGCATATAGCTTTAAACCTTTCACAAATGCGACATGAATTTGCGACAGTTCGTCGTCAAATTTGTGGGGCTCTGTGTCGGTGTGTACAATGACCTCCCTTTTGCCCCCGCAAAGCTGGCGTACGTTCGGCGCGGAATGCAACTGGTTGAATTGAAAAGAAATTTGCCTCGAAAGAGGCAGCCTGGTGAGAAAGTGTCTATGAAAGCAGGTCTGTACCAACCAGATGAATTCAAGGATAACTGCGGTTTCGGCCTGATAGCCCACATGCAGGGCGAGCCCAGCCATACCCTTTTGCAAACGGCCATTGAGGCCCTGACCTGCATGACCCACCGCGGTGGGATCAACGCCGACGGCAAGACCGGTGATGGTTGTGGCTTGCTGATTCAAAAGCCAGACGAGTTCCTGCGAGCCATTGCCCAGGAAACGTTCGGCGTGACCCTGCCCAAGCAATACGCCGTGGGCATGGTGTTCTTCAACCAGGATCCGGTGAAGGCCCAAGCGGCTCGCGAGAACATGAACCGCGAGATCCTGGCCGCCGGCCTGCAACTGGTGGGTTGGCGTAAAGTGCCGATCGACACCAGCGTCCTCGGCCGCCTGGCCCTTGAGCGCCTGCCGCAGATCGAACAGGTGTTCATCGCCGGCGAAGGCCTGAGCGACCAGGAAATGTCGATCAAGCTGTTCAGCTCCCGTCGTCGCTCGTCCGTGGCAAACGCCGCCGACACCGATCACTACATCTGCAGCTTTTCCCACAAGACCATCATCTATAAAGGCCTGATGATGCCGGCGGACCTTACCGCCTTTTATCCGGACCTGAGCGACGAGCGCCTGAAAACCGCGATCTGCGTGTTCCACCAGCGCTTCTCCACCAACACCCTGCCGAAATGGCCGCTGGCCCAGCCATTCCGCTTCCTCGCCCACAACGGCGAGATCAACACCATTACCGGCAACCGTAACTGGGCGCTGGCCCGTCGCACCAAGTTCGCCAACGACCTGATGCCGGACCTCGAAGAGCTCGGTCCGCTGGTCAACCGCGTGGGTTCGGACTCCTCGAGCATGGACAACATGCTCGAATTGATGGTGACCGGCGGTATCGACCTGTTCCGCGGCGTGCGCATGCTGGTGCCGCCGGCATGGCAGAACGTCGAGACCATGGACCCGGACCTGCGGGCGTTCTACGAATACAACTCCATGCACATGGAGCCGTGGGACGGCCCGGCCGGTATCGTGATGACCGACGGTCGCTATGCCGTTTGCCTGCTCGACCGCAACGGCCTGCGCCCGGCGCGCTGGGTCACCACCACCAACGGTTTCATCACCCTGGCGTCGGAAATCGGCGTCTGGAACTACCAGCCCGAAGACGTCATTGCCAAGGGCCGCGTAGGCCCTGGCCAGATCTTCGCCGTGGACACCGAAACCGGCCAGATCCTCGACACCGATGCCATCGACAACCGACTCAAGTCCCGTCATCCGTACAAGCAATGGTTGCGCAAGAACGCCCTGCGCATCCAGGCGACCATGGAAGACAACGACCACGGCTCGGCTTTCTACGACGTCGACCAGCTCAAGCAGTACATGAAGATGTACCAGGTGACGTTCGAAGAGCGTGACCAGGTGCTGCGTCCGCTGGGTGAGCAAGGCTATGAAGCCGTCGGTTCCATGGGCGACGACACGCCAATGGCCGTGCTGTCGCAGCGTGTACGCACGCCATACGACTATTTCCGCCAGCAGTTCGCCCAGGTGACCAACCCACCGATCGACCCGCTGCGCGAAGCCATCGTGATGTCCCTGGAAATCTGCCTGGGCGCCGAGCGCAACATCTTCCAGGAATCGCCGGAGCACGCCTCGCGGGTGATCCTCAGCTCGCCGGTGATCTCCCCGGCCAAGTGGCGTTCGCTGACCAACCTCGACCGTCCGGGCTTCGCGCGCCAGGTCATCGACCTGAACTACGACGAAAGCGTCGGCCTGGAAGCGGCCATCCGCAACGTCGCCGATCAGGCTGAAGAAGCGGCGCGTGCAGGTCGCACCCAGATCGTGCTGACCGACCGCCATATCGCCCCGGGCAAGCTGCCGATCCACGCGTCCCTGGCCACCGGCGCGGTGCACCATCGCCTGACCGAAAAAGGCCTGCGCTGCGATTCCAACATCCTGGTGGAAACCGCCACAGCCCGCGACCCGCACCACTTTGCGGTGCTGATCGGTTTCGGTGCCTCGGCGGTCTATCCGTTCCTGGCCTACGAAGTGCTGGGCGACCTGATCCGTACCGGTGAAGTGCTGGGCGACCTCTATGAGGTGTTCAAGAACTACCGCAAGGGCATCACCAAGGGCCTGCTCAAGATCCTGTCGAAGATGGGTATCTCGACCATCGCCTCGTATCGCGGTGCGCAACTGTTCGAGGCCATCGGTCTGTCCGAAGAAGTCTGCGAGCTGAGTTTCCGTGGCGTGCCGAGCCGCATCAAGGGGGCGCGTTTCGTTGACATCGAAGCCGAACAGAAAGCCCTGGCGGCCGAAGCCTGGAGCCCGCGCAAGCCGATCCAGCAGGGCGGCCTTCTGAAGTTCGTCCACGGTGGCGAGTACCATGCCTACAACCCCGACGTGGTCAACACCCTGCAGGCCGCCGTGCAGCAGGGCGACTACGCCAAGTTCAAGGAATACACCGCGCTGGTGGACAACCGTCCGGTGTCGATGATTCGCGACCTGCTCAAGGTCAAGACCCTGGATACGCCGCTGGCTATCAGCGAAGTGGAACCGCTGGAATCGGTGCTCAAGCGTTTCGACTCGGCCGGTATTTCCCTGGGCGCTCTGTCTCCGGAAGCCCACGAAGCCCTGGCCGAAGCCATGAACCGCCTCGGTGCGCGTTCCAACTCCGGCGAAGGTGGTGAGGATCCGGCGCGCTACGGCACCCTCAAGAGCTCGAAAATCAAGCAGGTCGCGACCGGCCGTTTCGGTGTGACGCCGGAGTATCTGGTCAACGCTGAAGTGCTGCAGATCAAGGTGGCACAGGGTGCCAAGCCCGGCGAGGGTGGCCAGTTGCCGGGTGGCAAGGTCAACGGCCTGATCGCCAAGCTGCGTTATGCGGTGCCTGGCGTGACGCTGATCTCGCCGCCGCCGCACCATGACATCTATTCGATCGAAGACTTGTCGCAACTGATCTTCGACCTCAAGCAGGTGAACCCCAAGGCGCTGGTCTCGGTGAAACTGGTGGCGGAAGCCGGTGTGGGCACCATCGCCGCTGGCGTGGCGAAGGCTTATGCCGACCTGATCACCATCTCCGGCTACGACGGCGGCACCGGCGCATCGCCGCTGACGTCCATCAAGTACGCCGGTGCACCGTGGGAACTGGGCCTGGCGGAAACCCACCAGACCCTGCGCGGCAACGACCTGCGTGGCAAGGTCCGGGTGCAGACCGACGGCGGCCTGAAAACCGGCCTCGACGTGATCAAGGCCGCGATCCTCGGCGCCGAGAGCTTCGGCTTCGGCACCGCGCCGATGATCGCGCTGGGCTGCAAATACCTGCGCATCTGTCACCTGAACAACTGCGCCACCGGCGTGGCGACCCAGAACGACAAGCTGCGCAAGGACCACTACATCGGTACCGTGGACATGGTGGTGAATTTCTTCACCTACGTGGCCGAGGAAACCCGTGAGTGGCTGGCGAAGCTGGGCGTGCGCTCGCTCGAAGAGCTGATCGGCCGTACCGATCTTCTGGAAGTGATCGAAGGCCAGACCGCCAAGCAACATCACCTGGACCTGACCCCGTTGCTGGGCAGTGACCTGATCCCGGCGGACAAGCCGCAATTCTGTGAGGTTGATCGCAACCCGCCCTTCGACAAGGGTGAGCTGGCCGAGAAAATGGTCGACATGGCCGCTGCGGCGATCAACGATCTCAGCGGTGCCGAGTTCGAGCTGGATATCTGCAACTGCGACCGCTCCATCGGCGCACGGATCTCCGGTGAAATCGCGCGTAAGCATGGCAACCAGGGCATGGCCAAGGCGCCGATCACGTTCCGCTTCAAGGGCACCGCAGGCCAGAGTTTCGGCGTGTGGAACGCCGGCGGCCTGAACCTGTACCTGGAAGGCGATGCCAACGACTACGTGGGCAAAGGCATGACCGGCGGCAAGCTGGTCATCGTTCCGCCCAAGGGCAGCGTCTACAAGACCCAGGACAGTGCCATCATCGGCAACACCTGCCTGTACGGCGCGACTGGCGGCAAACTGTTTGCCGCCGGCACCGCGGGCGAGCGTTTCGCCGTGCGCAACTCCGGCGCCCACACCGTGGTGGAAGGCACCGGTGATCACTGCTGCGAGTACATGACCGGTGGCTTCGTCTGCGTGTTGGGCAAGACCGGTTACAACTTCGGCTCAGGCATGACCGGTGGTTTCGCCTATGTGCTCGACCAGGACAACACCTTCGTTGACCGGGTCAACCACGAACTGGTGGAAATCCAGCGGATCAGCGGCGAGGCGATGGAAGCCTATCGCAGCCACCTGCAAAACGTGCTGAACGAGTACGTCACCGAAACCGACAGCGAGTGGGGTCGTGAACTCGCCGAAAACCTCGATGACTACTTGCGCCGTTTCTGGCTGGTCAAGCCTAAGGCTGCCAACCTGAAGTCGTTGCTTTCCAGCACTCGTGCCAACCCGCAGTGATATGCGCCTGAAGAGTTTGATGAGGTTTTAACAATGGCTGAACGTCTGAATAACGACTTCCAGTTCATCGATGTCGGGCGCAAGGATCCGAAGAAGAAACTGTTGCGTCAACGCAAGAAAGAATTCGTGGAGATCTACGAGCCTTTCAAACCCCAGCAGTCGGCCGACCAGGCCCACCGCTGCCTGGGTTGTGGCAACCCGTATTGCGAATGGAAGTGCCCGGTGCACAACTTCATTCCCAACTGGCTGAAGCTGGTGGCCGAGGGCAACATTCTCCAGGCCGCCGAATTGTCGCACCAGACCAACACCTTGCCGGAAGTCTGCGGCCGGGTTTGCCCGCAGGACCGCCTGTGCGAAGGTGCCTGCACTTTGAACGACGGTTTTGGCGCGGTGACCATCGGTTCGGTGGAGAAGTACATCACCGATACCGCGTTCGCCATGGGCTGGCGCCCCGACATGTCCAAGGTCAAGCCGACTGGCAAGCGCGTGGCGATCATCGGTGCCGGCCCGGCGGGCCTGGGGTGTGCCGACGTACTGGTGCGCGGTGGCGTGACGCCGGTGGTGTTCGACAAGAACCCGGAGATCGGTGGCCTGCTGACCTTTGGCATCCCGGAGTTCAAGCTGGAAAAGACTGTGCTGAGCAATCGTCGCGAAGTCTTCACCGGCATGGGCATCGAGTTCCGTCTGAACACCGAAGTGGGCAAGGACGTGACCATGGAGCAACTGCTCGAAGAATACGATGCAGTGTTCATGGGCATGGGCACCTACACCTACATGAAGGGCGGTTTTGCCGGCGAGGACCTGCCGGGCGTGTATGACGCACTCGACTTCCTGATCGCCAACGTCAACCGCAACCTGGGCTTTGAAAAGTCGCCGGACGATTTCGTCGACATGAAGGGCAAGAAGGTCGTGGTCCTGGGCGGCGGCGACACGGCGATGGACTGCAACCGCACCTCGATTCGCCAGGGCGCCAAGTCGGTGACCTGCGCCTACCGTCGTGACGAGGCCAACATGCCCGGCTCGCGCAAAGAGGTGAAGAACGCCAAGGAAGAGGGCGTGAAATTCCTCTACAACCGCCAGCCGATCGCCATCGTCGGTGAAGACAAGGTCGAAGGCGTGAAGGTGGTCGAGACCCGTCTCGGCGAACCGGACGCCCGTGGCCGTCGCAGTCCCGAGCCGATCCCGGGCTCCGAAGAAATCATCCCGGCCGACGCCGTGGTGATCGCCTTCGGTTTCCGCCCGAGCCCGGCGCCCTGGTTCGAACAGTTCAGCATCCAGACCGACAGCCAGGGTCGCGTCGTGGCCCCGGAACAGGGCCAGTACAAGCATCAGACCAGCAACCCGAAGATCTTCGCCGGCGGCGACATGGTCCGCGGTTCCGACCTGGTGGTGACAGCGATCTTCGAAGGCCGTAATGCGGCTGAGGGGATTCTGGATTACCTGGGGGTCTAAAGACCCCAGCTGCAAGCTTCAAGCTTCAAGCTACAAGCTTCAAGCTTCAAGCTACAAGCTACAAGCTACAAGCTACAAGCTACAAGCTACAAGCTACAAGCTACAAGCTACAAGCTTCAAGTTGAAGCAGGCACTTGTGGCTTGCCGCTCATAGCTTGCAACTGCTTTTATGCGACAAATTGCCCCGATAGATAAAAGGCACGGCTCTCGCCGTGCCTTTTGCGTCGCGCTCTGAGAAAATGCCCGCACTTTTTTTCCGGATGCCGACATGACTGCCCTGAAGAACGACCGTTTCCTTCGCGCCCTGCTCAAGCAACCCGTAGACGTCACCCCGGTGTGGATGATGCGCCAGGCGGGTCGCTACCTGCCGGAATACCGCGCCAGTCGCGCCAAGGCCGGCGACTTCATGAGCCTGTGCATGAACCCGCAGTTCGCCTGTGAGGTCACGTTGCAGCCGCTGGACCGTTACCCGCAGCTGGATGCGGCGATTCTGTTCTCCGACATCCTCACCATTCCCGATGCCATGGGCCAGGGCCTGTACTTCGAGACAGGCGAAGGTCCGCGCTTCAAGAATGTCGTCAGCACCCTGGCCGATATCGAAGCGCTGCCGATTCCCGATCCACAGAAGGACCTGGGCTACGTCATGGACGCGGTCAGCACCATCCGCCGTGAACTCAACGGCCGTGTGCCGCTGATCGGTTTCTCCGGCAGCCCCTGGACCCTCGCCACCTACATGGTCGAGGGCGGTTCATCCAAGGACTTCCGCAAGACCAAGGCCATGCTCTACGACAACCCGCAAGCCATGCATCTGCTGCTGGACAAGCTGGCGCAGTCGGTCACGTCCTACCTCAATGGCCAGATCCGGGCCGGTGCACAAGCGGTGCAGATCTTCGATACCTGGGGCGGTAACCTGTCGGCAGCGGCGTACCAGGAGTTCTCCCTGGCCTACATGCGCAAGATCGTCAGCGGCCTGATCCGCGAGCACGAAGGCCGTAAGGTGCCGGTGATCCTGTTCACCAAGAACGGCGGCCTATGGCTGGAAAGCATCGCTGATGCCGGCGCCGACGCCCTGGGCCTGGACTGGACGTGCGAAATCGGCAACGCTCGCCAACGTGTCGGCCATCGAGTCGCCTTGCAAGGCAACATGGACCCGACCGTGCTCTACGCCAAGCCTGAAGCGATCCGCGCTGAGGTCGGGCGCATCCTCGCCAGCTACGGCAGTGGCGGCGGCCATGTGTTCAACCTGGGCCATGGCATCACTCCGGAAGTCGATCCGGAACATGCCGGTGCGTTCCTGCGTGCGGTGCACGAGTTGTCGGCGCAATACCACGCCTGAATCGCAGCCCGAATCACCCAGCCTGTCCGGACTCGTGTCGGACAGGCTTTTTAATGTCTTGTTGTTTTATCTATTCAATTTTCACTCGGGCAGAGGTTTTGTCTGACGTATCTGTTTGGTTTTTGTTTGATAGTTATTTACCGCCCGTAAGAAGTTTCTCTAGTTATGTAAGGGAAGTGGAATCAGAGATCATTCCTTCTGTTTTGAGAGAATTTTCCTACATAGGGAACGTGCGAGTTTCTATAAGGTTCGGCGCTTGTAAGGTCTGGCGCTGACGATCCGGCGCGCCTTGCAAAGGGCGGTAATACGTCTTTTTAAAACTCGATGGATAGTCTGGAACTTATATGAAAAACAATTTCAACAAGCGCAATCTATTAATGGGGTGCACCTCCTCCTTAGTTATGTTGTCGTCTCTGGCCGTGTCCCAGGGTGCGCTGGCCCACGGTTATCTCGAAGTGCCACCGTCGCGCGCATTGTTGTGCCGACAAGGTGAAAACAAAAACTGCGGTGGCGCCCAATACGAACCTCATAGTACCGGCGAGACATTCAAGGGCTTCCCGAACGGAGCAGGCGGCGCCCCGCTGCAAGGCCCGTTCGACGGCAAAATCGCCAGTGGTGGCAACTCGCTGTTTTCCGCCTTGGATGCGCAGTCCTCCACTCGCTGGCAGCTGACCGAAATCCGTGATCGCAACATCGCCTTTCAATGGCGATATATCGCCCCGCATCCGGCGACCAAGCACGAATATTTCATTACCCGTGACGGTTGGAACCCGAACAAGCCACTCAAGCGTGCATCGTTCGACAGCGCACCGTTCTGCACGATCGATGGCGGTAATCAGATTCCGGTAAGCGGCACCGAGCACAATTGTGTGATTCCCGACAGCAAGTCGGGCCATCACGTCATCCTGGCGGTCTGGACGGTCGGCGATACCGATAACGCATTCTACAACCCGACGGATGTGAACATTCTCGCCGAAGCCGCATTGCCGGGCGGCTGGTCCCCGGTGGGCAGCATTGCGCCGTCGGCGCCACTGCTGGCCGGAGACAAGGTCAAGGCCCGGGCATTCTCCGCAACCGGTGAAAATGCCGAGTACAGCATCGAGATCAGCATCGACAACGCCGAGGAAGGCCGGCCTGAGAACTGGTCGTTCAAACTGGCCGACGCCCTCAACAAGGCCTATCCCCTGATTCGTGCCGGTATCCGCGATGACGAGGGCAATATCACGCCGATCAAGGGCACCAACAAGCTGTACGCCCAGAAAGAAAGCGGCGTGACCCGCTATGAAGTGCAGTTGGACATGAAGGAAGACCCTGGCGCCAGCATGGAGGTCGCTTCCCTGCAGCCGGAATATGTACTGGACAAGGGTCGGGTCAGCATGGCGTTCGCAGCGCAGACCAATCGCAGGATGGACCTGCAGGCCACGCTGTTCGATGAAAACAACAAGCAGGTGGGTGCGGTGAGCCAGACCGTGGCTGAAGGCAACACCGGGCTGAGCATTGATGTACGCAGTGTGCCGGGCGCCCACACCCTGACGCTGGTGGGGACCACCGAAGACGGACGCAGCACTCGCCAGGATACCCAGAGCGTCACCCTGATCGGTGAAGGCGCGGGCATCGAGTACGACTTCGTATTCCCTGAAGGGCTCAGCGACTACACCGCCGGTACCAAAGTGCTGCAACCCAAGACCGACGAAGTCTTCGAATGCAAGCCATTCCCTGCGTCCGGCTACTGCAAGCAATACACCCCGAACGCCAACGGCTTCGAGCCGGGCGTCGGTGCCTCCTGGCAGAGCGCCTGGGACAAGCTGTAAGTCCTGACAGGCACGGCTCCAGGCGACCCGCGTGGTTGCCTGGAGCCTTAAAGGAGGACGCAGACATGCATTCCAATTATTCCGGGCGACGGGTGCTGCTGCACTGGCTGTCGGCGGTGATTATCTTATGGGCGCTGGTGTCCGGTTTTTATGTGGCATACATGCCCGTTTCAGCTTCGGTGGAACATTGGGTCGGGTCGCTCAATGTGTCGCTGACCACGTTGCTCATTCCGCTGTTCGCGTGGCGAGCCTGGCTGTTCGTTCGCGAGCTTGAGCCTCATGGGCAGGCGCTTTCGCTGAACAAGCGATTGGCATTGGCGGTTCACACGCTGATCTACCTGACCGTCGGTGTGGTGCTGGTGACGGGCGTGTTGATGATGAAAAGCGCCATTAGCGTCTTCGGACTCGTGCGAATTCCCCAACCACTGGACGACCCGGCGCTGATCGAGCTGGCCAACGTAATCCATACCGGATCTTGCATGGTGCTTTCCGGGCTCGTCGCCCTGCATTTGTGTGCGGTGCTCTGGCATGAGTGTTCCGGGCGCCGGGTCGTGCGGCGGATGTCATTCGCCAAGGCACCGGGCGCGGTGATCGAGCGAGGGCAGCGATGAGTCTTCTGCGCGGGGGCGGTAGCTGGTTGCCGACGATTCTGCTGGTGCTCGTTCCGCTGCTGTACGGGGTATTCCTGGCGGTGCAGGAGTGGCGATATCGCCAGGCATTGCACCGTGATGTGCCAGTACCGGTCGTTGCGCCAGCCGTCCCGGTCCCCGAGCGACCCAATGTACAAGCCGTGGCAAGCGTGCTCGGTCTGATGCCTGAAGGAGCCCAAGCGCAGAGCGCCGAGCCGATCACCTTGCAGGCCATCTTTGTCGCGGACCAGGGTTTGTCGAAGGCATTGCTGGCGGACGCCGCCGGCGCGCGGATGTACCAGGTGGGTGAACGCCTGCCGGGCGGCAGCGTACTGCGCCGGGTCGAGGCCGGCCACGTGGCCTTGTGGCGCAACGGTCGGGAGGAGCGGGTCGTCCTGCAACAGACCGCTCAGCCGCTGTTGCGTCGGTTGGGGCCCGACGACAGGCCCCCTGCGACGCTTATTTCCTCGCAATACCTACGCCCGGTGGTCGGGCAATCAGAGTGATCGAATCATGAACAGCTTTATCCGGGGGCGTGTTTCGCGCGTCCTGTTCTGTCTTGCCGTGTGCTGTCCTTTGGCGTTTGCCGGTTCGCTACGAGCCGAAGAGGGCCGTTGGCAACTGGCGATGAACAATGCGGAACTGCGCGACGTGGTCGATGAGATTTCCGGGATCCTCGGCAAGACCGTAGTGCTCGACCCTCGCGTGTCGGGACGGATCAGCGTCACGTCTCGTCAGGCGCTGGATCGTGAAGGCGTGCGTCGGCTGTTTTACTCGGTGCTCGATGCACACAATTTCACGGTGATCGACGAAGGCGAGCGGATCCTGATCACTCCGGTCAGCGATGCCAAGACGCGCGCCGGTACCAGCGATACCGAAAGCGCCACGCCGTCGCAATTCGTCACCCGGGTCGTCGAGCTGCAATCGAGCATCGCCGCCGATATCGCCGGACTGGTCCGGCCGCTCGTGTCGGGTAACGGTTATGTGGGGCCCTCAGTGTCGTCCAATGCATTGGTGGTCACTGACACGGTCGCCAATGTCCAGCGCATCACCACGGTGGTGCAACAGCTGGATTCAGGGCGCAATCGCAATCATGTGGTACTGCCGTTGCGGCATGCCCAGGCCGCGGACATCGCGCCACTGGTGGAAGCTTCTGCCGGCAAGCGCGAGGGGGACATGGCTGGCCTGGTGATCGGCGACCCGCGCAGCAATCGCCTGGTGATCGTCGGCGCGCCGGCGGTACGCCAGCGCCTGGTCGATCTGGCCCGCACCCTGGATGTACCGCCAGCCGCCTCCCAAGGCAATGCACGGGTGATCCGCCTGCGCCACAGCGATGCCAGGCAGTTGGCCGAAGTGCTGGAAGGCGTCGGTCAGGAGAAGAAAGCCACGTCGACGCTGGCTGGCCAGCGGGAGACCGGCGCTGCCAGCCCGTTCGTGATCAAAGCCGACGAGAGCCAGAATGCCTTGGTGCTGATCGCCGAACCGGCCCAGGTGCGCACCATCGAAAACATCGTCCGCGAGTTGGACCAGCCTCGCGCTCAGGTGCTTATCCACGCAGCCATCGTCGAGATCACCGGGGACATTTCTGAAGCCCTTGGCGTGCAGTGGAGCCTCAACAGTGGCAGCGCCAACGGCTTCGTCAATTTCCCGGGAACCAATATCCCGGTCCTGGGTGGCCTGAATTTCGATGACCTTGAAAAAGCCCCGGAAGGCGCGGTCCTGCGCCTGGGCGGGGATCGTTTCAGCGCGCTGGTCTCGGCGCTGGCGGGTAACAGCCACAGCAATCTGCTTTCCACGCCCAGCCTGCTGACCCTGGACAACCAGGAAGCGGAGATCATCGTCGGCCAGAACGTCCCGTTCAAGACCGGCTCCTACGCCACCAACAGCAGCGGGGCGGACAATCCGTTCACCACCGTGGAGCGCAAGGACGTCGGCATCAGCCTCAAGGTCAAGCCCTATATCAATGAAGGTTCGACCTTGCGCCTGGAGGTCCAGCAAGAAGTCTCGGACATCGCGCCGGCGGTCTCCGGTGTGGACTCATCGGACCTGATCACCAACAAGCGCGCCCTGAAGAGCACGATCCTGGCAGACGATGGGCAGATCATCGTGATCGGCGGGCTGATCCGCGACAGTGTCCGGACCCAGGAAAGCGGCGTGCCTTTGCTGCGCAGTATTCCCTACCTGGGCGCGCTGTTTCGCTGGAACCGCGACACCCAGACCAAGAGCAACCTGATGGTGTTCCTGCGGCCAACCATCGTGCGCAGCAGCGAAGACCTGGCCGATGTGAGTCGCCAGCGCTACGACGCGTTGCGGGAATTGAGCAAACCGGGTTCGCGCAAGAACAACTCGCTGCTGTTGCCTCGGGACGCCCGCCAGTTGTTCGAGCCATCCAGCGAGGCGCCGGTGAGCGACCTGCGTCAACCGCGCTCGGAGGAACCGTGAGCGAGCAGCTGCCCTTTGGTTTCGCCCGGCGTTTCGGCGTGCTGCTGCAAGGCGAGGGGCCGGACCTGAGCCTGGTCCTGCGCCGGGATGCGCCGTTGAGCGCCGTGGCGGAAGTGCGGCGCCTGTGCGGTCGGGATCTGCCTGTCGAGCTCCTGGACCCCGCGCCGTTCGCGATGCGCCTGGCCAGTGTCTATCGCCAGGGCCAGAGTGCGGCCGAGCAGGTTGCCCAAGGCCTGGACGAGGAATTGGACCTGCTCAGCCTGGCCGATCAGGTGCCGCAGACCACCGACCTGTTGGAGGAGCAGGGCGATGCGCCGATCATCCGGCTGATCAACGCCTTGCTCAGCGAAGCGGTGCGGGAACACGCCTCCGACGTGCACCTGGAAACCTTCGAGCAGTACCTCTCGGTGCGCATGCGCATCGACGGCCAGTTGCAGGAAATGCTCCGTCCGCGCCGGGAGCTGGCGAGTCTGCTGGTGTCGCGGATCAAGGTCATGGCGCGCCTGGATATTGCCGAGAAACGCGTGCCCCAGGACGGGCGCATGGCCTTGCGCCTGGCCGGGCATGAAGTCGACGTGCGGGTCTCGACCCTGCCGTCGGCCCATGGCGAGCGGGTGGTGTTGCGCCTGCTCGACAAGCAGGCCGGGCGCCTGGAGCTGGAGCGCCTGGGGCTGCCCGACGATACCCTGGCGGGCCTGCGCCAACTGCTGGGCAAACCCCACGGCATCGTGCTGGTCACCGGCCCCACGGGTTCGGGCAAGACCACCAGCCTGTATGCGGCGCTGAGCAGCATCAACGACCAGAGCCGCAATATCCTCACCGTCGAAGACCCGATCGAATACCACCTGCCGGGCATCGGCCAGATGCCGGTCAACCCGAAAGTCGACATGACCTTCGCCCGTGGCTTACGGGCCATCCTGCGCCAGGACCCGGACGTGGTGATGGTCGGTGAGATACGTGACCGCGAGACCGCCGAGATTGCGGTCCAGGCCTCCCTGACCGGACACCTGGTGCTGTCGACCCTGCACACCAATACCGCCGTCGGCGCGGTCACGCGGCTGGTGGACATGGGCGTGGATGCGTATCTGCTGGCTTCGTCCCTGGCGGGCATCGTGGCCCAGCGCTTGTTACGCGCCTTGTGCCCGGCCTGCAAGACGCCCTATGTGGCCGACGCCGCGACCTGCCGCCGCCTCGGTCTGGAAGCCGACGCCGCCCCACGGCTGTTCCGGGCCCAGGGCTGCGATCAGTGCCAGAAAGGCTATCGCGGGCGCTTCGGCATTTATGAACTGGTGGCTGTCAGCCCCGCCTTCTCGCAACTGATTCACCAGGGTGCCAGCGAGCAGGCGCTGGCCTGCGAGGCGCGCAAGAATTCTCGCAGCCTGTTCCAGGACGGACGTCAGCGGGTACTGGAAGGCCTGACCAGTGTCGATGAGCTGCTGCGCATCACCCAGGAGGAGTAGCGCCATGCCGACCTTCGACTATCGCGCCGAGGACACCCGTGGCCGTCGCTGCAAGGGCCGCATCGAGGCCGACAGCCCGCGTCATGCCCGCCAGTTATTGCGCGAGCGTGGCCTGCTGCCCAGCGCGGTGCACGATGCCGGCGAGCCACGAGCGATCGGCCCTCGACAGACCGGGAGGCGCTTGAGCGCGGCAGACCTGGCGTTGCTGACCTTGCAGCTTTCCACCTTGGTCCAGGCCGGCCTGCCCCTTGAGGAATCCCTGGGCGCCGTGGCGCAGCAGAGTCAGAAGCGCCGCGTCAGCCATCTGTTGTCGGCGGTACGCAGTCGCGTCATGGAGGGCCATTCGCTGGCGACGGCTTTGCGGGCATTCCCCCAGGCATTTCCCGAACTGTTCTGCGCCACGGTGGCGGCGGGCGAGCAATCCGGTCACCTGGGCCAGGTGCTGGAACAACTGGCGAGCTACACCCAGGCGCGCCAGGCATCGCGCCAGCGCATCCAGCTGGCGTTGGTCTATCCGTTGATCCTGATGCTGGCCTGCGTGGCGATTGTCGCGTTCCTGTTGGGCTACGTGGTGCCGGATGTAGTGAAGATTTTCGTCGACAGCGGCCAGTCGTTGCCTTGGCTGACCCGAGCCATGATCGCCGCGAGTGATGGGTTACGCGCCTACGGCCTGCTGTTGCTCGGCGCACTGGCCGGGCTGTTCGGGTTGTGGCGCTGGAGCCTGCGCCAGGCGACGTGGCGTCTGCGCTGGCATCGTCTGGTGCTCCGGCTGCCGGTGCTGGGCGAAGTGCTGCGGGCCATGGAAGCGGCCCGGTTCGCCAGCACCCTGGCCATCCTCAGTAAAAGCGCGGTGCCGCTGGTGGAGGCGCTGCACATCGCCGCCCAAGTGATCGGCAACCTGACGATTCGCGGGCGCATGGCCGATGTCGCCCGTTCGGTCCGCGAGGGCGGGACCCTGACCCGTGGGTTGGAGCTCGGCGGGGACATTCCGCCGCTGATGCTGCACATGATCGCCAGCGGCGAGCGGGTCGGCGAACTCGACAGCATGCTGGCCCGGGCCGCCGAACAACAGGAGGCCAGCCTCGCGGCGCGCATCGCCCTGGTGGTGAGCCTTTTCGAACCGGCCATGTTGGTACTGATGGGCGGCGTCGTGCTGCTGATCGTCCTGGCCATTCTCCTTCCTATCCTGAGCCTCAACCAATTGGTGAACTGACCCATGAAACCTGTAAACAACCCAGCGGCCCGCCATCAGCGCGGCTTTACCCTGATCGAAATCATGGTGGTGGTGGTCATCATCGGTGTGCTCGGTGCCATTGTCGTGCCGCAGTTCATGAGCCGGCCCGACCAGGCCAAGATCACGGCCGCCCGCACCGATATCCAGGCGATCTCCACAGCGCTGGAAATGTACCGTCTCGATAACTTCCACTACCCCTCGACCCAGCAAGGCCTGGAGGCGCTGAACAAACGCCCGTCCGGCACGCCTGCGCCCAGGAACTGGAACCCCCAGGGTTATCTGAAAAGCCTGCCGATCGATCCCTGGGGCACGCCCTACCAATATCTGAACCCGGGCTACAAATCCGCCGATGGCAGCTACGACCTGTTCTCGCTGGGCGCCGATGGCATGCCGGGGGGCGATGGGGTTGCCGCCGACATCGGCAACTGGGTCCAATGAACATGGGCAGGCGTTGCCGGGGTTTCACGTTGCTGGAGCTGATGGTTGTCATTGTCCTGATGGGTGTATTGGCGGGCATGGTCAGCCTCGCCATGGGTCCGAGTCCAGGACGTGAGGCCCGGCAGCAGGCCCAGGACTTTATCCAGGTGGTGCAAGCGCTGCGCGAACGGGCGGTGCTCGATGCCCAGGAATACGGTGTGCGCTTGCAGCCTCGCGGCTATCAGGCGTTGCGCTTCGAGGCCGAGGGTTGGACAGCGGTGGCGAACCTTCAGCGTCTGCCCGGTGACCTGACGCTGGGGCTGGAACTGGACGGTCATGGGGTGGCCCTTGATGACGGGCAAGGCGCACCGCAATTGCTGATGCTCAGCAGTGACGAGATCAGCCCGTTCCGGTTGTCGATCAAGGTCGCTGGCCAGGCGTTCGTCCGGGTGTCGAGTGATGGTCTGGCGGAGCCGTCGATCGATGAATGACGCACGCAGGCTGGCCGCAGGTAGCCGAGGCTTCACCCTGCTGGAGGTCATGATTGCCCTGGCGATTTTCGCCACGCTGGCGGCGGCGGTGCTCTCGGCTGGCCAATTCGTGCTCAAGCAAAGCGTGAGCCTCGAGGATCGCCTGTTCGGTGCCTGGCTGGCCGATAACCAATTGAGCGAACTGCGCCTGCAAGCTGCGACGCCTCCAGGGCAACAGCAACTGACCCGGCGCCTGGATCGCCGGGACTGGACCGTGCAACAGCGTATCGCCCCGTCCCGCGACCCGCACCTGCTCCAGGTCGAGATCCGGGTCAGCCGTGCCGGCAGCCCGACAGTCGTACACTGCACCACAGGATGGATCGGTCATCGACATGAATAGACAATCGGGTTTCACCTTGTTGGAGCTGGTCATCGCGATCAGCATTTTTGCCCTGCTTGGCCTGGCCAGTTGGCGCCTGTTCGATGGCGTCGTGCGGACCCAGCAGGGCAGTGCTCAGCACGAACGGGACATCCGAGCCTTGCAGCGTGCCGTCGGGGTGATCGAGCGGGATGCGTGGCAGGCGGTTGCCGGCTCCATCAAATTGGCGTCCGGCCACCTGCAATTGCAGCGTAGCCACTGGCGCAACCCGCTGGACCAGCCGCGCAGCGAGCGGCAGACGGTCAGCTATCGGCTCGAAGGCGGCGCGTTGTGGCGTGAAAGTCAGGGGGAAGGCAGCGTCGTCGTGCAGCAGCAGAAGTTGCTCGACGAGGTGCGTGATCTGAGCTGGCGCTTGTACGATTCGCAACGCGGCTGGCAGAGCGTGAACGCCCGGGATACTTCGCCGCTGGCGCTGGAGTTGACCGTGTCGGCGGGGCGCTTCGAACAGGTCCGCCGGGTGCTGCTGTTGCCAGGGGCGTCGCCATGAACCGGCAACGCGGCGTGGCGCTGATCAGCGTGCTGCTGGTGCTGAGCCTGGCGTTACTGCTGGTGGGCGGCATGTTGCGCAGTCATCGGTTGTTGCTGCACAGCAGCGCCCGGCAGTTGCAACAGATCGAGTCGCGGCAATTGGGGCTGGCCGGCGAGGCCTGGGCGCTGGCGGTGTTGCAAGGCAGTGCGCTGACCCCGACCGGTCCGGTTGACCTGAGCCAGGACTGGGCACTCCTCAAGCCCGCACTCGACCTGGCAGACGCTGAGCTGCATATCGACATCGAGGATCTGTCGGGACGCCTGAACCTCAACGCGTTGCTGACCCAAGGACAAATCGACCGAGTCACGCTGGGTCGCTGGGCACGGTTGCTGGAGCTGCTGGAACTGCCCGCGTTGTCCTTGCCCCAGGTCGGGGTGGTGCATGAGTTGAGTCAACTGCGCCTGTTGCCGGGTGTCGATGCGCAGACGTTGCGCCGCCTGGAGCCATGGGTGGCGCTGCTGCCCAAAGATGCACGGCTGAATATCAACACCGCACCGCAGCTGGTGCTGATGACCCTGGAGGGCATGGAGGCCGAGCAGGCCCAGGCGCTGGTCAGGCAGCGTCGCCACAGTCCGTACGCCAGCGTGCAGGCGTTCACCAACGACCCGTTGCTGTCTGGCCTGGGGCTGGCGAGCCATGGCCTGGGCGTGAGCAGCCGGTGGTTTCGCATCACGGTGAGTGTGACCCACGCCGACAGCCGCCTGCACCTGGCCTCCGACATCGAGCGCGACTCCGTCAGCGGACGCTGGACCGTTCGCCAGCGGCGTTTTCTACCTTCCTGTCCCAGTGAGCTTCCCTGATGAAAACCTGGCTTTACCTCACAGCCGAAGGCCTGGCTGCGCCCTCTGCCAACTGGCTCTGCTGTGTCTGGTCGCCCACCGGCGAACGCCGCTGCCTGCCCCTGCACGAAGCGGCGCACGAATTGAGCGGGCGGGCCGTCGATGTGCTGTTGCCGATGGAAATGTGCAGCGGCCTGCGCAGCGATCCCTGGCCTTCGCGGCGCAAGCCTCGGGCCCAGGCGCTGGCATTCGCTATCGAAGAGCAACTGAGTGAAAACCTGGAGGCTCTGCACATCAGTGTCGGCCCCCGGGACCGTCAGCAATGCTATCCGGTGCGGGTGATTCAGCGAGCCCGGTTCCAGGCGCTGCTGACACTGTTCGCCGAGCAGGGCATCGATGTGCGGGCGGTGCATGTCGATGCCGACCTGCTGCCCGAGGACAAGGCGTTCGGTGTGCGCTGGTTCGGCCGTTGGCTATTGGGGGGCGCGTTGCCGGCCCCGGTGGCGCTGTCGGTCCGGACCCTGGCCGCGCTCAAATCCGGCCTGCCAGAGGATATTCACTGGCTGGACGAGGAGCGGGATCGCCAGGGTATCGATGAGTGGTTATTGAGCTCGCGCGGGCACCCCATCGACCTGTTGCAGGGGGAATTTCAGCGTCGGCACCGACGCCTGCCGTGGCGGACCATGGCAGGCGTGGCACTGGGACTGGTGTTGCTGACCTGGGTGGCTGGCGAGGTCCGGGTACGGTTCATGGAAGGCGAAACCCGGCGCCTGTACGCGCAAAGCGAACAGCGATTCCGGACGCTGTATCCCGAACAGGAACGCATCGTCGACCTGGCAGCGCAGTTCCAGGCCTTGCAGAACCCGCGACGGCCACGCCAGCAAACCCAGGTCGCACGGTTGGTCCGATTGACGGAGCAAGTGATTGGCGCCAGCGATGTCGAGGTGCAGCGTATTGATTTTCGCGAAGATGAGGGCTGGAAAATCCAGCTGACCGCCAGCAGCTTCATCGAGCTCGAACAGCTACGTGAGCGCGGGCTGCAACACGGTTTGCCCGTGACGTTAGGCAGCGCCAGCAAACAGGACAACCGGGTGCAGGCGACCCTGACGCTGGAGAACAGTTGATGGATTTCAAACAGTGGAAACAGGCCTGGGAGAAGGTTTCACCCCGTGAGCAACGACTGTTGCTGGGCCTTGCTGTGTCGTTGTTGATCGTGGTGGGTTACACCTCGATCTGGCAGCCGATTCGACAGCGGCTGGAAGTTGCCGAGCGACATTATCGTCAACAGGCTGAGCTGAGCGCCAGGATCCAGCGCGCCGAACCGGCCCGGGACACCCGTGTTGTCGCACGCTCGTTGTCGGTACGGGTCAACGACAGTGCGGCAGCGGCGGGGTTGGAAATAGCCGAGATGGAGCGTGACGGCGATTCGTTGCGACTGGCGGTGAGTGGTGATGCCGCCAGGTTGCTCGACTGGTTGGATCAGCATGAGCGGGAAGGGGCGGTATTGCAGTCCCTGACCTTGCAGGCGCGAGAGGGCGTGCTGGATGCGCGAGTGGAGTGGCGACAGGTCAATTGACGCCTTTCCATCTGCGCGTGCTAAACGGACAACCCGTGGCGAGGGAGCTTGCTCCCGCTGGGACGCGAAGCGGCCCTCGTTGAAGGGGCTACTGCGTAGCCCAGCGGGAGCAAGCTCCCTCGCCACGGGATCGCATGTTGACTCCGGATGGAGGTGTTTGTCGCGGCGCCTCTGTGATTCAAACCGGAGCATTACCTGGCAACAACGGCAACTTCGCCAGTTTCACCGCCACCCACAACGCCACTACCAGCAAACCACCGATGAACAGTCCGACGCCGTTCCAGCCTCCCAGGTGCCAGGCCACGCCGCCTGCCGTACCGGCGATGCTCGATCCGGCGTAGTAGCTGAACAGATAAAGCGATGAAGCCTGGCCCTTGGCCCTGAGGGCGCGACGGCCGATCCAGCTACTGGCGACCGAGTGGGCGCCGAAGAAGCCGAAGGTGAAGACCAGCATGCCGAGGATCACCAGCACCAGCGGCGTGGCCATGGTCAGTGCGAGGCCGGCCAGCATCAACGCGATGGTTGCCCAGAGCATTTTGCGCCGGCCCAGTTTGTCCGCCAGGGCGCCGACTTTCGCTGAGCTGTAGATGCCCGACAGGTACACCACCGAGAGCAATCCGACGTAGGCCTGATCCAAGTGATAAGGCTCGGCCAGCAACCGGTAGCCGATGTAGTTGAACAGCGTCACGAACGCGCCCATCAACACGAACGCCTCGAGAAACAGCAGCGGCAGCCCGGCGTCGCGAAAGTGCATGATGAAACCGTCAAGCAAGTTGCGCGGGTGCAGCGAGCGAGGCCGGAAGTTGCGCGACTCCGGCAGAACTCTCCAGAACACCGCCGCCGCGATCAGCGCGAGGCCGCCAATGACCAGCATCGCCGTGTGCCAGCTGACGAAATCGATCAAGACCCCTGCAATCAAGCGCCCACACATGCCGCCGATGGCGTTCCCGGCGATATACAGCCCCATCGCCAGGCCAATGTGCCGCGGGTGGATCTCTTCGCTCAGGTAGGTCATCGCCACAGCTGCCAGCCCGCTCAATGACAACCCCACCAACGCCCGTAGCAGCAATACCCCGTGCCAGGTCGGCATCATCGCACTGGCCAGTGTGCACAGCGCGGCGGCGAACAGCGCCGCGACCATTACCGGCTTGCGACCGATGCGGTCGGAAACCGGCCCGGTGACCAGCAGGCCGACCGCAAGCAGGCCGGTTGCCACCGACAGGATCAGGCTGCTCTGCGCGGCGTTGATCGAGAACTCCCGGGATAGCAACGGCATCATCGGCTGTACGCAATAGAGCAGGGCGAAGGTCGCGAAGCCACCGCAGAACAGCGCCAGCACCGTGCGCATGAACATCGGCGTACCTTTCTCGATGTAGGTGTCCTGCAGTTCGGCGCCAACTTCATCCTGCACTCGAGACGGGATTTCATGAGCCAGTGGAGCGACAGCAGTTTTCACGGTGGACCTCGCAAGAGCACGATCAGCAGGCAGTGAAAAAAGCATATAGCCGGCTAATATTTCTTTCCAATATATTGTTCGACCTATTTAAGACGTTAGACGACCTATTGGATTGCCTCATGGAATTGCGTCACCTGCGTTACTTCATTGCCGTCGCCGAGGAACTGCACTTCGGCCGCGCCGCCTTGGCGCTGGGCATCTCCCAACCGCCGTTGAGCCAGCAGATCCAGGCGCTGGAGCAGGAAATCGGCGCGCGGTTATTCGAGCGCACCAATCGTCGGGTCGAACTGAGCGAGGCTGGACGACTGTTCCTGGACGAGGCGCGACGGGTCCTGGCCCAGGTCGACAAGGCCGCCGATGTGGCCCGGCGTGCCCAACTGGGTGAACTGGGTGAGCTGAAAATCGGCTTCACCTCTTCGGCGCCTTTCAACTCCACCATCCCCCAGGCGATCTTTGCCTTTCGCCAGCGCTTCCCGGCCGTGCACTTGAACTTGCGGGAGATGAGCAGCACCCAAGTGGCCGACGCGCTGCTGGACGACACGATCGAGGTGGGCATCATGCGCCCGTTGCCACTGCCCGACGCGTTGCAGGAAATCGAACTGAGCCGCGAACCCCTGGTGGCCGTGCTCAGCGCCAAACATCCCCTGGCCCAGGGCAACGACGCGGGCCTGTTCCTCTCGGCCCTGGCCGAAGAACCGTTCGTATTTTTCCCCCGCAGCTACGGTAGCGGCCTTTATGCCCAACTCCTGAGCCTCGCCCGTGACGCCGGCTTCAGCCCGCACTTCGCCCAAGAGGCCGGCGAGGCGATGACCATCATTGGCCTGGTCGCGGCAGGGCTGGGCGTCTCGGTGCTGCCGGCGTCCTACCAGCGCATGCGCATCGACGGCGTGGTCTACCGCCCCCTGCTCGACCCGGCGGCGGTGTCGGCGGTGTGGCTGGTGTTGCGCAAGGACCAGCGTTCGCCGATGGCGAAGGCGTTTGTGGAATTGCTGACCACAAACCCCTGAATGCAAGGACATCGTGTCGGATGAATGCGCAGGGCGCCAGAAGGCGCCCTTCGTAGTTTTCGTGTGTCTAACCCTCCCAGACAGTCGCCGATCGGTTGACGTGGTAATCATAGAACCCCTGCAGTATCCAGGTATCACCCTTGCGTTCGAACGCGGCGCGCCATGCGCTTCGGCCACTGCCAGCGGCCAGTTGGGCCATGTCGTACCAGTAATAGCGATTGATTCTCTTGGTGGTGGCCCTGCCGGCGCGGATGTCTTCCATGATTTCCCGTACTTTCGTTTTGGCTGCCTCAGGGAAGTTTGCATAGGACATCTGCGCTTCAGCCAGTGGGCTGGTGTCGACGGTGAACTTGTCCGGTGTCGCTACGGCGGGCGGTAGAACCGGCAAGGCGGTCTGTGGCTGGGCCCCTGTTACTTTATGGGTTTGGGCCTGCGTAACGATGTCGATATCGAACGGTTCGTAATTGGCAAGGGTGCTGCTGAACCGAGTAATCTCTTCTCCGGTCAGCAACATCACGTTGCGCTGTCTGGTCCCTTTATTGGCAATGATATAAGGCACTCGATTATTCCTGATCTCCGTCAGTAATCCGGGTTTGTGCCTGCGCTGTTTCTCCTGCCTGAGCTCGGCAATCAGCTCATTGTAGTAGCCCTCCGAGTCGATGTATTTCTGTCGAGCGGCCAGGTCGTCCGGCCCGTCTCCGGGATAAAGCTCCTGGGCTCTGGCGGTCATTCTGGCTTCTACGACGTCCAGCATTGACCGGGTGTCATTGGCAATCTTGTCGATGGCGGCCTTTTTTCGGCTGCCTTTCGAAGTGAACGCCATGAATACCGCGCCGGTAATGTTATCGGTGATGACCGTAGTGTTTACCTTGATCCTGTCTTCGGTGAAGAACATGTTCTGATGGGAAAGTATCGTGTCGTATATCTTTATTTTCTGAGTGTCGCTCAGGGCTATGTTGGCTACGTTTGCTTCGATGTCTTTACTGCTGATAACGACAATGCTCCAGGTATTCATCTTGTCCAGCAGTTTTACGTGGAAGACTTTATGCCCGGACAGATTGCCTTGCCCCTGATTCAGGGCCCTTATCTTGGCGCGATAGGCATTGATGTCGACTGCACCGATATCGCTCATGCTTTCGCGAAGTATGCGTTCGGCAAGCGCTTCAGGCATGGAGTAAAAAATGTCCCTGGCAGTGTTCAACGCTTCGGGAGATGGGCTGCGATTCAGGACCAGCACGCCTTCCAGCAAGGCATTGCAGGTTTGTTGTCGTGGGGTTTCTGGAGCCCCACCGAGCAGGCTCTGGAGCGCGCCGCCCCCGCGCAGCCGGTGGCGCTCTTCGACTCGCCAGCCATCATTTTCCCAGACGACCGTTCGCTGGTTCGAGCGATTGTCCGGTGCATAAATGATCTGTTCACCGGCCTGGACAGCCGTCTTGTAGTAGTCCTTGCCCAGGGTCAGATAGCCCTGGCCACTTGCGTCCCTGTACCGATGGCGGCCCTCGGGTATCAAGCCATGACCATCGAACCCCCGGAGCACGAAGGGCGCCAGATCCGGGTCCGGGATGCGTGGCAATGACGAAAGTGCCGGGCGAGCCTGGTTTCGGCGGCGTCCGGCGCGAGCCATGATCAAGTCCTGCCCGGCCTCGGCGATGACCTCTGCCAACCCGCCGATAAAGTCAGCAGCCCACTGGCGCAAGTTGCCGCCCTCATCCTCTATCGCCGAGACTGCCGCACCGCCCGCCATGGTGGGCAGGATCGCACGTCCCAATATGCCGCCCAGCCGGCCTGCCGGGAACATCGACATGGCCCCGGTCAACAGCATGACACCGTTGCGACGCCCTTCCCGGGCGGTTGTGCTGTCGCGCTCGGCATTGCTAACCGTCAACATTTGCGCTGTCTTGACCGCGTGGGAAACCTGGGTTTCATACAGCGCGTTGAACAGGTTCGTTTCCACGATGGGCGAAGCGATGTTCCTGGCGAAATCCTCCTGCGCCCGGTCTTTTGTCCAGGTGAAGACCGACTGCGTGACTTGCTTGAGTTTCTGCTCCAGCGTCAGGTTTTGCGCACCCGGCACCAGGCTGGCGAGCTGCCTGGCTTGCTCGAGCAGCGGTAGCTGCGAAATCAGCCATCGAGTCATTGGCGTCGTCGCGGTCAACGCTTGTGCCAGGGTGTTTTCCAACGTTCGAGCACTGCTCGCGTCGACGTCCCGGAATACCTTGCCGTCCGGCGCCCCAGGCGTGTATAGCGTCAGCGAGGGACGGCTCGCCACCGACCTGACCCCGAACGCCAATATTTCTTTCAACACGCTATCGCCCCAGCGCAACTGGCGGACCACCACCTCGTGGCCGCCAACCTTTTCGCGCCCCGCCGCCGCAGGGCTGTCCAGCGCCGCCAGCACCAGTTTCAACCCGGTGTTATCGCGGTCGTGCCGCAAATCGCCGCCGATGTGAGCCGCCCACACCTGGGCTCGCATCTGCCGGGCTTTCACGGCCGTCCATTGCGCCTGTGCCGGCCGGGCGGCCTCTTGCAGCTCGGTCGGCAGCCGGGTGCCGATATCGGCTCTTTCGATGACGTCGATAATCTGCGCAAAGCTCAGCGGTCCTTCGACGATGGGCTGTGCGGCATTGCGCTCTTGCTGCGTGAGGTTGGACATCGCCCAGTCTGTCAGGGAGCGACGGTCGTCGGTGATGCCTATGACGCTGCCTTGGGAAATGCCCGAGCCAAACGGTGAGCCACCGGTAGGCGAGTGCGGATCAATCAACTGTCTCCTGATATTCAGAGACACGTCTTCGGGGTCGACTGGCGCATAGCGCTCACGGATGAACCCGGCCAACAGCGTACGAGTCCGGGCCCGGAGGGCATCGGGGGTCGCCAGCTCTACCGGGTCGGGTATCGGAGGCGTATCGATGGCGATTTGCTGGAATGCCTGGGTCGCCCGCCACCACGCCACGCGATCGGGTCCAACCACGTCCGGGTTCTGGTGCAGCCAGGTGTCGAGCTGTCTCAGGTTCAGTCGCAACTCGCGTTCATCCATAACGCCCGCCAGGTCCAGCCGATCTCTCAGGTTCGCCGCCGCATCCAGCCGGCTCACCCAGGCGGTGATGTCCTCCGTTTCCGCTGGTCCGTCAAGCAAGACTCGGCTCACGGCGTTTTTCTGAAGGGTCCGTAAGTCCGTGACCAGACGGATGAGGAAACTTTCGGTGATCGGTGCGGCTTCGACTTCATCCTCGGGACTGGCGTCGCCTTTCAGGCTGGCCTTGAGTTCGCTGAGGCTTTCATACACCTGCAACGGCTCGCCCGGTCGGTACAACAGTGCGCCGCCCGGATCGACGGCATTGTCATGCTGGGTCAGTGCCAGGACGCCCGGTAACGGCACCTCGAAAGCCCATCGTTGCGGGGCCAGGCTCAGGCCGTAGACCCCCGGTCGCCGGTGCTCTTCCAGCCGAGCGCGAGCGTTCGCGTCCGGCGCCCGTAGCAGGCCCTCCGTCAGCGCCTTGTACATCGTCTGGGTCAGCCTGCCGTCGAGCCTGTGGAGGTCCGCCTGGGCCTTGAGTTGCGAGCCGAATTCCTCGGCCAGCCAATGGCTGATGCTGCTGCCCTGACGGGCTTCGATCGGTTCGTCCCAGAAGCTATCCAGCGCCTGCGCCAGCCACTGGTCGACCTCTGTCGGTGTGATGCTGACCAGCCGTTCGATGGCTTCCTTCACCTTGCGCTGGTTCAGGATCGGAGACGTCGACGCGGCATTGCTCTGGTCGAGGACGACGTCGATGTTGTCCAGCTCGCTGAAGTACTCCCGGGCGTTCAACCTGCCGGCGATGACCTGCCAGAACAGGCTGTCGAGCGACAGGGTTTGCATCGCGGCGTGCTCGGGTGCGTCCTCGTCGGTTGATTGCAACCTGCACACCCATACTTGCCGGGCGGTGACGCTGGCGGGCAGGCTGGGGAATGCTTTGCCGAGTTCATCACGCAGGTGTTGCGCCACCACGTCCGAGAAGCCTGGCGTGGCCTCGGTCAGACCAATCATCTGGTGCTGTGAAGCCTTCAACTGGTCGATCAGCGGGGCGCTTGGGTCAGTAGTGCTATCGGCTGGCTGTGAGTGGGGTGCTGACATGGGCTCTTCCTGAGAAATCCTTGGGAAGAGACAAGTTATGGAAACGGGTCGGCGGCAGGGCGGTACATAGATACCGCATGTAGCGGTGGGAGGGTGATCGGGGAGGACTTGACTGCTGTGGTGCCGCTATCGTCGGATCGCCGCCCGGAGCAGGCTCGCTCCCACAGGGGGAGGTGGTGTATGTGGATCCTGAGTACACCTCGAAACCAATGTGGGGGCGGGCTTGCTCGCGAATGGGGGGGCAGCTTGAATCATTGTCGGATGTGACGGCCCTTTCGCGAGCAAGCCCGCTCCCACATTTGGATTTTCAGCAGGCAGGAAGGGTTTTACTGCACCTTCGCCAGATCCCCTTTCAACGCAACCCCGGCCATGATTGCCCCGGCGTGGCATTCGTAGGTGGTGGGGTCCTTGCGCTCATTGCTCTTGTAGAAGCTGACGATGTTGGTGACGGCATTGGCGCCGGCATTCTTGGCGGCCTGGTGCAGGCTGATCAGGGCCGATTGCAGGACCCATTCACAGGCCACTTCGTCGGACTTGTTGAAGGCGTTGGTCTTCTTGTTGGTCACCGCGCCGGGGCTGATCACGGTGACGTTGCCGGCCGGTTTGTTGCCGGCCAAGTAGAACTTCACGCTGCCGTCGATCTTGCCGGTGCGGATGGCTTCGGCGACCACTTTGTCGAAAGGCAGGAACAGCGCGGTATCACGGGCCTGGCTGAGGCTCGGCAGGGTGCCGAGCAACAGGGCGGCGGTCACGGCGATTTTCTTCAACGACATTTGGGTCTCCTTGACGGGGTAGCGGGGTTGGATTGGCTTCAGCGCCAGCGACGGAAGATCAACGAAGTGTTGACCCCACCGAAGGCGAAGTTGTTGTTCATCACGTATTCGTTGCTCATCGAGCGGAACTCGTGGCGCAAGTAGTCGAGCTTGCCGCACTCGGGATCGACTTCATCGAGATTGAAAGTGTGCACGTAGCGGTCACGGTTCATCATTTCGATGCTGAACCAGGATTCCAGCGCCCCGCAAGCCCCCAGGGTGTGACCGAGGAAGCTCTTCTGCGAGCTGATGGGCATGTGCTCGCCAAACAGGCTGCTGGTGGCGAGGGTTTCGGCAATGTCGCCCTGTTCGGTGGCGGTGCCGTGGCCGTTGACGTAGCCGATGGCGGAAGGCGCCAGGCCCGCGTCTTCCAGGGCCAGTTCCATGGCCCGGCGCATGGTGGTCAGCTCCGGACGGGTGGCGTGCTGGCCGTCGGCGTTGCTGCCGAAGCCGACGATCTCGGCATGAATCCGTGCGCCGCGGGCCAGAGCGTGTTCCAGCTCTTCAAGGACCAGCATGCCGGCGCCTTCGCCGATCACCAGGCCATCGCGGCTTTTGTCATAGGGACGCGGACTGGTTTGCGGCGCATCGTTTTTCAGGCTGGTGGCGTAGAGCGCGTCGAAGACCATCGCTTCGGTCGGGCACAGTTCCTCCGCGCCACCGGCGAGCATCAGTGGCAGGCGGCCGAACTTGATCGCCTCGTAGGCATAGCCGATGCCGTGGCTGCCGCTGGTGCAGGCGCTGGACGTAGGAATCATCCGCCCGGTGAGGCCGAAGAAAATACTGATATTGGCCGCCGTGGTGTGAGGCATCATCCGCACATAGGAGTTGGCGTTGAGCCCCTCGGCCACGCTGTTGAGCAGCATGTTGCCAAAGGCCTTGATCTCGTCGGTGCTGCCGGTGGATGAGCCGCAGGACACACCCATGCGCCCGTCCTTGATCGACTCGTCGCCCAGCAGGCCGGCATCGGCCAGGGCCTGTTCCGCCGCGGCCACCGCCATCCGCGAAACCCGGCCCATGCTGCGCAGTTGCTTGCGTGTCCAGTGGGCCGGGACCTGGAAATCATCCACAGGCCCGGCCAGGCGGGTGTTCAGCTCAGAGAAGCGATCCCACTCATCCATGCGCCGGATACCGCTGCGGTTGGCGGCGAAGTTGCCAGCGATGGTGTCCCAGTCGCTGCCGATGGAAGTGATGCCGGCCATGCCGGTGACGACGACGCGCTTCATCAGCACAGGCCTCCGTTGACGGCCAGTACCTGCCGGGTGATGTAGCCGGCTTCGGCGGACATCAGGAAGTTCACCGCGCCGGCGACCTCTTCCGGGGTGCCCATGCGCTGGGCGGGGATCATCTTCATCAGTTCTTCCACAGGTACGTTTTCATCGAGCATGGCGGTGTCGATCAGCCCTGGCGCGACGCAGTTGACGGTGATCTTGCGCTTGCCCAGCTCGATTGCCAACGCCTTGGCCGCGCCGATCAGGCCGGCCTTCGAAGCACTGTAGTTGACCTGGCCGCGATTGCCGATCAGCCCCGAGACCGAGGTGATGCAGACGATCCGTCCGGCGGCGCGGCGACGGATCATCGGCATCATCACCGGGTGCAGCACGTTGTAGAAACCGTCGAGGTTGGTGCGCATCACCGTGTCCCAGTCATCTTCGCTCAAGGCAGGGAAGGCGCCGTCGCGGGTCAGGCCGGCGTTGAGCACGACGCCGTAATAGGCGCCGTAGGTCTCGACATCCGCCTCAAGGATCGCCTTGCAGGCCGCGCGGTCGGAAACGTCGAATTGCAGCACCCGTGCATTGCGCCCCAGGGCCTGGATCTCGGCCTGGACGGTTTCGGCCTCGGCACGGCCACTGCGACAGTGCAGCACGATGTCATGCCCGGCCTGGGCCAGGCGCAGGGCGATGGCGCGGCCGATGCCACGGCTGGAGCCGGTGACCAGGATGGATTCAGTCATGGCGTGTTTCCTGTTGCGGACGGTTCAGAAAGATAGTGGGCGGCCTGGGGCGGACGGAACACGTTCAGCCGCGCCGTGGCGTGGATGCCGGGGGCCTGGATATGGCATTCGAACACACCCATGCCGTTGTCGTCTTCCAGTGAGCGCACGCCGTGGATGGTCAGCTCGGTGCCGACTGGAAAACATTCGACATTGCATTCGAACTTACGGGTGCCGAGCAGGAAGCCCAACTCCACGGCGTCGCCGCGCCGGCGTGCATGGCAACCGGCGAATGCCGCGACACTTTGGGCCATCAGCTCGATGCCGACCCAGGCCGGCAGGGCGCCGTCGTCGCGGTTGAACAGGCCACCGGGCCGGACGGTGGCGTGGGTATGGATCTGTTCGTCATCGAACGACAGGATCCGGTCGATCAGGATCATGTCGCCTGCGTGGGGCAGCAACTCGGCGAGCGGCCAGTCAATCATGGGGCGTCTCCGATAATCAGGCTGACGTTATTGCCGCCGAAGGCGAAGGAGTTGCTCATCAGGCGACGTGGCAGGTTCGGTTTCAAGCGGGTCGCGGCGCTGGTCCAATCCAATGCCGGCAGCGTTGGATCGGCCTGGCCGTCCCAGATGTGCGGCGGCAACGCCTGGGCGGCGTTCTCGGTGCTCAGGGCCAGCCAGCAGAACGCCGCTTCCAGCGCTCCGGCGGCGCCGAGGGTGTGGCCGGTCAAGGGTTTGGTCGAGGAGCAGGGCACGCCGGCCGGGAATAACTCGGCCACCGCCAGGCTTTCCATGGCGTCGTTGTGTTGCGTGGCGGTGCCGTGCAGGTTCAGGTAGTCGATCTGGCCCGGCTCGAGGCCGGCGCAACGCAAGGCCTTTTCCATCGCCTGGCGGGCGCCGCGTCCAGTGGGCTCGGGGGCGGAAATATGATGCGCATCGGAGCTGGCGCCGTCCCCCAGCAAGGCAATCGGGGCGCCAGCGCCGGGGGTCTTGCTCATCAGGAACAGCACAGCTGCCTCGCCGATGTTGATGCCGCTGCGGTTCACCGAAAACGGGTTGCACCGTTCATTCGACACCGCTTCCAGTGCGCAGAAGCCGTTGAGGGTCAGTTTGCACAGGCTGTCCACTCCACCGCACAGCACGGCATCGCACAGGCCCAGGTCCAGCAGGCGGCGGGCGCTCATCAGGGCGCGGGCGCTGGAGGTGCAGGCGGTCGAGATCACATAGGACGGCCCGCTCAAGCCGAGCCAGTCGGACAGAAAATTGGCCGGCGCGCTGAGCTCCTGTTGCTGGTAGTCGTAGCCCTCGGGAAAGTGCTGTTCGCGCAGGTAATGGGCGATGCCATGGCTGGCTTCGTCGATACCCGACGTGCTGGTGCCCAGCACGATGCCGATGCGGGTGCGACCGTAGGCCTGGATGGCATGGTCGATTTCGGCGCGGATCTGCAAACCCGCTTCCAGTAGCAGCTGGTTATTGCGGCTGCGCTGCATCGCCAGGGCTTGGGGGATGGGCGCCAGTTCACCGCTCACCGAGGCCACCGGCAAGGCCCGGTCGGCAACCCAACCTTCTTCGAGGCGCAGGCCCGAGCCATCGCCGGCAAACAGGTTGCGTGCCACGCTGCGTTTGTCGCGGCCCAGGGCGCAGATCAATCCAAGGGCGTTCAGGTAGGCGGTCATGGGGCGCTCTCGGTCAACGGCGTGATGCGGTAGTGCGGGCCTTGGGGCAGGCTCAGTTGGAAGACCAGCGGTCGCTGGTAGGTCACCTGCCAACGGGCATCGAGGCTCCGTTGCGACGCCCGCTGGCGCGCGGTGGGGTAGTTGCCCGCCAGTTCGGCTTCGGGCGTGAGGGCGAACAACAGCGCGGCGAACAACTCCCGCGCCTCGGCATTCGGCGGCAGCAACCCGTCGGCTTGCCATTGGCCCTCGACCAGGCGCTGGCGGGCCACGGGAATGCCCAGCGGGTCCATCATCGACCAGCGGATCCCGGTGTCTTCGTACTGGATCACCAGTAACCAGTCCTGACGCTGGCCGGCCAACTGCCGTTCGATGTGCAGTTGCAGGGGCAAGGCAAGCGTTGGCGTGCGCTCAGGCAACGGTGCGTGGCTGGCGCAGGCGCTGAGCAGCAACAGGCCGACAATAAGCAGGGCGCGCATCATCCAGCGGCCCCTTCCATGGGTTTGCGGGCCACCACGTTGACCAGGGTCTCCTCGCGCTCGCCGAACGGCTTGGGCCGACGCAGGCCAAAACGCTCCAACAGACCGAAATCCCTGGCACGGCTCCACCACAGGTATGGGTAGGACACGTTGCCGGCCTCGAACTGGAAGCCTTGTTCGCGAATCATCGCCAGGTACTGCGCGGCGCTTTTCTGCACGTGCATCGGATGGCGGAACAGCCAGCGGATCACCCAAGTGTCGATGTAGGCCTCGGTGGACTCGGCGAACATCAGATAGCCGCCGGGCTTGAGTACTCGATAGAACTCGGCGAGGGCCTTTTCCTGCTCCACCAGGTGATGGAACGTCTGGTGGCAGAACACCAGGTCGACGCTGGCATCGGGCACCGGCAATTGCGCGCAGTCGCTGCCGATCAGTTCCACGGCCATGCCCTGGCGCGCCGCTTCCTCGGCGCTCAAGTCCAGGCTATGGGGATCGGCATCGACGCCAATCAAACGCTGTGGTGCGAACACCTGTCGCAGGTACTGGAACGATTTGCCCTGGCCGCAACCGGCATCCAGCAACACTGGATTGGCCGGCAGCGGTTGGCTGAACAGCCCGCGCAGGTCGTTGATCGCGACCCGCAACACATGATGCTGCCAGGTGTGGCTACGCAGGAACCAGAAGCCGAAGCGCGTCTCCTCGACGTAGTTGTCGCTCAGGTAGCTCATGAAGCGTCACTCGCGCAGATTTCCGAAAGCATGCGCAGGCGGCGCTTGGGTTCGCTGACGAACGGATTGCGCTCATCCCAGGCATAGCCGGCCAGGATCGAGCTGATCATGCGGCGGATGTCGGCCGAGCCTTCGGTGTAGAAAATCACGTCCTGGAAGGTGCCGGCGTACCAGCCTTCGACGTAGCAGCGGAAGGTATCGACGCCGCGCTTGAGTGGCTCGGCGAATTCGCTCTGCCAATCCACGGCTTCACCTTGCAACTGACGATGCAGCACATCGGCGGCCATGCTCGCCGAGCGCATGGCGATGGTCACGCCAGACGAGAACACCGGGTCGAGAAATTCCGCGGCGTTGCCCAGCAGGGCGAAGCCCGGGCCGTGCAGGGTTTTGACATTGGCCGAGTAACCGCCGATGGTCCGCGCCGGGGTGTCCCACACGGCGTTCTGCAACACGCCGGCCAGGCTCGGGGTCTCGTCGATGAAGCCGCGCAGGCAGGCATCGAGGTCGTCGGTGCGACCGGCGAAATGTTCCGCTGCCGCGACCACGCCCACCGAGCAGCGCCCGCCGCTGAACGGGATGGTCCAGAACCAGACGTCGCGCTTGCTCGGATGGGTGGTGATGAGGATTTTTTCGCGATCGAAGGTCGGGGCGTCGATGCGATCTTCAATATGGGTGAACACCGCCTGGCGCACCGGGAAGTTCGACGGCGCCTCCAGGTCCAGCAGGCGCGGCAGGACCCGGCCATAGCCGCTCGCGTCGAGCACGAAGTCGGCTTCGACCCGGTACTGGCTGCCGTCTTCACGTTGCACGCCCAGTTGCGGCCGGGTGAGGCTGAAGTCGGCGCTGGCAATGGCCTGGCCGTAACGGATTTCCACGCCTTGCAGCGCCGCCTGGTCGGCCAGCAGCTTGTCGAAATCGGCGCGTTGCACCTGGAAGGTGGTCGGTTTGCCATGGCTGAAAGTGTCGCCGAAATCGAAGGCGCTGTAGCGCTCGCCCCAGGCGAAGGCCGCGCCGTTCTTGCGCTGGAACCCGGCGGCATTCACCGCGTCGAGCATCCCGGCTTCTTCGACGAAATCCAGGCAATGGGACAGCAGGCTCTCGCCGATGGAGAACCGTGGGAAATGCTGGCGCTCGATGACCAGCACATCGTGGCCCTTGCGCTTGAGCAGCGCGGCTGCGATGGCGCCGGAAGGGCCCGCGCCGATCACGACGACCTGGCGACTTTCCATTTCAACTTCTGGCATTGGAGCTCCTGGCCGGGACGGCAATCGAGGTCATACGGTGAAAACCGGCCAGGGCCGGCAGCAATGTAGCGATCAGCCCCATCAGCATCAGCGTGAAGTACAGCGCCGGGCTGATGAGCTGTTGTTGCAAGAGCAAATTGAGGAACACGATTTCACTCAAGCCACGGATGTTCAGCAAGACACTTTCACGCCAGCGGCTGGCACCGGCGAACGACGCCCCGGCCCAACCCAGCCCCAGCCAGTTGCCCAGCAGTTTGCTGGCAATCGGCAAGCCCAGCAACGCCAGCCATTGCACCCAGCCGAGGCTGCTCATGGCGCTGTGGACGTTGATCTGGACGATGCCGAACGTGAGGATCAGCGGGATCGCCAGGTACGTCTGTAGCCCCTGCATCCAGGCCGTATTGACGGGCAAGACCAGCGGCACCTTGAGCGCGGCCATGCACAGCAGGTAGCCGATGCCGACGATCAGTGCATTGAGCCGGTAGTGTTCGGCCACCACCAGCAAGGCAAAGAAGATCCCGCTGTGCAACAACGGCTGACGCAGGCCGAGCAACCGCAACAGCAGCGGCACGCAGGCGCCGGCCAACGGCAGCAACAGGCTGCTCAGGTGCAGGCTGCCCTGGGCCAGGCCGAACAGGCTCCAGCAGGCCAGGTCGATCAGGATCGCCGTCTGCACCAGGCGCCGGGTGGCGGCGGGCGGGTAGTCGATATGGCGCAGATACAGGTACAGCACCGGGATCGCGGTGATTGCGAACAGCAGGCCCACCGCCAGGGAGCTGATCCACGGTTGCGGCGGCAACAGCCAGAAGGCTGTTCCCAAGCCGCAGGCGAACGGAACGACGAAGCTGGGCAGCGCGATCTTTACGCTCTGGCGGTCCAGGCGCAGGTCGATCACGTCGCTGAGGATGTGCCCCAGCAACAACGCGAACGCCAGGCTGTAGAGGTTCTTCAGCCATACCGGCGATACCAGCTGCGCGCCGCTGAGCTGCCAGCCCGGCTCGATCCAGAAATACATCAGCAGCGGCAGGCCGAAGGTCGCCAGCAGCAACTGGCTGACAATCGGGATCAGTCCGAAGCGTCGGCCCACTAACGTAGCGACAGCGAACAAGACCAGGGCCATCAGCCAGAAAACCGGGATCAGCATGGCCTGGGCTCCGGCGCGGTGGCCTCGTGGGCGTGACGCCCGGCCCACGGCGCCAGCATGAAGCTGAAGGCCAGTCCCAGGCTCACCGACAGGCCGAAGTTACTCACCGCCGGCGTGCTGGAAAGGGCCAGCAGACCGAACGACAGCCAGGTGGTGACCGCCGCCAGGAAGGTCCCCAGCAAGCTCACCGCGGCGCCGCCGATCTGTTCGCGCATGAGGATCGCATAGTCGACGCCGATGGCGGTCACCAGCAGCAGGCCGAACAGGCTGAACAGGGTCAGCGGCTGCCCCAGCCAGCCGAGGCTCGCCAGGCTGCACAGCGCCGCGAGCAGCGGTAGGGCGACGATGCGCAAGGCTGCGCCGACCCCGAATGGCCAGATCAGCACCAGTACGATCAGCACGCAAGAGGCCAGTTTCAGCTCGGCGGCGCTGACCTGCGTGGCGGCGAACACCTGGTTCAGGTCTCCCAGGCGATCCACCAGTTGCACGCCTGGCAGATCCACCGCCTGCACCCGCAGCAGCGCCGCGTCATTCAGGCCTTGCAGACTGACGGTGGCGGCCACGCCTTGTCCGGTCGGGCCGAGCCAGAG
Source organism: Pseudomonas sp. SMN5 (assembly GCF_052041925.1). Classification (NCBI taxonomy): domain Bacteria; kingdom Pseudomonadati; phylum Pseudomonadota; class Gammaproteobacteria; order Pseudomonadales; family Pseudomonadaceae; genus Pseudomonas; species Pseudomonas sp. SMN5. The sequence goes on from NZ_JBKGGX010000003.1 coordinate 71,857, forward strand.
CGTGCGATACGGTTCGGCCAGGGGGCCGCTCAGTGCCGCGTCGATGTCTTCGATCGGCAGGGCTTGCAGTTGCGCCAACTCCGCTTGCAGCGCGGCGACCGGCACGCCCAGGTCCAGCAGCGGTTGCCAGAACGCCGGCAACCGGGCCAGGGCTTCCCGGACTTTCTGCTGCTCGGCCGGCGGGCTGACCAGTTGGTTCAGCGACAGGTAACCCTGGAGTTTGTCCAGGCCGACTAACTGATCCAGGCGCTCGTTGAGCGCGGTCTGGCGCTCCAGCAGTTGGGCCTGGTCGTCGGCGCGGATCAGGAAGAACTGACTGGTGGGCTGGAAACCGGTGATGCGCGCAATGTCGCGGGCTTCGTCGGTCAGGTGTTGGGGCGTGCCGATCCACTGGCGGATGTCGTTCTTGGTGGTCAGATGCCACAGACCGCCCGCGCAGAAGGCTAGCAACAGCCCCAGCAGGACTGGCGTGCGCACCCGCGCCAACAAGGTTTCGCGCAGCTTGAGCAGGCCCTCGCACAAGCGCAGCGGCCATTGGGCCGGGCGCAGGTCCGCGCCCTTGAGCAGCGCCGGCAGCAGGCAGACAGCCGTCAGATAGGCGCCGATGAGTCCGGCGGCGGAAAATATCGCGATCTGGGTCAGCGCCGGGAAGGGCGTCCAGGCCAGGGCGAGGTAGCCGATGCAGGTGGTCACCAGGCTCAGGCTCAGGCCCGGCAGGGTCAGGCGCAGGGCCGGCCAGCTGCGCCAGGGTTTGAGGCTCCAGCTCTTGGACAGATAGTGCAGCGGGTAATCCACCGCCACGCCGATCAGGCTGGAACCCAGCACCAGGGTCATGACGTGCATGCGACCGAACAGCGCCACGCACGCCACCGCACCGAACAGCATGCCCACCAGCACCGGGACGAAGGCCAGCCACACCCGCAGGCGCCGGAACGCCAGGAGCAACAGCAGCAGGATGCCGACCGTCGCGCCGCCGCCGACCCAGGTGATTTCCCGCGAGGCCTGTTGCTGGCCGCTGGCGGCGTACAGCAGGCCGCTGGCGGCCAGCAGTTGACCTTGGGCCTGGCTCGCCTGCTCGCGACTGTATTGCAGCAACGCGGCCACTTGCAGCGGCAGATTCATGTCAAACGCGTTGCCCTGGGTGCGGGCCCGCAGCATCACCCAATGCTTGCCGTCGGCCTCGGCGACCAGCGCCCCGCTGCCCACGTCGAGCTGTATCGCGCCGCGTTGTGGCTGGCTGTTCTGGATGCGTCCGGTCAGGCCCAGCCAATCGTCCTGGCTGGGCACCAGGCTGAAGCCGCTGAACGGATCGAACAGCGCCTGGACCCGTTGCTGGATGAACGCCTGGGGTTGTTCTATCAGTTGCTGACGGTCCGTCGCCGAGAGCATCGCCAGCCGTCCGTTGAGCAGTTGCGTGCGCAGCGCCGGCAAATCGGCCTGCAAGGTCCACTGGACCTTGTCGAACAGTCCGCTGGCCTGCCATTGCCCGGCGAGGCTTTGCGCCAGGGCGAGGGCCTGTTGTCGGTCGACGTGCCCGACCAGCACAAGTACCTCGCGATTGAGCGGTTCTTGCATGCGTTGTTCGGCGACGAGCTCCAAGGCGTCCGGGGAGGTGCCCGGCACCAGTTCCATGAGATTGGCCGACAGCGGCGCGCCCTGACGCCATTGCCAGCCGGCGAGCGCCAGTACTGCCAGCAGCAGGATCAGGAACAGCCGTGGCAAGCTGCGTTCACTCGGTAAAGTCATGTTGCTCCGCTTCACTCAAGGGCTGCGCGCTGGTGGCGTCCTGCATGCGCAGCACGGTGCTGTCGCCCTGGGTTTCCAGCAGCTCGATGCGTTGCACCAGTTCGCCGCCGTCGATGTTGATCTGGTTGAAGACCTGCTTGAGCAGCACCGACCGCGGAGTCAGGGTGAGTTTCCATTGCTGTGGCTCGCCTGAAAGGCTCAGCTCGAAATCCCGTTGCAGGCCGCTGCTGTCGCCCTGCAATACCGCCAGGAACAGACGGTTCTGTTCGGCGCCGGCGCTTTTGTTCGGCAGCATCTGCCAGGTGTCGCCGTCCCGCCGGGCAATGCCCTGGGCGCTGATGCGGTAATCCTGTTGCAACGGGGTTTGCAGTAGCCAGAGCAGGCCGTGTTGCTTGGCCAGCACGAAGCGACCCTTGCTGATCAGCGGCTGGGGCAGGGCGCGCAAGTGTTTTTCCTGGATGAACTGGCCGTGGATCACCTCCGGACGCGCCAGTTGATCGCTCAACTGCTGCAAATCGAAGGCCTGGGCCAAGGGCGCCAGGCAGCACAGCAAGAGCCAGACCGACAAGCGCTTCATGGCAGTTTCCTTTCAACGGCTTCGACAAAGACCCGAGGCGAGGCCAGCAGCATTTCGCGGCTGGCGATGTCCACCGCCACCTGCACCGAACTGGCGCGGGTCAGGCGTTCGCCGGTGGCTGCATCGCTGATCAGGTAATTGATCTTCAATCGGTTTTCCCACTCCACCAGGCTGGCGCGCACGGTCAGCGTCTGGCCGAACACCGCGCTGCGTACGTAGCGCAATTGCAGGTCGATCACCGGCCACGCATGGCCGGATTCGAGCATGTCGTTGTAGTTGTGGCCGATCAGGTCGAGCAGCGCGCAGCGGGCCACTTCCAGGTATTTGACGTAGTGGCCGTGCCAGACCACGTTCATCGAATCCACATCGAAGAATGGCACCACCACCTGCGTGTCGACGTGCAGCACGCCCTGGCTACGCATGCAGCCTCCAGTGTTGCTCGGCGATGCGTTGCAGGCACAGGCGCAATTCGCCTTCCAGGGCGCGGTCCTCGATGACCGGGGCGAAATCCTCGGCCAGTTGCGTGTGCATGACAGCCAGGGCCGGTGGCAGCGCTCGTGCATCTTCGGCGCGGCTGCGCAGCCACACGCCCTGGTTGGCCGCCAGCAGCGTCGCGGCGGCGACCTGTTCGGTCAATTCCAATACGCGAATCGCATCCCGGGCGGCGATGGTGCCCATGCTCACCTTGTCTTGGTTGTGGCACTCGGTGGAGCGCGAGAACACGCTGGCCGGCATCGTGTTTTTCAAGGCTTCGGCGGTCCAGGCGCTGGCGCCGATCTGCACGGCCTTGAAGCCATGGTTGAGCATCGCCCGCTCGGCGCTGGCGCCGGACAGGTTGCTCGGCAGGCCGTGGTTGTAGCGTTCGTCCACCAGCAGCGCGAGTTGTCGGTCCAGCAGGTCGGCGACGTTAGCCACCAGGTTTTTCAGGCTGTCCATGGCGAAGGCGATGTGCCCGCCGTAGAAGTGCCCGCCATGCAGGACCCGCTCGGCCTCGGCGTCGATGATCGGGTTGTCGTTGGCGCTGTTGAGTTCGGTTTCGATGAACGAACGCAGCCAGGCCAGGCTGTCCGCCAGCACGCCGAGCACATGGGGAGCGCAGCGCAAGGAATAGCGGTCTTGCAGGCGATGCAGCGGCGCGGTCGGTGCATCGATCGCCAGGTCCTCGCGCAGCCACGCGGCGACTTGCATCTGCCCCGGGTGTGGCTTGGCGGCGAACAGGCGTTCGTCGAAATGCTCCGGGTTGCCTTGCAGGGCGACCACGTTCAGCGCAGTGATGCGGGTCGCCAGGTGCAGCAGGTAATCGGCCCGGGCGTAGGCCAGGCAGGCCAGGCCGGTCATCACCGCGGTGCCGTTCATCAGCGCCAGGGCTTCCTTGGGCCGTAGCACCAAGGGCGTCCAGCCCAGTTCGCGGTGCACGTCGGCGGCTGCGCGGCGTTCGCCACGGAACATGACTTCACGCTCGCCGGACAAGGTCGCGGCAACGTAGGACAGCGGCGTCAGGTCACCGCTGGCGCCCACCGAGCCTTCTTCGGGAATCAGCGGCAGGATGTCGTGTTCGAGGAAGGCTTGCAGGCGTTCCAGCAGTTCCACGCGCACCCCTGAAACGCCGTGACACAGCGACTGCAAGCGCGCCGCCAGCACCGCACGGGTGGCCTGGGCGTCCAGCAGCTTGCCCAGGCCGCAGCCGTGGAAGGTGTACAGGTGACGCGGCAAGGCCTCGACGTGGTGCAGCGGCACCGCCACCACGCAGGAGTCACCGTAGCCGGTGGTCACGCCGTAGATCACGCCTTCCTTGTCCAGCAAAGAGTCGAGGAACTGCGCACCCTTGGCGATGCGCTGGCGGAACGCCGGGTCATCCTGCAAGCGGGTCGGCGCCTGGCGGTTCGCCAGGGCCAGCACATCTTCGATGCGCAGAGGGCGTTCGCCGAAGGTTACCGGCTCAAGAGTGGGCATCGTCATCGGTCTTCCAGAAAGGGTAAAAGTTGAACCACTGTTGCGGGCCCTGGAGGCAGAACTGCGCCAGGCGTTCGGCGTAGCGGCCGGCCCAGTGGGCGATGGTTTGCTCGCGGTCGTTGCGCTTCCACACCACGGCCTCGGCGAAGGGTTCGAGGGTGACGCGATAGCGCCCCTCATGCTTGAGACACATCAACAGGTTGACCGGGCATTTCAGCAGGCCGGCCAGCAGCCAGGGGCCTTGGGGGAACGCGGCCGGATGGCCCAAGAAGTCTACGGTCACGCTGCGCCCCCCATGCAGCGGCACGCGGTCGCCGGCAATCGCCAGCCACTCGCCGCGCTCCAGGCGCTCGCTCAGTTGCAGCATGACCGCCGGGTCCAGTTCGCTGACCTGTATCAGCCGCAAGTGCGTGGCTCCGGCTTCGCCCAACAGGCGATTGAACTGCTCGGCGTGCTTGGTATGCACCAGCACGTTCATGGTGACTTTTTCACCCAGCTCGGCCAAGGCCCGGCACATCTCCAGGTTACCCAGGTGGGCGCCCACCAGCATCTGCCCGCGGGCGTCACGCAAGTGATTGCGCAGCAAGGCAGTGTCGACGATTTCGATCTGCTCGATGCTCAGCTTGCCGTTCCACACGTCGAGCTTGTCGAGCAGCGAATCGGCAAAGGCCATGAACTGCCCGAACACCCGCCAGCGGGTCGGGCGCAGCTCGGGACGGGCGCTCCAGTCGGCCAGGCGCTGCTGGTATTGCCAGGCGGCCTGGCGTGCGCTGCGCCCGAAAATGAAAAAGTACAGGACGATGCCGTACAGCACCGGTGTCAGCAGGCGACGGCCCAGCACCCTGGCGGCGAACGCGGTGAGTTTCATCAGCCAGAAGCTGCCGCGCTCCTGGCGGTCGGCCCAGTGTTGCTTGTCGACGTTCATGTTCGCCACCGTCGCCAGAGAATCAGCGGCAAGCGCACCAGCATGCCGAAGAACAGCCGGGTGTGCATGCTGGAAATCAGCACATTGTCGTGGAACAGCCGGAAGTGCGAGACCCCGTCGGCAGGGTAGTGAACCCGGGTGTGCAGCCAGCGCATCGGCTGGTTGCGCCAGGCCAGGCGCACCAAGATGTCGGAGTCGAAATCCATGCGCTTGCCGATATTGGCCGAGTCGATCAGCGCCAGGGTCGGTGGCAGCGGGTAGACCCGGAAGCCGCACATGGAGTCGCGGATTTGCAGGGACAGGCTGTTGATCCAGACCATGACGTGGGTCAGGTAGCGTGCGTACAGACGGCCTTTCGGCACGCTGGCGTCGTACCGTGGATAGCCGCAGATCAGCGCGTCGGGATGGGCGCGGGACTGCTCGATGAACGTACTCACGTCACCCAGGTCGTGCTGGCCGTCGGCATCCACCTGCAAGGCGTGGCTGAAACCCAGGCGCGCCGCTTCGCGCAGACCGGTCATCACTGCACCGCCCTTGCCTTGGTTGACCGCCAGCCGGACCAGATGCACCCGCTCGCCTTCGGCCAGTCGCTCCAGCACTGCTGCGCAGGCCGGGCTGCTGGCATCGTCCACCAGCACACAAGGCAGGTCGCGGGCGAGCAATGCCTGGACCACCGCCGAGATGGCGGTTTCGTGGTTGTAGACCGGGATCACGGCGCAGGGGTTATGCATGCTGTTTGCCTTGCGCCGATCCATTGTGGCGAGGGAGCTTGCTGTGGCGAGGGAGGCTGGGTGAACCTTTGGATTACTCATCACCCACCCCCAACACAATCCGCCCGCTGGAACAGGCCGCCGTGTCGTTGCGGTAGGCGAAGTACAACTTGCCGCGTTCGCGGTCGAAACGCAGGCTCAGCTGGATTTCATCGCCGGGGCGTACCAGTTGCTGGAATTTCAGCACCTCCATGCCGATGAACCGGGGCGGCACGTCCAGCAATTGTCGGCCCAGGCTCATAGCCCAATCGACCTGGACCACCCCAGGCAGTACCGGCGCGGTGGGAAAATGGCCGCTGAAGTACGCAAGATCCGGTGGCACGACCAGTTGCAGGTTCCATTCACCGGCGGTTTCGACTTGTTCCAGGATTTCGGGCGCCTTGGGACGCGACGCCATCAGCAGCGCTTCGACTTCGGCCTGGGGCAACTTACCCTGGGCATTGAGCGGCAGCTGCCGCAACCAACGCCAGCGTCGTGGCAGGGCCAGGGTTTCGCAGTGCCCGCTCAGGTGGCGGCGCAGACCCTCGGTCACGGCGCGTCGGCCCTGGTTGCGCAGGGTTCGCAGGCCGGCTTCGCTGAGTACCAGCAGTGCGCCGAGGGAGGCGCGATTCTCCTGCACGACCCCGAGCCGCGCTTCGCTGACCCATTCGTGAGAGGTCAGCGCCTGTTCGAGCATCGGCAGGGAAATACGTTTTTCTTCGAGCTTGACGATACGGTCCAGCCGCCCGAGCAGTTCGAAGCGTCCGTCTTCGGCGATCCGCGCTGCGTCGGCGGTGTGTTCCACATGTCCGGCCGGCAGATAGGGCGAGGCGATCAGCAGGGCGCCGTCGCTGTCCTGGCTCAGCTCGACGTCGGCAAACGGCTGCCACAAGCCGCCGCCCTGGCGCCAGGCGATGCCGCCGGTTTCCGAGCTGCCGAAGATTTCCGTCGGCCACTGCCCGAGGCGCTGCTGCAGGCTCTCGGCGGCCTCGGTCGGCAAGGCGCCGCCGGAGGAGAACACCCGGCGCACTCGGCTCAAGGCCGGCCAGTCGAGGTTGTCGCCCATGCGCTTGAGCAGCGCCGGGCTGGCGACCCAGGCAAACGCCGGGTGTTCGCGGCTGGCGCGTTGCAGATCTTCCGGGAATGCCAGTTGCCGACGCACGAACGGCCGCCCGGCGCACAGCGGCCACAGCACCCGGAACAGCAAGCCATAGATGTGCTGGGCAGCGACGCTGCCGATCATGCAGGCCGGACCCAGCTCGGCGCCCCACAATTGCTCCAGAGCCTGGACTTCGTTGCTCAACTGTCGCAGGTTTTTTTCGATGCGCTTGGGTTCGCCACTGGAGCCGGAGGTGCACAGGTTCAGCCAGCAGTCATCGACGTCCAGTTCAGCGGGGGGCAGCGGGGCTTCTTGCAATTGGCCGGGATGAGTGTCGCCGGGCTGATCGGTCAGCCACAGGTCCACCTCGGCGGTCCAGCGTTGGCGGGTCTGGGCTTGCAGGTCGGCCGGCAGCAGGACTCGCACCCCGGCACGCCAGGCACCGAGCAGGGCTACCGCCAAGTCGGCGGCATCTTCCAGATGCACGGCCACATACCGCACGCCCCGGGTTTGCAGGCCGGCGGCCAGGCGCAACGCCGCGTCCCGCAACTGCGCGTGATTGAGCGCCGGATCGGCAGTGACAGCACGTTCCGGCAAAGCCTCGAGCAACATCTGCTCAAGTGTTATCCAATTCATGGACGGCCTCTTACCCGTTGTCGTATGAGCCATTCAATGGCAAACAGCAGCCCCATCAATCCGTAGGAAATCAGGCCGGTGTACAACATCCACCAGCTCAGCGGCGCCCATAGGGTCAGGGCGGCCGCGAGCAAACCGTTACACAGGAAAAACACACTCCAGGCCACTGTGACCTGACGCGTATAGACCACCGCCTTCTGCGGCAGCTGCGGTTCGCGCAGGCGAGCCAGGCGCTCGATCATGGGCGGCCCGTATCTCAGGCTCAGCACGAACAGCCCGAGCATGAAGGCGCTGATCAGCACCGGGTACCAGCGCAGCAGGAGCGGGCTGTCGAACAGCGCGAGCAACGCACAGAACACGATCGCCGATGTTGCCATCCAGCGACTGCCGGGACCGCCATTGCCCAGCAAGGCCCGGGCCAGCCACAGGCTGCCCAGCAGCAGCCCGAACTGCCACGGAGCGAAGTGCTCCATGCCGAAATACACCGCAAAGGGGTACAACAGGCCCGCCAGCAGCAGGCCAAGGCCAATCAGCCGGGTCATGCGGCCGGTTGGACCAGTCGATAAACCGCCTCGACCACGTCATTGACGGTGCGCACGGACTTGAACTCTTCGGCGGCAATTTTCTTGCCGGTCTGGCGCTTGATGTGGTCGATCAGGTCGACTGCGTCGATGCTGTCGATCTCCAGATCCTGGTACAGGTTCGATTCCAGCGTCACGCGTTCGGGGTCCAGCTCGAAGAGCTCGACCAGAGCATCGCGCAGGGTGTTGAAAATGTCGTCACGAGTTTGCATGGTCCGGTCTCAGGGGCGTTTTGCAGTGACGAAGGCCGCAAGGCTTGCCACATTGCTGAAATGGTTACGGGTGTCCTTTGCGTCGGCGTCGATCTTGATGCCGTACTGTTTCTGGATCGCCAGGCCAAGCTCCAGGGCATCGACCGAGTCCAGGCCCAGGCCTTCGCCGAACAGGGTCTGGTGGTCGCCGATGTCGTCGATGCCGATGTCTTCCAGACCGAGGGCGTCGATGATCAGCTGTTTGATGTCACGGTGCAGATCGCTCATCTTCGGCGAGCTCCTTGATGAAATGGTGATGCAGAAAATCGTTGAGCCTGCGCGAAGCCTGGGGCGGCGGGCCGAGCGCGGCGAACGCCTGCGGGTCTATATCGGCCCCGACGCGAAAACTGAAGTGCACGCGGCGTGCTGGGATGCGGTACCAGGGCTCGGCCTTGGTCAGGGTGGTCGGGCAGACCTCGATGGTGACCGGCGTGAGGATCTTCGCACCGCGCAGGGCAATGGCCGCGGCGCCCCGATGAAAGGCCGGCGCCTGGCCCGGCTGGGTGCGGGTGCCTTCGGGAAAGACGATCAGGGTCTGGCCGTCCTGCAGGGCATCTCTGGCGGCGTCGAGCATGTCCATGCTGCCGTCATTGCTGATGTATTGCGTTGCGCGCAACGGGCCGCGGGTGAACGGGTTGTCCCACAGGCTCTGCTTGACCACGCAATTGGCGTTGGGCACCAGGCCGATCAGGAACACCACGTCTATCAGTGACGGGTGATTGGCGATGATCATCTGTCCAGGGCGACCGAGCCGTTCGGCGCCGTCGATCTGATAGGTGAGCACTCCGGTCCGGGCCATGAAACGGATAAAGCACCAGAACAACCGGCCGACCGTGCGCCGGGCTCGTTGCCGGTGGGCCTGGGCATCACCGGGCAGCCAGGCCAGGACCGGAAACACCAGCAGGCGCAGGCACAGCCCACCCAGCCCGAACAGGGCGAAGCTGGCGGCGGTCGCGAGCAGGCGCCAGTAGAAGGCGTCGCGATGTTTACCGATTACCGGTTGCGTTGCCAGGTCCATACGCGATTCTTCCAGGCATGTTGGCAAGTGGTTTGATGGGTCAGCAGGGTACGCAACAGATTCAGGGCATGGGGCCAGTCGCTACCGGGTAATTGACCGGCGGACAGGTCCAGTTGCCAGTCGTCGCCCGGGGTCAGCAGTAGGGCCATGGCATAGGGAAATGGCACATCATTGACCCATGGCGCGTACACCTGCGGCGGTTGTTCTTCGGTCATCACCAGCAGTACGGCGGGCGAACCTTCGTTGAGCAGTGCCGCGGCCTCCAGTACGCCGTGTTCCAGACCGTCACCGGTGGCGGCCAGGGCCGTCATTTCGCTGGTTTCGCCGCGCATGATCGACCACAGGCCGATTACGGCGTTGTGCACCGACAGGCTGAACTGGGTTGGTGAAAGGGGCTGGTCAGCGGCCAGGTCTTTGAGAATCTCGAATGTGCGTGGGGTTTCGCCGTGGCGGGAAATAAAGACCAACGGCAGCTCCGGCCGGCCCTCGGCCAACGGCCAGCCCACGCTGAAAGCCATCCGTGCGAGACGGCTGAGGCGGCGGCGTTGCATGGCCGGCAGGAACGAGACGTCAGGGGCGGCATCGCTGGCGGGCAATACGACCGGTTGTCGGCTCCATGCCTGCCAATCGGCCACGCTTTCGAGCCCAGGGGCCCATGCGCGCCATTGGGCGATGTTGAAATTGATCACAAATTAATCCCACCCCTGCGGGCTTTTATTGTCACGGTCAGTGGTTTGACCCGCGTCCAACCCTGCATGGTCTTGCGACCCAAGTGGCGCGCATTATCCCGGTGCGGTTGGCTTGTAGCAAATACTGGTTACATTTTGCACAGCAAAAATGTACGAATCAGTGCACTGAGTCTCAGGCTGGAACCATTATCGCGATTGTGACGCGCCTGTCTGTCGGTTGCTTGCGGCCTATGCAGCAGCCATTGACGCCTCAGTCGTGGAAAAAGCCACCGATGCTGTAGTCCGTCTACGCAGAAGGTAGCTAAGCGGTGTCGCGGCCTACTACACTCGGGAATCTTTGAGACACGGAGGCTTTGCCATGCGGCGTGTGGTGTTCAATCAGAAAGGTGGCGTGGGCAAATCCAGCATTGCCTGCAACCTGGCAGCAGTCAGCGCCAGCGAAGGGTATCGCACACTGTTGGTGGACCTGGACGCTCAAGCCAACTCCACTCAATACCTGACCGGCCTGACCGGGGACGAGATTCCCATGGGAATCGCCGACTTCTTCAAGCAGACCCTGTCGTCCGGGCCCTTCTCGAAGAAGAGCAAGGTGGATATCTACGAGACACCGTTCGACAACCTGCATGTCATCACTGCCACGGCGGAACTGACGGACCTGCAGCCCAAGCTCGAGGCGAAACACAAGATCAACAAGCTGCGCAAACTGCTGGAAGAGTTGGACGAGGACTACGACCGGATCTATCTGGACACCCCGCCGGCCCTGAACTTCTATGCGGTTTCAGCGCTGATCGCCGCTGATCGCGTGCTGATTCCCTTCGACTGTGACAGCTTCTCCCGCCAGGCGCTCTACGGGCTGATGGCGGAAATCGACGAGCTCAAGGACGACCATAACGACGGTCTGGAAGTCGAAGGCATCGTCGTCAACCAATTCCAGGCCCGCGCCAGCCTGCCCCAACAGATGCTGGACGAGCTGATCGCAGAAGGCCTGCCGGTATTGCCGGTATACCTGAGCAGCTCGGTGCGCATGCGCGAATCCCACCAGGCCAGCCTACCGCTGATTCACCTGGACCCACGGCACAAGCTGACCCAGCAGTTCGTCGAGCTGCATGGATTGCTGGAAGGCGCTTGATCCTGTGGGAGCGATCTTGCTCGCGATGACGAGGACACATGCAACAGGGCGTTGTCTGTCAGTGCGCTATCGCGAGCAAGCTCGCTCCCACAGGGGCAGCAGTGATCCACAATGGTCTGTGTGACCTCAAACCCCCTGGCTACGTAACCACCCCATCAGCTGCGGCAAAGGCAGAGCCCCGCTCTGGCGCGCCACTTCCCGGCCTTCCTTGAACAGGATCAGGCTGGGAATCGAGCGGATCCCCAGTTGCGCCGATAATTGCTGGTTGGCCTCGCTGTCGAGCTTGGCCAGCCGGCATTTGCCCAGCAGTTGCGTGGCGGCCTGTTCGAACACCGGCGCGAAGGACTTGCAGGGCCCGCACCAATCGGCCCAGACATCTACCAATAGCGGCAGGTCGCCCTTGATCTGGCTGGCATAGTCACCTTGCTTGAGTTCGAACGGTTTGCTCGACAGCACTTGCGCCTTGCAGCGCCCGCACTTGGGCTGGTCGCCGAGGCGTTCGGTGGGTATGCGGTTGAGCCCATTGCAGTGGGGGCAGGGGATCAGCATTGGCGTGGCTCCAGAAAAACATCGATGCAACGATTTGAACACGGCCCGACAGCCACCACAAAAAACCTTGTGGGAGCGAGCTTGCTCGCGATGGCGGCAGCACAGTCAATGATGTGTTGACTGGCTTACCACCATCGCGAGCAAGCTCGCTCCCACAGAGGTGATGTGATGCGGGTTATTTACCGTTGGTCAGGGTGTTGTAGCTGGTCATCAGGTTGCGGTAGTCCGGGATGTGGTTGGAGAACAGGGTCGCCAGGCCTTCCACGTCGTTGCGCCAGTCGCGGTGCAGCTCACAGGCCAGGCCGAACCAGGTCATCAGTTGGGCGCCGGCGGTGGACATGCGGTCCCAGGCCGAGTCACGGGTCAGCTCGTTGAACGTACCGGAGGCATCGGTGACCACGAACACCTCGAAACCTTCGGCCAGGGCCGATAGTGCCGGGAAGGCCACGCAGACTTCAGTCACAACGCCGGCGATGATCAGTTGCTTCTTGCCGGTGGCCTTGATGGCCTTGACGAAATCCTCGTTGTCCCAGGCGTTGATCTGGCCAGGGCGGGCGATGTATGGCGCGTCCGGGAACAGGGTCTTGAGCTCGGGCATCAGCGGGCCGTTGGGGCCGGTTTCGAAGCTGGTGGTGAGGATGGTCGGCAGTTGGAAGTATTTTGCCAGGTCAGCCAGGGCCAGAACGTTGTTCTTGAAACGGTCCGGATCGATGTCGCGTACCAGCGACAGCAGGCCGGCCTGGTGGTCTACCAGCAGAACGGCGGCGTTGTCTTTGTCCAGGCGGTTGTAGGAAGTGGTCATGGCGTAATCCTCATAAAGTTTGGGTGCCGAACGATTCGGCGGGGTTAAGGTTTTGAACTCGGTACAGCGTTAAATCGGGTGTCGATCCGACTGAAGCTTTTGGCTTCGGCCTGTGTTCCTAAGCGATGGACATAGATTAAAAGTGATACCTTTGATGCGCTAGACTGCAAAAATCCGCCTTTGCGTTCTATTTGGAGAACGATCATCGAAGACCTCAATACGCTTTACTACTTCACCCAAGTGGTGGAACACGGCGGCTTCGCTGCTGCCGGTCGTGCGCTGGACATGCCCAAGTCCAAGCTCAGTCGGCGTATCGCCCAGTTGGAGGAGCGGCTCGGGGTGCGCTTGATCCATCGCACCAGCCGCCTTTGCACGCTCACGGAGATCGGCCAGGCTTATTACCAGCGCTGCCTGGCGATGCGGGTCGAGGCCGAGAGCGCGGCCGAAGTGATCGAGCGCAACCGTTCCGAACCCCAGGGGCTGGTGCGCATCAGTTGCCCGACGGCATTGCTCAATAGCTGGGTCGGGCCGATGCTGACCCGCTACATGATCAAATACCCGCGGGTGGAGCTGTTCATCGAGAGCACCAACCGCCGGGTCGACCTGATTCATGAAGGGTTCGATATCGCCTTGCGGGTGCGCTTCCCGCCGCTGGAAAACACCGACATGGTCATGAAAGTGCTGAGCAACAGCACCCAATGCCTGGTAGGCAGCCCGGCTTATCTGGAGCGTCTGTCGTCTCCCGCCTCCCCGGCGGACCTCAACGGCCTGCCCAGCGTGCATTGGGGCTCGGCGCAACGCGAATACCAGTGGGAACTGTTCGGCCCGGATGGCAGCCGTGCGCTGATCCGCCATGAACCGCGCATGGTCACCGACGACCTGCTGGCCCTGCGGCATGCGGTACTGGCGGGTATCGGCGTCGCCCACCTGCCCACCGTGGTGGTACGCGAAGACATAGCGGCGGGCCGGCTGGTGGAGCTGGTGCCGGGCTGGACGCCCAAGTGCGGGATCGTCCACGCGATCTTTGCCTCACGGCGCGGGTTGCTGCCGTCGGTGCGCACGTTGATCGACTTTCTGGCAGAGGAATTCAGCCATAGCGATATGGCTTAGCGTGAATCAGCAAGCCCGCTCCCACGGGATTTGCGCCGGGCATGAAAGTAGGGGCCACCGCAGGCCCCAATGTGGGAGCGAGCCTGCTCGCGATTGCGGCGGCACATTCAACATCGAGGCAAGCTGATCCACCGCCATCGCGAGCAGGCTCGCTCCCACAGAGATTTTCTCCAGGTCTTCTCACGGTGCCATTCATCAGGTCCGCCGCACGCAAGGCGCGCCAGGCCCTCAAAAATACAACGCACCTGTTCGTATTCGGAGGCCCCATGAGCAATCCTCAAGACCCAACCCTCTCCACCACGCTGAACAGCCCCAACGACGACGGCTTCGTACTCGGCACCGCCGGCCGCGACGAAGACCCGAACGCCGCCCCGTCATACGCCACTGATGAGCGCCATGACCGGGATGAGCTGACCCCGGAAGACACCCGCGGTTTACCCGGCTATCCGAAGGAAACACCACCGGCAAAACCGGCGAATGAGCAAGCGGATGCCGAAACAGAGTCAGGAATCGAAACGCCTGAGCAGGGGAACGATAAGGTGGGATGAGTGGCATTTTTTATAAAGCCAGTCAGCTAAAGATCATCCGGGGCGAAGCAAAGCCTGTGGCGAGGGAATTCATCCCTGTAGGCTGCGCAGCAGCCGTTAATCGGCGCTGATTCATCTGGATCACGCCGACCTGCTTTTTGTGGCGAGGGAGCTTGCTCCCGCTGGGCTGCGCAGCAGCCCCTGGCCTTTCAAGTCCCAAGGCGAGCGCTACGCACTCGAGCGGGAGCAAGCTCCCTCGCCACAGGGCGCCTCAGCATTACGAGGAGCAACTGATTTCCAGATGCTTGCCCCACTCCGGTGGACGTTGCGCATAGGCATCCATTCCCGGTTGTTCCTCGAACGGGTTGCTCAGCACGGCGTGCAAGCGGCGGACTTCTTCGTAGTCGCCGGACTCGGCGGCGTCGATGGCTTTCTGGGCCAGGTAGTTGCGCAGCACGTACAGCGGGTTGACGGCGTGCATGCGGGTTCGGCGCTGGTCTTGGTCGACGGTGCCTTCGCGGTTCACGCGGGCTATGTAGAGTTCGCCCCAGGCATCGAAGCCATTGAGGTCGACGAAGTCGTCGCGCAGGGTGGCGATGGCCGGTGCGGGGGCCTGGTCGCCCAGGCGGCGGAAGAACAGGCTGTAGTCGACGCCGCTGTTCTGCATCAGTTGCAACAGGCGTTCCACCAGTTTCTGATCGTCCTCTTCAGCGCGGGTCAGGCCGAGGCGGCGGCGCATCAGGTCCAGGTAGTGAGCCTGATACAGCGGCAGGTACAAGCCGAGGGTTTCACGCAGGGCCTCGACGCTAATGAAGGGCGTCAGGGCCTGGGCCAGGGCGCTGAGGTTCCACTGCCCGATGGGCACCTGATTGCTGAAGGAGTAGCGGCCCTGGTCATCTGAATGATTGCAGATGAAGTTGGCGTCGAAGTCGTCGAGGAAGGCGAATGGCCCGAAGTCGAAGGTGATGCCCAGGATCGACATGTTGTCGGTGTTCATCACGCCGTGGCAGAAGCCATAGGCCTGCCATTTCGCAATCAACTCGGCATTGCGCTCGACGATTTCCCGGAACATCGCCAGGTACGGCTCCGGCTGCTCGCGGCATTCGGCGAAGTGCAGATTCAGCACATGCTCCGCGATGGCCGCATGCAGCTCGGGTTTCTTGGTGTAGTAGAAGTATTCGAAGTGGCCGAAGCGCACATGGCTGGGCGAAAGGCGCAGGACCATGGCCGCGCGCTCCTGCTTTTCCCGCCACACCGGGGTGTCCGAGCCGATCACGCACAGCGCACGGGTGGTAGCAATGCCCAAGGCGTGCAGGGCTTCGGACGCCAGGAATTCGCGGATCGAGGAGCGCAGCACCGCCCGGCCGTCGCCCATCCGTGAGAATGGCGTCTGGCCGGCACCCTTGAGGTGCAGGTCCCAGTGTTCACCGGCCTCGTTGTACACCTCTGCCAGCAGCAGCCCGCGCCCATCACCCAGTTGCGGGTTGTAATGGCCGAACTGATGCCCGGAATAGACCATGGCCCGGGGTTCGGCCTCGGCCCACAGCTTATGACCGCCGAACAGCTCGGCGAACAGCGGCGACTCGGCTTCGGCCGGGTCCAGGTCCAGCAAGCCCATGGCGGCGGGGCTGACAACGACCAGGCGAGGGTTGTCGATGGGCTCGGGCAGTACGTGGGCCGAGAAACCGTCGCCCAGGCGGGCGAAGCGGTTGTCGAAGGTCAGCGTTTCCAGGGTTTTCATGGCCGTCTCCTGCGCGATGCCCAGGGGCACCCCGCGATCAGTCGAGATTCTGTTGCGGTGGCTCTGGTACCGGTTTGATATTGGCGACGGTCGACGGCGCTATGGTCTTGTGATCGGGCTCGGCGGGCACCAGCTTGTATTCCTGGCCGTGAAGGTTCTTCAGGTAGATTTCCATCTGCCGGAACGAAATATTGATGTGCTGCTTCTTGAATTCACGGTTGATGAAGCGGTTGATCTCGTCCAGCACCGGGTTACGGTCGCCCAGGTCGCGCACGTGCATGCGCAATTCGTGGTCGAGGGTGCTCTCCCCGAAGTTCAGGAAGTACACGATCGGTTCCGGCTCCTTGAGCACCCGTGGGTTTTCCCGCGCGGCCTTGAGCAGCAGTTCGCGCACCAGGTCCAGGTCCGAACCGTAGTCCACGCCCAGTTTCAGGGTTACCCGGGTCACGGTGTCGGTCAACGACCAGTTGATCAATTGCCCGGTAATGAAGGTCTTGTTCGGGACGATGATGTCCTTGCGGTCGAAGTCGGTGATGGTGGTCGCACGGATGCGGATCTTGCTGACCGTGCCCGACAGGTTGCCGATGGTGATGGTGTCGCCGATGCGCACCGGGCGTTCGAACAGGATCATGATCCCGGAGATGAAGTTGGCGAAGATCTCCTGCATGCCGAAGCCCAGGCCCACCGACAGTGCAGCCACCAACCATTGCAGTTTGTCCCAGCTCACGCCGAGGGTGGACAGGGTGGTGACGAAGCCGACGCCGGCGATCACATAGGACAGCAGTGTGGTGGTGGCGTAGGCGCTGCCCTGGGCCAGGTTCAGCTTCGACAGCACGAACACTTCCAGCAGGCCCGGCAGGTTGCGCGCCAGGGCGAAGGTGATGCCGATGATGATCAGCGCGCCGAGCATGTCGCCGATGCTGATGGGCACCATGCTCATGTTGGCGCCGGTGCCGCTGGTGTATTCGTAGAGGGTGATGTTGTCCAGGTACGAGAATACGCTGATCAGGTCCGACCAGACCCAGTACAGCGCGGCGATGAATCCACCCAGCAGCGCCAGGCGGATCAGGCGCAGGGACTGTTCATTGACCTTCTCGATATCCAGAGTCGGCTCCTCGACCACCGCCTCGCCATCGCCGGCTTCCTTGGCGGCCTGGCGCTTGGCCAGGGCGCGCTGATAGGCCAGGCGCCGCGCCGCGACCGACAGGCCGCGCACGAACGTGGCTTCGATCACCAGCCAGAACATCAGCAGGTACAGGGTATTGATCAGCCGGTCGCTGAGCTTCAGCGCGGTGTAGTAGTAGCCGAAGCACACTGCCACGAACAGCGCGATCGGCAGCGCGGTGAACAGCACCCCGACGGCCTTGCGAAACAGGGAGGTGTTCTGGTGGGTCGGGCTGCTCAGCAGCAGGCGGCTGAGCAACCACGCCATCAGGGCGTAGCAGGTCAGCACCACCGGCATGCCGAGCACATCGTCGGCCAGGGTCGAAGGCTGCAACTCGGCCACCGCGACCACCGCCACCAGCGCCAGCACCACCAGCCCGAGCCGGCGGATCCAGCCCTGGAGGAATTCGACCTGAGGTTTTTCCCAGCGGAAATGCAACTCGGCCACGCCTCCGGGCGCCAGCACGCGGTAAGCGGTGTAGAACACCAGCCAGGCCTGGCCGATCTGCAGCAGCGCCGCGCCGAGGTTGGCGTTCTGGCCGCGGGCGTCGATTTGCAGGGCATAGCCGCAGAGGGTAAGCGCCAGGGCCACCGGCATGGCCAGCAGGATGTTGATCAGAATCGCCTGCGGCGTGTGCCACTGGCTGTCACGCTTGAAGTGACCGACGTCCTGGTGAACCTTGTTCAACCGGGCATAGAGATGCTTGCGTCGCCACAGCAACGCACCGATCAGCAGCGCCAGGGGCAGGAACAGCAGCGGGCGCTGGGTCAGGCCATCGGCCAATTCACTGAGGCTCGAGGCCCAGGGCAGCGAGTCCACCTGTTTTTCCAGGCGTGTCGGCACGGCCCGCAGCCATTCGAAATCCAGCGGCTTGTTGCTGGGGATCCAGAACATTTGTTCTTCGAGGGTGGCCCGCAGGTTCTGGGCGGTGCTGAGCAATTGCTTCTGGTTGAGCTGCAAGGTAATGGATTCGTTGAGTACCGCGCTCAATTCACGGTTCAGGCGTTCCAGCAGGTCGACGCGGGTCAGCGCCAGGTCCAGCAAGGTCTTGCGCAGTTGCGGTGTGACTTGCTCCGATGGCTGGGAGGCCAGCAGGTTGTCTACGTAGGCGCTCGGGTTGTTCAGCAACTCGCGCTGCTGGCTGACCTCGAACTGGTACAGGCGAATGTCGGCGATCTGGTCCGCCAGGTTCTGGTCCAGCTTCAGGCGCGGCAGAGTCTGGCGCTGCTTGTAGAGAATCTTCGAGAGCAGCAGGCTGCCCTTGAGTACGCTGATCTGCTCGTCCAGGGCCGCGTCGGTCTGGGTGACGCTGTCCAGCAGTTGCTTGGTCTGCAAATTCTGCTGGGTGACTTCGTTGAGGCGGTCGGTGCTCTTGAGCAGGTAGTCGGAGAGCTTGAGGTTGGTCGCGCTTTCGGTCGCCAGCAGACTACTGCCGCCAGCCTTCTGGGCCTCGATGGATTGCTGGGTCACCGTTTCCTGGGACTGGGCCAGGCGTTTCTGGTTGATCAGGTTTTGCAGGTCCTGGATTTCTTGCTCCATGCGGGCGATTTTTTCCATCAGCAAGTCGTGCTGGCCGTTGCCCAGGTCCTGTAGCTGGCTGTTGCCGGCCAGTTCCTGGCGGCGCAACGGAATCAGCGCGTTGAGCGCCGCCAGCTCGGCATTGAGCTGGTCGCGCTGCTCGCCGGTGAGAGCTTTGCCGGCGTCCCGGCCGGCCTTGAGGATGGCGTTGATCTGCTGGATGCGGGTCTGGCTGCTGGAGATTTCCGCCTGGGCCCGCTCGGGGCGGGTCTGGGCGGTGATGATCAGGCTGTTGGCCTCGGCCAGGGCCTTTTGCAGGTCGCCCTGCTGGGTGGAACGTTCCGTCAGCATCTGCTCGAGCTGGGGAATCGGCAGGTTGGCGTAGCGTTGCGCCACCGGCACCACATTGGTGCCCTTGAGCCGGGTCAGTTCGCGTTGGTTCTCGATGTTCTGCTTCGGCGCGTTGGCCAACTGCTGCTTGAGAGCTGCCAGCTTCTGTTCGTAGTCCGCCTTGTTGTTGAGCTGAGTCAGGGTGTTCTGCAACACGGCCTGCAAGGCTTTTTCGTCGGCTTCCGGCAGCTTGCGGTCGCCGATCTTGTCCAGGCTGGCTTGCACCGAAGCGCTGGTGGGCAGTTCAGCGGCTTGCAGTGGGCAGACGGAGAGACTCAGGCCCAGCAGGGCGATGGCAAAAAAGGAGCGCAGGGTAGGCATAGAGACCGGTCGAGCAAATAAGAGTGGGAGCAGTTTAGAGGAACAAGCCGGGACCCGGGCGACTTCCTTCGGGGAATCTGACGCCCACTTTGCCGATCTTGTTCCCGTCCATGGCCGCGACGGTCCACAGGGTGTTGTTCCAGTCCACCTGGTCGCCGACTACTGGCGCACCGCCAACTTTCTGGGCGATGAAACGGCCCAGGGACATGTCCGGATCGATGCCCTCCAGTTTCAACCCGTACAGGGCGGCAACCGCGGCCAGCTGGGCGTCTCCTTCGAGTACGAAGTCGCCGAAGAAGCGTAGATCCAGGCCCCGTTGCGGCGCCTGGCTGAAGAGCTTTCCAAGGGCCGGCAAGTCGTGTTCATGGCCGATAACACACAGCAGATCATCGACTTCCAGCACGGTGCTACCCGACGGATGGAGCAGTTGCTGCCCACGGAACAGCGCCGCGATGCGCGTGCCATCAGGCATTTTCAAGTCCCGCAACGGTGAGCCGATGCACCATTTTTCCGCGCCCAGGCGGTAGATGAACAGTTCCCACTCGCTGGTGACGTGCACTTCCAGCGCGGCACGGGAGATCGGCAGCGGCTCGGGCGGTACGGTGACATGCAGCAATTTGGCGACCCATGGCAGGCTCGTGCCCTGCACCAGCAGCGACACCAGCACGATAAAGAACGCCAGGTTGAAATAGAGCTGGGCGTGGGGCAGGCCAGCCATCAGCGGGAACACCGCGAGGATGATCGGCACCGCGCCGCGCAGGCCGACCCAGGAAATGAAGGCTTTCTCGCGACCGTGGAACGCCTTGAACGGCAGCAGGCCCACCATGACCGACAGCGGGCGCGCAAATAGGATCATCCACAACGCCAGGCCCAGGGCGGGCAGGGCGATCGGCAGCAGGTCATGAGGCGTGACCAGCAGTCCCAGCACCAGGAACATGCCGATCTGGGCCAGCCAGGCCATGCCATCGAGCATGTGCAAAATGCCGTGGCGGCTGCGCACCGGACGGTTGCCCAGCACCAGGCCGCACAGGTACACCGCCAGGAAGCCACTGCCGTGCAGGGCGTTGGTCAGGGCGAATACCGCCAGGCCACCGCTGATGACCAGGATCGGATAGAGGCCGTTGGCCAGGTTGATCCGGTTGACCAGTTGCAACATCAGCCAGCCGCCGCCCAGGCCGAGCACCGAGCCGATACCGAACTCGCGCACCAGATGCCCGAGCAGGCTCCAGTGCAGGCCGGTTTCGCCACTGGCGAGCATGCCGATCAGGGTAACGGTCAGGAACACGGCCATCGGGTCGTTACTGCCGGACTCAATCTCGAGGGTAGCGCTGACCCGCTCGTTCAGGCCTTTGCCGCCGAGCAGCGAAAACACCGCCGCGGCGTCGGTCGAGCCGACGATGGCGCCGATTAGCAGCCCCTGGATCAGGTTCAGGTTGAACAGCCACGCCGCCGCCAGGCCGGTCAGCCCGGTGGTGATCAACACCCCGACGGTGGCCAGCGACAGCGCTGGCCACAACGCCACCCGGAAACTGGAAACCCGGGTGCGCAAACCGCCGTCCAGCAGGATGACAGCCAGGGCGAGGTTGCCGACCAGGTAGGCGGTGGCGTAGTTATCGAAAAGGATGCCGGCGCCGTCGACACCGGCCACCATGCCCACGGCCAGGATAATCACCAGGATCGGGATTCCCAGGCGGGACGAAAGAGAACTCACCAGGATGCTCGCACCTACCAGCAACGCGCCGATCAAGAACAGGCTGTTGATGGTGGTTGCAGTCAAAGGCAGTACTCCGAAAAAAAACAAGGGCGGGCACGGACTGACCATGCAGTCTGCGTGCCAGCGATTCTAACCTGTTGAAATGTGATGCTGTCAAAAAAGGTTGGAGATAGGGCTACAAGGGCGGCAGCAATACCGTGGCGAGGGAGCTTGCTCCCGCTCGGCTGCGAAGCAGTCGTCGCTTTTAGGTCCTGGGGCCGCTTCGCCCGAGGCGTCGGATCGGGCCAGAGGGAGCAAGCTCCCTCGCCACGAAAGCTGGAGGGTTGATCGCTCACGGTCAGCGGGACGATCAACCATTACGCAGATCAGAGGCTGAACCGCCCGACCATGCTGTTCAGATCCACCGCCAGGCGCGACAGTTCGGCACTGGCGGCGCTGGTCTGGTTGGCGCCGGTGGCCGATTGCACCGACAGGTCGCGGATGTTCACCAGGTTGCGGTCCACTTCGCGGGCCACCTGGGCCTGTTCTTCGGCGGCGCTGGCAATGACCAGGTTGCGCTCGTTGATTTCGACGATGGCGGTGTTGATCGTGTCCAGGGACATGCCGGCGCCGCGAGCGATGTTCAGGGTCGACTCGGCGCGCTCGGTGCTGTTGCGCATCGAATCCACGGCCTGTTCGGTGCCGCTCTGGATGCTGCCGATCATGCGCTCGATCTCGCTGGTCGACTGCTGGGTGCGATGCGCCAGGGCACGCACCTCGTCCGCCACCACGGCAAAACCACGACCGGCTTCACCGGCACGGGCGGCTTCGATGGCTGCGTTCAGCGCCAACAGGTTGGTCTGGTCGGCCAGGCCACGAATCACGTCCAGCACCTTGCCGATGTCACGGGACTCATCGGCCAGGTTGCCGATCAAGGTGGCAGTGCCTTGCACGTCGGCGCTCATGCGTTCGATGGCGCTGACCGTCTCTTGCACCAGGTCCCGACCATCGCCGGCCGACGTCGTAGCGTGCTTCGAGGCTTCCGAGGTACTGACCGCGTTGCGCGCCACTTCTTCCACGGCGCTGGTCATTTCGTTGACGGCGGTGGCGGCCTGTTCGATTTCGTTGTTCTGCTGGGTCAGGCCGCGGGCGCTTTCGTCGGTGACACTGTTGAGTTCCTCGGCGGCGGAGGCCAGTTGCGTGGCCGAGCCGGAGATGCGTTGCAGGGTGTCGCGCAGTTTTTCCTGCATGGTCGACATGGCCCGCAGCAGGCGTCCGGCTTCATCGCTGCCATCGACGATGATCGGCCGGGTCAGGTTGCCCTTGGCGATCTCTTCGGCGGCATCCAGGGCATTGGCAATCGGTCTGGTGATGCTGTTGGTCAATAGCCAGGCGAACAGCAGGGTCAGGCCGGTGGCGATGACCAGCAGCGTGACCACCCAGTTGAAGGCCGTGGAATATTGCTGCGTCGCGCCTTGGTTCAAGGTTTCGGCTTGCAGGTTGTTAATCTCCACCAGGCGGGCGATGGCCGCGTTGACGGCATCGGAATTACTCAGCAGTTCAGTGTTGAGCAGCACGCGCAGGTCATCGACCTGGTTGTTGCGCGACAGGGTTTTCATCCGATCTTCAAGCTGGCGATACTGGCCCAACAGCTGTACGAGTTGGTCATAGGCGGCCCGTTCATCCGCAGCGCTGATGAGATTTTCATAAGCGGTCTGGGCGGCGCGGATCTGCTGGCTGCGTTGTTCCAACAGATCGTAGGTCTTCTGCTGGATGTCCGGTTCCCGGTTGACCAGCAGCCGGTAGGACAGCACGCGCAGGCGCAGGGTGATTTGGGTGAACTCGTCGAGGGCCTTGATGCTGGGCACACTGTTTTCGACGATGTTTTCGCCGGACGTGCGGATCTTGCTCATCTGGCTCAGGGCAAATACACCAAGGGCCAGCATCAGGGCGCCGATCAGGGCAAACCCCAGGAACGCCCGCGGCGCGATGTTCATATTACGTAAGGACATGGAAAGTACCGGAAAGAGGCGTCCGTGCGAGACTGTTACGGGTATGCCTGACTTATCGGTCAGGTGGCTGAAGTCTTGAGGGGCATGCGGGGTTTTGTCGCGTCGTTACGACGAAGGGTAGGAACCAGATCCGTGAACCACAGTCTTTACAGCTCGCCAGCGAAGCACCGTCGCCTATGCCCCATAGCATCGCCGGTGACTTTTCTTTATCGTACGCGCCCCCTGAAAATCCCTGGAAATCAATATGTTGGAAGCATCCCTCAGCCAGCTGGAGCAACTGGTCAATGACCTGGTGCAACAGAACCGCCACCTCACCGGCCTGAATGAAACCCTGAGCGCGGAACTTGCCAGGGCCAAGGATGAAAACGAAAGCCTGCAACTGAGCCTGATGGAACAGGAAGAACTGCACGGCACCACAGCTGCGCGTATCCAGGCGCTGATCGAGCGTGCCAGTGCAGGCACTGTCAACGCATGAAGCACGCCGCCGACGGGGTAACGGTCATCTCGATCCTGGGAGAGGACTATTCAATCAAGGCGCCGGCCGGCCAGGAACAGGCCTTGCTGGACGCCGCTTCGATGCTCAAGACGGCCCTGGCCGAGACCAAGCGTAAATATCCGACGCTGATCGGTGATCGGCTGTTGGTGCTGGCGGCCATGAACCTGTGCTCGCAGCAGATCGAGATGCAGAAAAACCATCAAGCGGAGCTCGAGCGTTATCAAGAGCAGGTCAGCGCTACGGTGGATGTCATTGCCAAGACGATTCAGCAGGCCTGAAGACCAAGGGTTGTTAGTGATTTGATTGTGGGAGCGAGCTTGCTCGCGAAGGCGGCATGTCAGTTGCAATTGATTTGCCTGATCCATCGCTTTCGCGAGCAAGCTCGCTCCCACAATGGATCGGCGGTGAACGCAGATGTCGCGTCCACTTGGAACCCTTTGTGGGAGCGAGCCTGCTCGCGATAGCGATATAAGCCGCGCTACAACACCCGGCTCAGAACCACTCGTCCCGCATCCCCAGGCACGTATCGTCCCGCGCCTCGAGCAATGCCAGTTCATGGTGGCAGCCGGGAATTTCCCAGGTCAGGAAATACCGCGCCGCTTGCAGCTTGCCCTTGTAGAAATCGCTGTCTGCGGCATCGCCCCTGGCCAGGCCTTCTTCGGCGCGAATCGCCTGTTCCAGCCAGCGCCAGCCGATCACCATGTGACCAAACACCTTCAGATACAGCGCGGAGTTGGCGAGGCTGCTATTGACCTTGCCCTGGGCCAGATCGGTCAGAAGGCCCAGGGTGACTGTCTGCAAGCTCGCCACCAGGGCTTCCAGCGGCTGGCGCAAGGGCGTCAGTGAATCGTGGGCCTGGGCGCGCTCGGTGGTGTCGGCCACCAGGCGAATCAATTGCTTGAGCCCGGCGCCGCCGTTCTGCGCCAGTTTACGGCCCAGCAGGTCCAGCGACTGGATGCCGTGGGTGCCTTCGTGGATCGGGTTCAGGCGGTTGTCGCGGTAGTACTGCTCCACCGGGTACTCGCGGGTGTAGCCGTGGCCGCCGAGAATCTGGATGGCCAGTTCGTTGGCTTTCAGGCAAAACTCCGACGGCCAGGATTTGACGATGGGCGTCAGCAGATCCAGCAGTTCATGGGCGCGCCGCCGTTCGGCTTCGTCTTCAAGTGTGGTGGTATCGTCGAACAACCGCGCCGCATACAGGCCCAGGTCAAACGAGCCTTCGACATAAGCTTTCTGGGTCAGCAGCATGCGCCGCACGTCGGCATGCTGGATGATCGCGACTGGTGCGGTAGTCGGGTCTTTGCTGTCGGGCACCCGGCCTTGCGGACGTTCACGGGCGTACTCAAGGGAATACAGGTACCCGGCGTAGCCCAGCATCACCGCGCCCATGCCGACGCCGATCCGCGCCTCGTTCATCATTTGGAACATGTAGCTCAGGCCGTGGTGCGGCTTGCCCACCAGATAGCCGACGCACTCGCCGTTGTCGCCAAAGTTCAGCGCCGTGGACGTGGTGCCGCGCCAGCCCATCTTATGGAACAGCCCGGCCAGCAGCACGTCGTTGCGCGGGCCGAGGCTGCCGTCGTCGTTGACCAGGAACTTGGGCACGATGAACAGCGAAATGCCCTTCACCCCCGCTGGCGCGTCCGGCAGTTTCGCCAGGACCATGTGCACGATGTTTTCCGACAGCGGGTGATCGCCGCCGGAGATGAAAATCTTGTTGCCCTTGAGGCGGTAGGTGCCGTCCGGCGCCGGCTCGGCGCGGGTGCGGATGTCCGACAGCGACGAGCCTGCGTGGGGTTCGGTCAGGGCCATGGTGCCGAAGAAACGCCCGTCGATCATCGGTTGCAGGAAGCGCCGTTTCTGTTCCTCGCTGCCGAAGCTCTCGATCAGGTTTGCCGCGCCCATGGTCAGGAACGGATAAGAGGTGGAGGCGGCGTTGGCCGACTGGAAATGCGCGAAGCAGGCCTGGGACAGCAAGGTCGGCAGCTGCATGCCACCGGCGTCGAAACTGCGGGCGGCATTGAGAAAGCCAGCCTCCAGGAATGCGTCCACCGCTGGCTTCACCTCGGGAATCAGCACGGCCTGGCCGTTTTCGTAACGGGGTTCGTTTTCGTCATTCTTGCGGTTATGCGGCGCGAAGTACTTCTCGGCAATGTTGCGGGCCGTTCCAAGGGCCGCGTCGAAGGTTTCGCGATTGTGCTCGGCAAACCGCTCACGCAGGGTCAGGCCCTCGGCATCAAGGACTTCATACAGCTCGAAAGCCAGATTGCGGGAACTGAGCAGCGTCTCGGACATGGCGGCCTACCTTGTTTGGGAATGGGCCGAGTCTAGGCTGGGTAGATAGAGGGTGAACAGGAAGATTGATGGGGGTGATAAAGCGGCACAAGTTCTAAGCTGCAAGCTTCAAGCTTCAAGCTGCAAGTAAGTGCCTAGCTTTTACTTGCAGCTTGCAGCTCAAAACTTGCCGCTGCTGTTAACCGATCGTCATCAGGCTGGCGTTACCGCCCGCCGCCGCGGTGTTGACGCTCAGCGCGCGCTCGATCACCAGGCGCTCCAGCGCAATACCGGTTTCGCCTTGTGACAAACCGTGGACCCCGACGATGGCGCCGGCACGCTTGGCCACTTGCTGGCAAACACTGCGCAATTGATCCGAATCACCGTGGTGCAGGACCGCGTCAAATACCACGTCGTCCTTGGTCCAGTCGGAAACGCGCTGGATGCGCGCCTGGATGTCCTTCGGCAAGCGGGCGAACAAGGCCTTGCTCGTGTCGGTTTCCGGCCACACGGCCGAGCC
Organism: Pseudomonas sp. SMN5; assembly: GCF_052041925.1. Taxonomy (NCBI): domain Bacteria; kingdom Pseudomonadati; phylum Pseudomonadota; class Gammaproteobacteria; order Pseudomonadales; family Pseudomonadaceae; genus Pseudomonas; species Pseudomonas sp. SMN5. The sequence continues at coordinate 98,328 of NZ_JBKGGX010000003.1, forward strand.
GCCTACAGCCAGTACGGCCGCCAGTTGCGTCAGCAGGTCGCCTTCCACGTCGGCCAGGCACAACACGTGCTCGCGCGGCAGGATGGCGTAGCTGTTGCGCTCGCCCGTCGGGCCGGTCAGCTGGCGGGTGATACCGCTTTGCGACTGGGCCGCGAACTGCACGCACAAGGTGCTCAGCTCGGCGAGTTTCTGGCTGTCGGCCCAGGCTTGCAGGGCGGTCAGCGGTTTGCTCATGGCTTCGCGCAGGCGCAGGTCCGGCGCGTTGACGGCATCGGCGCGCACGAAGGACTGTTGGATCGCATCGGTCGGACGGGTCGACAGCAGGCGGTACAGGTACAGCGGGCCACCGGCCTTGGGCCCGGTGCCCGACAAACCTTCGCCGCCGAACGGCTGCACGCCGACCACGGCACCGACGATGTTGCGGTTCACGTAGACGTTGCCGGCGTGGACGTTATCGACCACCTTGGCAATGGTTTCGTCGATGCGGGTGTGCACGCCCAGGGTCAGGCCGTAGCCGGAGGCATTGATCTGATTGATCAACTGATCCAGCTCCTTGCGCTTGTAGCGCACCACGTGCAGTACCGGACCGAAGATCTCGCGTTGCAGCTCATCGAAGCTTTCCAGCTCGATCAGGGTCGGCATCACGAAGGTGCCGCGCTTGCACTCGTCACTGTCGGCAATTGCCATCTGGTACACGGTGCGACCTTTGTCGCGCATGGCCTGGATGTGTTTCTCGATGCCGGCCTTGGCTTCGGCGTCGATCACCGGGCCGATGTCGACCGACAGGCGCTCCGGGTTACCCAGGCGCGACTCGGCCATGGCGCCCTTGAGCATTTCGATCACGCGGTCGGCGGAATCTTCCTGCAAGCACAGGACCCTCAGGGCCGAGCAACGCTGGCCGGCGCTGTCGAAGGCCGACGACACCACGTCGATGACGACCTGTTCGGTCAGGGCCGATGAATCGACGATCATCGCGTTCTGGCCGCCGGTCTCGGCGATCAACGGGATCGGGCGGCCCTGATTATCCAGGCGACCGGCGATGTTGCGTTGCAACAGGCGCGCTACTTCGGTGGAACCGGTAAACATCACGCCTTTGACCCGCTCGTCACCCACCAGACGGGCACCGACGGTTTCGCCACGGCCCGGCAGCAGTTGCAACACGCCTTCCGGAATGCCGGCTTCAAGCAGCAGGCGCACAGCCTGGGCGGCCACCAGTGGGGTCTGCTCGGCAGGCTTGGCCAGGACCGGGTTGCCGGCCGCCAGGGCTGCGGCGACCTGGCCGCTGAAGATCGCCAGTGGGAAGTTCCACGGGCTGATGCACACAACCGGGCCCAGTGGACGGTGGGCGTCGTTGGTGAAATCGTTGCGTGCCTGTACCGCGTAGTAACGCAGGAAATCCACCGCTTCGCGGACTTCAGCGATGGCGTTGGCGAAGGTCTTGCCTGCTTCACGAGCCAACAGGCCCATCAGCGGCTGGATCTCGCCTTCCATCAGGTCGGCGGCGCGCTCCAGGATTGCGGCGCGCTCGGCCGGTGGCGTGGCCTGCCAGATCGGTGCGGCATTGAGGGCGCATTGGATAGCGTTGTCGACGTCGGCGACGGTGGCTTCCTGTACATGCCCGACCACGTCACGGTGGTCGGACGGGTTCAAGACCGGTGCCGGGGTTTCCTCGCTGGCGGCGCAACCGAGCATCGGCGCGGCCTTCCAGTCGTTATGGGCCGTTGCCAACAGCGCGCAGGACAACGAGGCCAGGCGATGTTCGTTGGCCATGTCGATGCCGCTGGAGTTGGCGCGCTCGCTGCCGTACAGGTCGCGTGGCAATGGAATGCGCGGATGCGGCAGGCCGAAACCACCTTCCAGAGTCGCCATTTGCTCGATGCTCGCGACCGGGTCGGCCACCAGTTCCTGGATGGAAATGGACTGGTCGGCGATGCGGTTGACGAACGAGGTGTTGGCGCCGTTTTCCAACAGGCGACGCACCAGGTAGGCCAGCAGCGTCTCGTGGGTGCCGACCGGGGCGTACACGCGGCACGGACGGTTCAGCTTGCCGTCGGAAACCTTGCCTACCACCTGCTCGTACAGCGGTTCGCCCATGCCATGCAGGCACTGGAATTCGTACTGGCCCGGGTAATAGTTCTGACCGGCGATGTGATAAATGGCCGACAACGTGTGGGCGTTGTGGGTGGCGAACTGCGGGTAGATGACTTCCGGCACCGACAGCAGCTTGCGGGCGCAAGCGATGTAGGACACGTCGGTGTACACCTTGCGGGTGTAGACCGGATAGCCTTCCAGGCCTTCGACCTGGGCGCGCTTGATCTCGCTGTCCCAGTAGGCGCCTTTTACCAGGCGGATCATCAGGCGGTGACGGCTGCGGCGAGCCAGGTCGATCACATAGTCGATCACATACGGGCAGCGCTTCTGGTACGCCTGGATCACGAAGCCGATGCCGTTCCAGCCGGTCAGTTGCGGCTCGAAGCACAGGCGCTCCAGCAGGTCCAGGGACAGTTCGAGGCGGTCGGCTTCTTCGGCGTCGATGTTCAGGCCGATGTCGTATTGCTTGGCCAGCAGGGTCAGCGACAGCAGGCGCGGATACAGCTCGTCCATGACGCGTTCGTACTGGGCGCGGCTGTAGCGTGGGTGCAGGGCCGAGAGCTTGATGGAAATGCCCGGGCCTTCATAAATCCCACGGCCGTGGGACGCTTTGCCGATCGAGTGGATGGCTTGTTCGTACGAGGCCAGGTATTTCTGCGCGTCATGTTCGGTGAGCGCCGCTTCACCCAGCATGTCGTAGGAATAGCGGAAGCCCTTGGATTCGAATTTGCTGGCGTTGGCCAAGGCTTCGGCGATGGTTTCGCCGGTGACGAACTGCTCGCCCATCAGGCGCATCGCCATGTCGACGCCCTTGCGGATCATCGGTTCGCCGCTCTTGCCGATGATGCGGCTCAGAGAGGAGGTCAGGCCCGCTTCATTATGGGTGGCGACCAGCTTGCCGGTCAGCAGCAGGCCCCAGGTCGCGGCGTTGACGAACAGCGACGGGCTGTTGCCCAAGTGCGGTTGCCAGTTGCCGGTGCTGATCTTGTCGCGGATCAGTGCGTCGCGGGTGCCTTTGTCCGGAATGCGCAGCAGCGCTTCGGCCAGGCACATCAGTGCCACGCCTTCCTGGGACGACAGGGAGAACTCCTGCAGCAGGCCCTGGACAATCCCGGCACGGCCGCCGGCACTCTTCTGGTTGCGCAGCTTCTCGGCAATCGAGGCGGCCAGCTTGTTGGTGGCCTCGGCCATTTGGGCCGGCAGGCGCGCCTGTTCGATCAGCATCGGAACCACTTCCGGCTCTGGGCGACGGTAAGCGGCCGTGATGGAAGCGCGCAGGACCGATTGCGGCAGGATGCTTTCGGCAAATTCCAGGAAACATTGGTGCGCGTGGTCGACCGGGACTTCGCCGGCGTCATCGCTGTCGGCGCGAAGAGCACCGTTGAGCTCGGTCAGGGTTGCACCACCCTCGAGTTTTTCCAGGTAATTGTAAATTGCCTGCTTGATCAGCCAGTGCGGCGTGCGATCAATCGAGGTTGCGGCCGCCTTGAGGCGTTCGCGGGTCGGGTCATCGAGTTTGACCCCGAGGGTGGTGGTAGCCATATTTTTATCCTCATGTTTACCACGTACGGCGTGGCATCAGCTGGCGGCAAGATTAGCTGCGCGCAGAATGAGGTGCAACCGGGTGCAACCCTTTTTTTGTTGAAACAATGAGCAGTTCGTCAGGCGGCAGATACGCACCTGTTTGTAGTGCACCGACCTGGTGCTTTAATTTCAGGTTGAGGGTCCATGAGTGCACCAAATAAGGGCGATAATCGGAAAGTCGACGATAAAACCGATCAGGTGCAACTGATTCGAGCGAAACAGGTTGCACCTCATTTCATTTGTTGAATAGCATTCGCGGCCAAGGTGCAACCGGTTCTTGCCGGGAACACCGGCTGATGGCTTTCCTGGGGAAACATCAGCATAAATTCGCGGGTCTGCAAATCGTCGCTACAACGTCCGTTGTCGGCGTTACCAGCTGCCACCGCTACATAAAAACAAAGCCAGGGCGTAATTCAATGAGTGTTAGCAATCCCACGTTGATCACTTTCGTGATCTATATCGCAGCCATGGTCCTGATCGGCCTGATGGCTTACCGTTCCACCAATAACCTTTCCGATTACATCCTGGGCGGTCGCAGTCTGGGTAGCGTGGTCACGGCCCTGTCCGCCGGTGCCTCGGACATGAGCGGCTGGTTGTTGATGGGGCTGCCAGGTGCCATCTACATGTCCGGTCTGTCGGAAAGCTGGATCGCCATCGGCCTGATCGTCGGCGCGTACCTGAACTGGCTGTTCGTGGCCGGTCGCCTGCGGGTACAGACCGAGCACAACGGCGACGCGCTGACGCTGCCGGACTACTTCGCCAGCCGCTTCGAAGACAAGAGCGGCCTGCTGCGGATCATCTCCGCCGTGGTGATTCTGGTGTTCTTCACCATCTACTGCGCGTCCGGCATCGTGGCCGGTGCCCGTTTGTTCGAAAGCACGTTCGGCATGTCCTACGAGACTGCGCTGTGGGCCGGTGCTGCGGCGACCATTGCCTACACATTCGTCGGCGGTTTCCTGGCCGTGAGCTGGACCGATACCGTCCAGGCCACCTTGATGATCTTCGCCCTGATCCTGACACCGATCATCGTGCTGCTGGCCACCGGCGGCGTGGACACCACGTTCCTGGCCATCGAAGCGAAAGACCCCTCGGCCTTCGACATGCTCAAGAACACCACCTTCATCGGCATCATCTCGCTGATGGGCTGGGGCCTGGGCTACTTCGGCCAGCCGCACATCCTGGCGCGTTTCATGGCGGCCGATTCGGTCAAGTCCATCGCCAACGCTCGTCGTATCTCCATGACCTGGATGATCCTGTGCCTGGGCGGCACCGTTGCTGTCGGCTTCTTTGGTATCGCTTACTTCTCGGCGCACCCTGAAGTGGCTGGTCCGGTCACCGAGAACCACGAGCGCGTGTTCATCGAGCTGGCAAAACTGCTGTTCAACCCATGGATTGCCGGTGTATTGCTGTCGGCCATTCTCGCGGCGGTGATGAGCACCCTGAGCTGCCAGTTGCTGGTGTGCTCCAGCGCCCTGACCGAAGACTTTTACAAGACCTTCCTGCGCAAGAGCGCTTCGCAGCTGGAGCTGGTCTGGGTCGGCCGCGCCATGGTGCTGCTGGTGGCGCTGGTAGCCATCGCCCTGGCCGCCAATCCTGAAAACCGTGTCCTGGGCCTGGTGAGCTACGCCTGGGCCGGTTTCGGTGCCGCGTTCGGTCCTGTGGTGCTGATCTCGGTTATCTGGAAAGGCATGACCCGTAACGGCGCGCTGGCGGGCATCCTGGTGGGTGCGATCACCGTGATCGTCTGGAAGCATTTCGAGCTGCTGGGTCTGTACGAAATCATCCCGGGCTTTATTTTCGCCAGCCTGGCCATTTTCTTCGTCAGTAAGATGGGCTCGCCTACCGCAGGTATGGTGCAGCGCTTCGAAGCGGCCGAGAAAGATTTCCGCTTGAACCAATAAGGCATTCGGCGAGGCCTGGACGGCTCGCTTGATGGATCAGCAACGGCCTGTCTCTCTTGGAGGCGGGCCGTTTTTTATTGGACGATGTCGGGGTAGGCGCTATTTTGCAGCCAGCTGTCTATCGGAAAAGACGACACGCCTTGCGGCTTTTTTCTCTGCAGATCTAAGGCAACGTCTGTTTTTCTTGAGCGCCGACCCATTGTCCGTAGGGCTCATGCAGAATCGGTCGCCTTTATCCAGCAGAGGCACCTCGGATGTACCCGCCTGCCATCCCTTCGCGATTCGTCCTGACATTCGACAGCGGGCCTGATGAATTCGAGGTGCTTGAGTTCAAGGGCAATGAAGCGATCAGCCAGCCATATCGCTTTGACCTTGAGTTGGTCAGCGAGCGGTTCGACCTGTCACTGGAAGAGCTTTTGCACCGCCAGGCCTACCTGGCGTTCGGAAGCCAGGGGCGGGGTGTACACGGTCAGGTCTACAGCGTCGCCCAGGGTGATTGCGGCAAGCGTCTGGCTCATTACCGGATCAGCCTGGTGCCACGCCTGACGTACCTGCGGCATCGCATCAATCAGCGGATCTTCCAGCACCTGAGCGTGCCGTCAATTGTCACCCGGATCCTCAAGGAGCATGGCATCCAGGGCGACACCTTCCGCTTCAGCCTCAGTGGGCAATACCCCGAACGCGAGTACTGCGTGCAATACGCCGAGAGCGATCTGGCGTTCATCGAGCGTATCTGTGCCGAGGTCGGCATTCACTATCACTTCAGGCACAGCCCCGAAGGACATCTGCTGGTGTTCGGCGACGACCAGACGGTCTTTACTCACCTGGCTGAACCGACGATTTATCAGCCGGACAGCGGCTTGGCCGCCAGCGAGCCGACGCTCAAGTCGCTGACGGTACGGCTCCAAACCCGGACCAGTGCCGTGACGCTGCGCGACTATGACTTTTCCAAACCCGGCCAGGCGCTGCAAACCCACCTCGACAATCAGCAGCGGCCGGTACTGGAAGACTATCGCTATCCGGGGCAATTCTCCGATCGTGAGCATGGCCGTCACCTGACTCGGCGCGCACTCGAACGCCATGTGGTCGATTATCGTCTGGCCGAAGGGCGCAGTGATCAACCGGCACTGGTCAGCGGGCATTTCATGCAGGTGCACGAGCATCCCCGAAAGCAATGCAATGATCTCTGGCTGCTTACCGAAGTTTCCCATCACGGTCGACAACCCCAGGTTCTGGAGGAAGCGGCTGGCATCAGCCCGGATGAGTTGCAGGGCTACCGCAATACATTCCTGGCGACGCCGTGGGATGTTTTCTATCGTCCGCCCCTGCATCACCCGAAGCCGCAAGCCCGGGGTTATCAATCGGCGGTGGTCACCGGGCCTGTGGACAGCGAGATCCACTGCGATGCGTGGGGGCGGGTCAAGGTCCAGTTGATCTGGGACCGTGACGGCAAGCGTGACGAGCACGCCAGTTGCTGGTTGCGGGTGGCCTCCGGCTGGGCCTATGACCGCTACGGCGCGGTGATGATTCCCCGGGTGGGGATGGAAGTGCTGGTGGGATTCATCGACGGTGATGTGGACAAGCCCCTGGTGGTCGGCTGCCTGCCCAATGGTGCCAATCCGCCGCCCCTGGATCTGCCGGCGGACAAGACCCGCAGCATCTGGCGCAGCCAGAGCAGCCCCGGCGGTGGCGGTTATAACGAGTTGCGCATCGAGGACCGCAAGGGCGCCGAAGAGATCTATGTGCGCGCCCAGCGAGACTGGACCCAACATGTGCTGCACGACCAGCGGGTGCAGGTCGATCATGAGCGCAGCATCGTCGTTACCGGTACTGCGCGCCACGAGCTCAAGGCCGATGAACAGCGCATCACCCACGGCCGCCGACAGGCGGAGGTCAGGCAGGACGACCACTTGCTGGTCACCGGCGAGCGACACATTCGGGTGACCAGTCAGGCCCTCAACGCCAGCCAGCAGTTTCATGTCAGTGCCGGACAGCAGATCGTGCTGGATGCGGGCGTCAGGGTGACGATCCAGGCGGGGGGGCATTGGATCAATATCGGCGCGGCGGGAATCTTCAGCAGTGTGCCGATCGAAGTCGGTGGCGCACCGATGCCAGCCAGGAGCGCGGCACCTGCCGTGTCGGACGTTGCGCGTAGTGCTGCCATCCTGGCCTCCCCGCTTTCCCTGGCGCAAATGCTGAGCCTGGGCGGTGCGGCTCCGTTCTGTGAAGAGTGCGAGCGTTGCAGGAGCGGTGTCTGCGCAACCCCGCCGCTTGCCCCCCAAGTGCTACCTGCCGGGACGAGAGTATGAAGGATGGCCAATCTCCCCGCGCCTGGCTTCAAGCGCGTCCCTTGCAGGCAGGCGAGCATCTGTATGCCGTCTTCAGCAACGCCAGCAGCGCCGGAGCACTGGATGCCTGGAGGCGCTCGATGACTTGTGCTCCCAGCCCGATATGGGCCGATACGCCTTACGCTGAATGGGAAGCGGTGATGCCCTACGTAGGCGCCGTCGCCCTAGACAGCGGGTTTCTCGATTGGATCGCTACAGGCGACTCACTCGACTGGGGGTGGCTGGCGGTGTCGTCTGCCAGCCAGGACACCCTTGCCAAACATTTATGCGGGCTGACGCAGGTCCTGCTGCCGGGAGGTCGGTCGGTATTTTTCCGTTTCTGGGATGGCCGTTTCTTGCACCCAATCCTGCAATCACCGGAGGTCGAGGCCGGGCAGCTTTTGCCGGTCGTCAGGCGTTGCCTGATCAACGGTCAAGCGCTGGAAATCGTCGCAAATGCCCATAGCCCGGCGCAGGCCTATCCCTGGTGGAAAGTGCCTGGCGCAGTGCTCAAGTTGATGGCAGGGCATTCGACCGACTGCCTGCGGGACAATCTGCTCAAATGGTTGAGCGAGGAGCATCCGTATCTGTACGAGCGGGTCGACGAACGCATCCTGCGGCGCAAGGTCGCGTATTTCCTCGAAACGTCAGGGGCCGGCGAAGCGCCGAGGGCGCCGTTGCTCGCTTTTCTGATGCAAGAGCTGGGTTGATTTATGCCCCGGTCCGCTCTTGTGGCGAGGGAGCTTGCTCCCGCTGGGTTGCGCAGCGACCCCATGATCATGCGAGCGCTTCGCACTCGAGCGCGAGCAAGTTCCCTCGCCACGGTCCTTTCCATCCTTCAAAAGTGCAGCCCTCAGCCTTGCCCACCGCCCGCCGGGCCGCGAGTCCCTGACGTGCGACGCGCTTCGCGGTAAACTCGTCGCCCTTCGCAGGAGCCGCCATGAACTATCGCCACGCCTTCCACGCCGGCAATCACGCCGATGTGTTCAAACACCTGACCTTGACCCGTCTCATTGCCCTGATGTCGCGCAAGGAACAGCCCTTCGCCTACCTCGATACCCACGCGGGTATCGGGCTGTACGACTTGCAGGGTGACCAGGCTAACCGTACCGGTGAATACCTGGAAGGTATCGCGCGGTTGTGGGGCGTTGACGACCTGCCGCCGCTGACCGGCGATTACATGAAGGTGCTGCGGGACATGAACCCGGACGGGCAGTTGCGCTATTACCCAGGCTCACCGGAACTGGCGCGACGCCTGACCCGCCCCCAGGACCGCGTGTTGCTCAACGAAAAACACCCGCAAGACGGCGTCCTGCTCAAGGACAACATGAAAGGCGACCGGCGTGTCGCCGTGCACCTGGGCGAAGGCTGGCACGTGCCCCGGGCACTGCTGCCGGTGGCGGAGAAGCGCGGCCTGATGCTGATCGATCCGCCCTTCGAGCAGCTTGACGAAATGCAACGCTGCGCCGCGTCCCTCAAGGACGCCATCGGTCGGATGCGCCAGACCGTGGCGGCGATTTGGTACCCGGTGAAGGACCAGCGGACGTTGCGCCGTTTTTACCAGGACCTGGCCGGTACCGGAGCACCGAAGCTGTTGCGGGTGGAGCTGCTGGTGCATCCACTCGCGACGCCCAACAGCCTGAACGGCTCCGGCCTAGCGATTGCCAATCCGCCGTGGGGGCTGGAGGAGGAGTTGCGGGAGCTGCTGCCGTGGCTGTCGAAGAAGCTCGGACAGACCCAGGGTGGGTGGCAAATGGATTGGTTGATTGCGGAAAGTTGATCAGTTGATGTGATGGCGCCTGAAGGGACGCCATCGCGAGCAGGCTCGCTCCCACAGGTTCGATGCCAGGCATTCATGCTGAGAACGCCATAGATCCATTGTGGGAGCGAGCCTGCTCGCGAAGCTTTTAGAACCTGTAAATCAGATCGGGCAGGTCACGCCCGTACCGCCGATCCCGCAATACCCTTCAGGGTTTTTCGCCAGGTACTGCTGGTGATAGGCCTCGGCGAAGTAGAACGTCGGCGCTTCTTCGATTTCGGTGGTGATGGTGCCCTTGCCGGCCTTGGTCAGTTCCGCCTGGAAGATGTCCTTGCTGTGCTGGGCGGCCGCCAGTTGATCCGGGTTGGTGGCATAGATGACCGAGCGATATTGAGTGCCGATGTCGTTGCCCTGGCGCATCCCCTGGGTCGGGTTGTGCAATTCCCAGAACATCTTCAGCAGCGCTTCATAGCTGACTTTCGCAGGTTCGTAGACCACCAGCACCACTTCACTGTGGCCAGTGAGGCCCGAGCAGACCTCTTCATAGGTCGGGTTCGGTGTGAAGCCGCCGGCATAGCCCACGGCGGTACTGACCACGCCTTCACGCTGCCAGAACCTGCGCTCGGCGCCCCAGAAGCAGCCCAGGCCGAAAATCGCAAAATCCACGTCCATGGCGAACGGGCCCAGCAGCGGCGCATCGAGGACGAAGTGTTTTTCCGGCACGGTCATTGGGGTTTCGCGGCCAGGTAGAGCTTGTTCTTGAGTAGGGAGCACGTTTTTGTTCACCAGGATTTCCGAGCGCAAGACCATCATCAGTCCTCTTAGGGAGGCAGCTGCAAGTCGCAACTGCAAGCTACAAGTGGTGAGAGTGTGCCATCGTTTGCTTGAAGCTTGAAGCTTGAAGCTTGAAGCTTGAGCTACGCGAGCGGACCACGCGGATAACGCTTGAGCTTCTCGATCAGCTCTGCGCCGGGGATTGGCCGGTCGAACAGGTAGCCCTGGCCGACGTCACAGCGGTGGCGACGCAGGAAGGTCAACTGCTGGGCAGTCTCGATGCCTTCCGCTACCACCTTGAGTTTCAGGTTGTGAGCCATGGCGATCACCGCGGAGGTGATTTCCATGTCGTCCTGGTTGTCCGGGATTTCGTGGATGAAGCTGCGATCGATCTTGATGATGTCGATCGGGAATTTCTTCAAGTAGCTCAGGGACGAATATCCGGTGCCGAAGTCATCCATGGCCAGCGTCAGGCCCAGGCGCTTGAGCTGGTCGAGCTGCAAGTGGGTGTCTTCGGTGGCTTCCAGCAGCAGGCCTTCGGTCAGTTCCAGTTCCAAGAGCCAGGCCGGGAGCTGTTCTTCCTTGAGAATGCTGGCAATCGAGGCGACCAGGTCCGGGTCGGAAAACTGCTTGGGCGACAGGTTGATTGCCACTTGCAGGTTGCCCAGGCCGGCGGCAGTCAGTTGCTTGCTCATGCGGCAGGCCTGGCGGGCGATCCATTTGCCGATGGGGATGATAAGACCGGTTTCCTCGGCCACGCTGATGAACTGGTCCGGGCGGATCATGCCTTTTTCCGGATGATTCCAGCGCAGCAGCGCTTCCATCCCCAGCAGGCGACCGCTGCGCAGGCACAGCTTGGGCTGGTAGAACACGTCCAGTTCGTTCTGGGTCAGGGCCCGGCGCAGGTTGTTTTCCACGAACAGCTTGTAGCTGGCCTCGGCGTTCAGCGCTTCGGTGAACACCTGGACCTGATGCTTGCCGTTGGCCTTGGCCTTGTGCAAGGCGAGGCCGGCGTTGCGCATCAGGGTCTGTGGATCACGGCCATGCAGCGGTGCGCAAGCCAGACCTACGGAGCCGGTCACGCTGATCAGCTGGTTGTCGACGAACATTGGTTTGTCGAGGGTCATCAACAGCTGGCCGGCGATCTGCTGACCGGCTTCCAGGTCGGTGTCGTCCAGCAGTACGGCGAACTCGTTACTGGCGAAGCGCGCCAGGCTGCCGCTGGGGCTCAGGCTGTTGCGCAGGCGCCGGGCCAGGCTGATCAGCAATTTGTCGCCGGTCTGGTGGCCGAGGCTGTCGTTGATGCGCTTGAAGTTGTCGATGTCCACCAGCAGCAGGCTGATGGGCGAGTCGCTGTCGCGGGCGAAGCGCTCATCCAGGTTGCGAATGAACGCCGGGCGGTTGCCCAGGTTGGTCAGGTTGTCGGTGTAGGCCAGGCGCTCGATGCGCTGCTGGGCCAGCTTGGTCTGGGTGATGTCTTCGTAGATGCCGATGTAATGGGTCAGCTCACGGTTGTCGCCGTAGACCTTGGAAATCGACAACTGGCCCCAGTAGGGTTCCAGGTTCTTGCGCCGGCTCTTGAACTCACCCTGCCAGCTGTTGTTCTGGCCCAGCGCCGAGGGCGCGTCGAACAGCAGCTCGCTGAGGTTCTCCAGGGCCGGCAATTCAGACAGGCGCTGGCCGTGGACTTCCTCGGTGGTGTACTGGGTGATCGCGGTGAAGCTGGGATTGACGTACTCCACCACGCCGTCGCAGTTGACCAGCAGGAACGCGTTGGCGCTCTGTTCCACGGCGCGCTGGAACAGGTGCAGGGCGCTGGTGGCAGTCCGTCGGTTGTGGTTATTGATGACCTGGGCGAACTGGTCCGCCAGCTCACCGGCAAAAGCGATCTCATCCGACTGCCAGGCGCGGGTAGCGCCCACTTGTTCCAGGCACAGTACGCCCACCACTTGGCCATCGATGCGCACGCTGGCGTCGAGCATGGCATTGACGTCGCGGGCGCGCAGGCTTTCGGCCATTTCCCGGGTACGCGGATCGCGTATGGCGTTATGCGCATCAATGGCCCGACAGGTCTGCAACGCCTCCATGTAGTTGGGGAATTCGTTGGCGTCGATCGCCGCCGGCAGGAAGTATTCCTGGGTGGTGCGGTTGTAGGCCGAGATCGGCACCAACTTGCCGTCTTCCAGGTTCCAGATACTGGCGCAGTCGATCTGGTAGATATCGCAGGCGCTGCGGGTGATCAATTCGGCCGCTTCGAGCAGCGAGTTATTGGCGCTGTAGCGTTGGCGGGTAAGCAGCAGGATCAGATCCTGCTGGGCGCGCACCCGGTCCAGGTGCTGGAGCTGTTCCTGCTGGGCCCGCTGGTTCAGTTCCAGGGCAATCTGCAAGCGTGAGTTCTGGGTTTCCAGGTCCAGCGCCGGCATGGACGGCTCGCCTTGCAGCAAGCTGTCGACCACCAGCAGGTAGCCGCGCAGCAGATGACGATTGTGTTGCTTATAGGCTTCCCCGGTCTCCAGCACGTTCATCGGGCCTTGGGCGGTGTGGAGCATGTAGCGGATCTGGTAATGCGAGGCCTGGGCCAGCTGTTGCTGGATCGCGTCGTGCAGTTGATATCGCGCCTCGGGCTCCATCAGGCTGGCGTAGGGCGAGCTGACCAGCGAACACAGGTCTACCGCCGGCAGTCCGAAGTATCGTTCGCAGTTGGGATCGAGGAACAACAGCGCCCAGCTTGCTTCATTCAGCCGTTCGAAACGCAGCATGCCGAGCCGCGAGGGCACCGGTAACTGCGTCACTACCTCGGCCGCCATTCGGCTGGCGGCATCGGGTTGGCTTTTCATGGGGAAACTCGCTTCGAAAATGCTGATCGCGCCGGGCTGACGCCCTCGTTATTACGGATTGCCGCAAGGTTGCATCATTGCGGCACTGGCTGACAAGAGAGATGAAGGCCAAGTGCTATAAACCTTTTATCGGCCGACGAAGGGATTTCTCCAGTCGCCGACCGATAAGAGGGTGTCGCAAAGGCTACCGCTGGTCAGCGAAGCCCGATTTCCACGGTCTGCAGCAGGCTGCCGTTACGGTCGTGAAAGCTCACTTGTACGTTCTGCGCCGTGACGTGCAGGCGGGCAAAGTTGTCTTGGCTGACCACATTGCTGGTCAGTTCATAGTGGTACTCGCCGCTGTCATCCCCGGCCATGGGAGCGTCGAAAATAAAGTCCGATGCCTTGGCGAAAGGCAGCAGCCTGCTGTTACACAAAGGCGAGGAAACAATGGTGTTGACCTCGAACTCGGGATCCTGGCTATGGCGCAGGCGGCTGGTCATGGAGCCGTGTACATCGCCCGAGACGAAGATCACGTTCTTGATCCTCTCGTGGCGCAAGGTTTCCAGCAGGCGCATGCGTTGTTCCGCAAAGGCCTGCCAGGCGTCCCCGTCGTTACGTTTGCTGTCGGGATAGAACATGACGCTGGTCACGACGAACTTGACCCGTGCGCGGCTGTGGACGAGCCAGTGGAGCAGCGCCTGCTCCTGGGTTTCATCCAGGATGCGTCGGTTGTCTGGCGACAGGTTGCGTTGAGTGCGACTGTCGGTGACAAACCATTCAATATCGCCGTGGGCAAATGTATACCAATATCTGTTCAGTGTTTTATTAATAGTTCCGTCATGGCGAAGTTCATGAGCCGGGCCGTGGCTGGCTTGATAAAGTTCATATGCGCTCATCGCGTTGGCATAGAGAACATCATCGTTGACCGTTCTGTTGGCCGGCCAGTTATCTTCGATCTCGTGGTCGTCGAGCATCATGTAAGTGGGTACGCCAGACATGAGTCGGGCGATATGGGGTTGAGAGAAGACAGTTCGGTATTTAAAGAGAATGCTCTTGTAGCTCCGATCCGGGGCGAGTTTATTCAAATCGTCGAGATACACTTGGTCGCCGGTCATCAATACCGCGCTGATCGGCGGGTCGGCCAGGGCTGCGATTCGGTTGATGCCGGCGAAGATGCGGTCACCGAGGCCCGGCAGCGATGGCACGCCGGCGGTGATTCGCAGGTACCGACATGATCCTACGATATAAGCGCGAGGCGCGTGGTTCTCAGCGTCTTGCGTACGCAGGCAGTAAAGGGTCCGGGGCCATTGCAACGGCAGTTCCTGGATGGTGGCGACGGTGTGGGTCGGGCTCAGGGGGCTGAACCAGCCTGCCTGGTATTCATAATAGGTATTGGCTTGAAGGCCTTTGAGCACAATCACATCGGACATGTCGCGGTGTGGCTCCAATTGCACGAATTGTCCTTTCGACCAGTTAGTTTCTCCTTTGCGCCGATGGCGAATACCGGCGAATACCAACTTGTTATCGCGATCACCGCGCAGGAATATTCGAGCGTGGTCGGTAGTTGTGTGGCCAACAATAGGGCCGACGGTGGGTTTGAACATATTCGAGTCCATTCGAATTGCAGCATTAATAAAGTGTCGGCGAAACTGATCAGGAGTCTCGCGGGTTTGATGCTAAAGCGCGTGGCGTCATAAATATTGATAGGGGAGGGGGCACAGGCTGTGGGTAATGACTAACAGGGGGCGTAGTCTTTTATAAGAAATGGCGTAGGAAAATCCTCGGCCTACGCCATTGCCTGCCGGTTAACGCTTTTCACCCACAGAGTCGCGCCGTTGATGCTTGAACTTCAGGCAAAAAAAGCCCCGCCATACGGGCGGGGTTGAGGTACGAGCGTGGCGCTCGGAAAACAGCGGTGCGAAAGGCCCTTCCCTGGGGAAGGGCCTTTGGGCTTACAGCAGGATGGTACGGATGTCGCCCAACAGGTCGCTCAGGCGCTTGGTGAAGCGCGCAGCGGCGGCACCGTTGATCACACGGTGGTCGTAGGACAGCGACAGCGGCAGCATCAGCTTCGGCTGGAAGGCCTTACCGTCCCAGACTGGCTGGATAGTGGCCTTGGAAACGCCCAGGATCGCCACCTCCGGCGCGTTGACGATCGGCGTGAAGCCGGTGCCGCCAATGTGGCCGAGGCTGGAAATGGTGAAGCAGGCGCCTTGCATGTCGTCGGCGGTGAGCTTCTTGTTCCGGGCTTTTTCGGCCAGGGCAGCGGCTTCGCCGGCCAGTTGCAGCAGGCTCTTCTGGTCGACGTTGCGGATGACCGGTACCAGCAGGCCTTCCGGGGTGTCGACAGCGAAGCCGATGTGCACGTATTTCTTGCGGATCACAGCCTTGCCGCTTGGCGCCAGGGAGCTGTTGAAGTCCGGCAGTTCCTTGAGCAGGTGCGCGCAGGCCTTGAGCAGCAGTGGCAGCACAGTCAGCTTCACACCGGCCTTTTCCGCCACGGCTTTCTGCGCCACGCGGAAAGCTTCCAGTTCGGTGATGTCAGCTTGGTCGAACTGAGTCACGTGCGGGATGTTCAGCCAGCTGCGGTGCAGGCTCGACGCGCCGATCTGCATCAGGCGGGTCATGGCGACTTCTTCGGTTTCGCCGAAGCGGCTGAAGTCCACCGCCGGGATCGGCGGGATACCCGCGCCGCCGGTGGCGCCCTCGGCCGGTGCGTCCTTGGCCTTCTGCATCATGGCCTTGACGTAGGCCTGTACGTCTTCCTTCAGCACGCGACCGTGCGGGCCGCTTGGGCTGACACCCGACAGCTCGACACCGAATTCACGGGCCAACTGGCGCACCGCAGGACCGGCGTGAACCTTGGCACCGCTGGGGGCAGGCGCGGCGACCGGTGCTGGCGCAGCCTCCGCTTTAGCGGCCGGTGCAGCAGCGGGGGCTGGAGCTGCTTCGGCCTTGGCGGGAGCCGGTGCAGCGGCTGGAGCTGGCGCGGCGGGTGCAGCAGCGCCGGCGACTTTCAGCTTGAGGATCAGGTCACCCGTGCCGACTTCGTCTTCCAGCTTGATCTCGACGCTTTCCACCACGCCGGCGGCCGGCGATGGGATTTCCATGCTGGCTTTGTCGGATTCCAGGGTGATCAGCGACTGGTCGGCTTCGACGGTGTCGCCGGCCTTGACCAGTACTTCGATGATCCTGGCCTTGCCCGACGAACCGATGTCCGGGACATGGATGTCCTGGACAGTGGCGGCGGCAGGCGCAGCGGCCGGTGCGGGAGCCGCCTCGGCAGCCGGTGCGGCAGCGGGCTTTTCAGCGGCCGCCGGGGCCGCGGCAGGTGCGGCTGCCTCAGGCGCCGCAGCGGCGCCCTCGACTTCCAGCTCCAGCAGCTCGTCGCCTTCTTTCAGGCGATCGCCCAGCTTCACTTTCAGGCTCTTGATGACACCGGCCTTCGGCGCTGGCACTTCCATGCTGGCCTTGTCCGATTCAAGCGTCAGGATGCTCTGGTCGGCTTCGATACGGTCGCCGACCTTCACAAACAGTTCAATTACTTCACCTTCACCGCTGCCGATGTCAGGTACGCGAATGAGTTCGCTCACGAAAATTCTCCTCAGCAGTCCAGTGGGTTGCGTTTTTCCGGATCGATGCCGAACTTGACGATGGCCTCGGCCACCACCTTGGGTTCGATATCGCCACGGTCAGCCAAGGCTTCCAGGGCTGCCAACACCACGAACTTACGGTCGACTTCGAAGAAGTGACGCAGCTTCTTGCGGCTGTCGCTACGGCCGAAACCGTCGGTGCCCAGCACCTTGAATTCCTTGGAAGGAACCCACTGACGGATCTGTTCGGCGAACAGCTTCATGTAGTCGGTCGAGGCGATGACCGGACCTTTGCGGCCGTTCAGGCATTCTTCGACGTAGCTCAGCTTCGGCTTCTGGCCAGGGTGCAGGCGGTTGCTGCGCTCTACGGCCAGGCCGTCGCGACGCAGTTCGTTGAAGCTGGTCACGCTCCAGACGTCGGCACCGATGTTGAATTCCTCACGCAGGATCTTCGCCGCTTCACGCACTTCGCGCAGGATGGTGCCGGAGCCCATCAGCTGGACGTGGTGCGCGGCTTCGCGGGTGTCTTCCTCAAGCAGGTACATGCCCTTGACGATGCCTTGCTCCACACCGGCCGGCATGGCTGGCTGCTGGTAGGACTCGTTCATCACGGTGATGTAGTAGAAGACGTCCTGTTGCTCTTCGGTCATCTTCTTCATGCCGTCCTGGATGATCACCGCCAGCTCGTAGCCGTAGGTCGGATCATAGGTGCGGCAGTTCGGGATGGTCCCGGCCAGCATGTGGCTGTGACCGTCTTCGTGCTGCAGGCCTTCACCGTTGAGGGTGGTACGGCCGGCGGTGCCGCCGATCAGGAAGCCACGGGTGCGGCTGTCGCCAGCGGCCCAGGCCAAGTCGCCGATACGCTGGAAGCCGAACATCGAATAGAAGATGTAGAACGGCAGCATCGGCTGGTTGTGGCTGGAGTACGAAGTACCGGCGGCAATGAAGGAGCTCATGGCGCCCGCTTCGTTGATGCCTTCTTCGAGGATCTGGCCCTTCTTGTCTTCGCGGTAGAACATCACCTGGTCTTTATCGACTGGCTCGTAGAGCTGGCCGACGGACGAGTAGATGCCCAACTGGCGGAACATGCCTTCCATACCGAAGGTACGGGCTTCGTCCGGGATGATCGGGACGATGCGCGAGCCGATTTCCTTGTCCTTGACCAGCTGCGCGAGGATCCGCACGAAGGCCATGGTGGTGGAGATTTCACGGTCGCCCGAGCCGTCCAGGATTGCCTTGAGGGTTTCCAGCGGCGGTGTCGGGATGCTGATGCTCTTGGCGCGACGCTGCGGTACGAAACCGCCCAGCGCGGCGCGGCGCTCGGCCAGGTAACGGGCTTCGGCGCTGCCTTCCTCGGGCTTGAAGAACGGCAGGTTTTCCAGCTCGCTGTCCTTGACCGGGATGTCGAAGCGGTCGCGGAACAGCTTCAGGCTGTCGACGTCGACCTTCTTGGTGTTGTGCGCGGTGTTCTTCGCTTCGCCGGCACCGGTGCCATAACCCTTGATGGTCTTGGCCAGGATGACGGTCGGCTGCTCTTTGTGGTTGACCGCCTGGTGGTACGCCGCGTAGACCTTGTACGGGTCGTGGCCGCCACGGTTGAGTTTCCAGATCTCGTCGTCGGACAGATCGGCAACCATCGCCTTGAGTTCAGGCGTATTGAAGAAGTGCTCGCGGACGAACGCGCCGTCCTTGGCCTTGTAGTTCTGGTACTCGCCGTCGATGACTTCGTCCATGCGGCGTTGCAGGATGCCGTCGACGTCCTTGGCCAGCAGTGGGTCCCAGAAGCGACCCCAGATGACTTTGTTGACGTTCCACTGGGCGCCACGGAACACGCCTTCGAGTTCCTGGATGATCTTGCCGTTGCCGCGAACCGGGCCGTCGAGGCGCTGCAGGTTGCAGTTGATGACGAAGATCAGGTTGTCCAGCTTCTCGCGGCCGGCCAGGGAGATCGCCCCCAGGGATTCCGGCTCGTCGCACTCGCCGTCGCCCATGAAGCACCAGACCTTCTGCTTGCCCGGCTGGATGAAGCCGCGGGCTTCCAGGTACTTCATGAAGCGCGCCTGGTAGATCGCCTGGATCGGGCCCAGACCCATGGAAACGGTCGGGAACTGCCAGAAATCAGGCATCAGCCAAGGGTGCGGGTACGAAGACAGGCCGTTGCCGTCCACTTCCTGGCGGAAGTTGTTCATCTGGTCTTCGGTGATGCGGCCTTCCATGAACGCACGGGCGTAGACGCCGGGCGATGCGTGACCCTGGAAGTAGATCAGGTCGCCGCCGTGTTCGTTGGTCGGGGCCTGGAAGAAATAGTTGAAGCCGATGTCATACAGCGTCGCGCTGGAGGCGAAGCTGGAGATGTGACCGCCCAGGTCTGAATCTTTCAGGTTGGTACGCATGACCATGGCCAACGCGTTCCAGCGTACCAGCGAGCGAATGCGGCGTTCCATGAACAGGTCGCCGGGCATGCGTGCTTCGTGGGTAACGGGGATCGTGTTGCGGTATGGCGTGGTGATGGCGTAGGGCAGTTGCGAACCGCTGCGGGTGGCGAGTTCGCCCATACGGGTCATCAGGTAATGAGCACGGTCTTCGCCTTCTTTGTCGAGAACCGATTCCAGGGCGTCCAGCCATTCCTGGGTTTCGACGGGATCGAGGTCTTGCATGGCTTGCTCCAGGGCGGAAAGGCTACCAGAATCGGTTGCCTGAGTTTGCGACTGGCCTTGTGGGCAGACGATATAAATTCTTGGATTGCCGAAGGTTGTCTCGGCGGCGTGTAGTTTTACTACAAATCGTTGGCCGTTTCAGCCTTTCGAATGTATAGACGAGTAGTAAAACTACACATGAGCGGCTTGTGGCCCCTCGTTTCGTTGTGAGAATAATCGTTACTGTTGGTCGTAAGCCAACTCGAACAGGTAAAAACTTGATGCCGGCTGCCAATAAAATCAGATTTTCAGCTATTTATCATCTTTGTTCGACAGTCGATCAGGTAGTGTCTTTGGGAAAATCACTACATCCAGCCTTTCCCGCGCCGATCAAGGATAGACCATGAGCCTGCCCTCGCTAGCCCCGATACCGGCCATTCTCCAGTCATTGGTCAGTCGCGCCGAGCAGTCGTTCCGTGCGGCAGTGGCCTTGTTCGACGACGACCACGGGCTGTCGACCTGGACGGCGCAGCGCTGGGAGGCGTTCAACCGAATCGCCGCCGCCAGCGACTTTGTCGTCGAGCAGAGCCTGCGCGACCCGGTCATGTTGCTGGAGCTGGTGCGCAGTGGCGAGCTGGACCGCAGCTTCGCCCCCGGTGAGTTGTGCGCACAGATCGCCACGGCGGTGCAGGCCGCCGAAACCGAGGACGAGCTGGGCCGCGTCCTGCGCCGCCAGCGCACCCGCCAGCAAGTGCGGATCATCTGGCGCGACCTGACTCGCCAGGCCGATCTGGTCCAGACCTGCCGCGACCTCTCTGACCTGGCCGACGCCTGCATCGACCAGGCTTATCAATGGTTGTACCAACGCCTCAGCCAGCAATTCGGCACGCCCACCGGGCGGCGCAGCGGCGAGCCGCAGCAGATGGTCATCCTCGGCATGGGCAAGCTGGGTGCGGTGGAGCTGAACCTGTCTTCGGACATCGACCTGATCTTCGCCTACCCCGAGGGCGGCGAGACGGTCGGGGTCAAGCGGCCGCTGGATAACCAGGAGTTCTTCATCCGGGTCGGCCAGCGCCTGATCAAAGCCCTGGACCCGATGACCGTCGACGGCTTCGTGTTTCGCGTCGACATGCGCCTGCGCCCCTATGGTTCGGCTGGCGCGTTGGTGCTGAGCTTCAACGCGCTGGAGCAGTATTACCAGGACCAGGGGCGCGACTGGGAACGCTACGCCATGATCAAGGCACGGGTTGTCGCCGGCGATCAGGCGGCCGGGGCGCAACTGCTCGACATGCTGCGCCCGTTCGTCTATCGACGTTACCTGGACTTTTCCGCGATTGAAGCGCTGCGCACCATGAAGCAGTTGATCCAGCAGGAAGTGCGGCGCAAGGGCATGGCCGACAATATCAAGCTGGGCGCGGGCGGCATCCGTGAGGTGGAGTTCATCGCCCAGGCCTTCCAGTTGATCCACGGCGGCCGGGACCTGAGCTTGCAGCAGCGACCATTGCTCAAAGTGCTGGGGACCCTGGAGGGCCAGGGTTACCTGCCGGCCAAGGTGATCGATGAGTTGCGCGAGGGCTATGAATTCCTGCGCTATACCGAGCATGCGATCCAGGCCATCGCCGACCGCCAGACCCAGATGCTGCCGGACAGCGCCCAGGATCAGGCGCGGATCGCGTTCATGCTGGGCTTCGACGACTGGTCGGCCTTCCACGAGCGATTGATGCACTGGCGCGGTCGCGTGGCCTGGCATTTCGGCCAGGTCATCGCCGATCCGGATGAAGAAACCAGCGGCGAAAGTGAAGTGGTGGTGGGCGGCGAGTGGTTGCCTTTATGGGAAGACAGCCAGGACGAAGAGGCCGCCTGCCGCCAACTGGAGGAGGGCGGCTTCGTCGATGCGCCCAAAGCGCTCAAGGCCCTGGCCATGCTGCGCGGCAGTCCGCAGTTGCGGGCGATGCAACGTTTGGGTCGCGAGCGTCTGGATGCCTTCATTCCGCGTCTGCTGGCTCAGGCGGTGGAACACGCCAACCCGGACCTGGTGCTGGAGCGGGTGCTGCCGCTGGTAGAAGCCGTGGCCCGTCGCTCGGCCTACCTGGTGCTGTTGACGGAGAACCCCGGCGCCCTGCGGCGCTTGCTGACGCTGTGTGCGGCGAGCCCGTGGATCGCCGAGCAGATCACCCGTTTCCCTCTGCTGCTCGATGAGTTGCTCAACGAGGGGCGCTTGTTCAAGCCACCGCTGGCGCCCGAGCTGGCGGCGGAGTTGCGTGAACGGCTGACGCGCATCCCCGAGGATGACCTCGAACAGCAGATGGAGGCGCTGCGGCATTTCAAGCTGGCGCACCGCCTGCGCGTGGCCGCCTCGGAAATCGCCGGCAGCCTGCCGTTGATGAAAGTCAGCGACTACCTGACCTGGCTCGCCGAGGCGATCCTCGAACAAGTGCTGGCCCTGGCCTGGCGCCAGACGGTGGCCAAGCACGGTGTGCCGCTGCGCACCGACGGCAGCCTGTGCGATCCCGGCTTCATCATTGTCGGTTATGGGAAAGTCGGCGGCCTGGAACTGGGGCATGGTTCGGACCTGGACCTGGTGTTCATCCACGACGGCGACCCGCAAGCGGAAACCGATGGCCCGAAACCGATCGATGGTGCGCAGTTTTTCACCCGCCTTGGTCAGCGGATCATTCATCTGTTGACGGCCCAGACCAACTCCGGGCAGCTCTATGAAGTGGACATGCGCCTGCGTCCGTCCGGGGCGTCGGGGCTGCTGGTCAGTTCCCTCGGGGCGTTTGCCCGCTATCAGGAGAACGAAGCCTGGACCTGGGAGCATCAGGCGCTGGTGCGGGCGCGGGTGCTGGTGGGCAGTCAGGACGTAGGGCAGGCGTTCGAGAAGGTCCGTGCCCAGGTGTTGGGGCGCAAGCGCGACTTGCCGGGGTTGCGCCAGGACGTCAGCGAGATGCGCGCCAAGATGCGCGATAACCTCGGCAGCAAGGCCACGGCTGCCGGGACTGCGGCGAATGCCTTCGAGGCGAGCGCGCCGTTCGACCTCAAGCAGGATGCCGGAGGTATCGTCGATATTGAATTTATGGTGCAATACGCGGCCCTGGCGTGGTCCGAGGAACACCCGTCGCTGCTGCGCTACACCGACAATATCCGCATCCTGGAAGGATTGCAGGAGGTCGGGCTGATGCCGGCCGAAGACGCGGCCATGCTGCGCGAGGCCTATAAAGCCTACCGCTCCGCCGCCCACCGCCAGGCCTTGCAGAAAGAGGCAGGAGTGATTGCAGGCGACCAGTTCGTTGAGGAGCGTCGGCAGGTGCTGCGGATCTGGCGAGAGCTGGGGCTTGATTGATTGCTGGCGAATGAAAGGCCCTTGTGGGAGCGAGCCTGCTCGCGATGGCGGAGTGTCAGGCGGTAATGATGTTGAAAGTGCCGGTCTCATCGCGAGCAGGCTCGCTCCCACAGTTGGATCTGTGGTGTCGTGCGGTATTTGAGTAGATATGAAGACCCTTGTGGGAGCGAGCTTGCTCGCGAAAGCGGCATGTCAGGCAGCGATGATGTTGGATGTGAGGGCTTCATCGCGAGCAGGCTCGCTCCCACAGTTGGATTTGCGGTGTTACGCCGCACTTGGAACGAATGAAGAACCCTTGTGGGAGCGAGCCTGCTCGCGATAGCGGAATGTCAGGCAACACAGATGTCGGATGTGTTGGCCCTTTCGCGAGCAAGCCCGCTCCCACAATGGGTTGCAGTGTTCTTGAGGCGGGGAGGCGTAGGCCTCCCCGTAGCGTTTTTGGAAACCACATGAATATTCTGATCGTTGGGCCCAGCTGGGTCGGTGACATGGTGATGGCGCAGACACTCTTCCAGTGCCTGAAGCAGCGCCATCCGCAGTGCGAAATCGACGTCCTGGCGCCCGAGTGGAGCCGGCCGATCCTTGAGCGCATGCCCCAGGTACGCAAGGCCTTGAGCTTTCCGCTCGGTCACGGCGCGCTGGAGCTGGCGACCCGCCGACGCATCGGCAAGTCCCTGGCCGGCCAGTATGACCAGGCGATCCTGCTGCCCAATTCGTTGAAATCGGCGCTGGTGCCGTTCTTCGCCGGGATCCCCAAGCGCACCGGCTGGCGTGGCGAGTTCCGCTACGGCTTGCTCAACGATGTGCGCACCCTGGACAAGGACCGTTATCCGCTGATGATCGAGCGTTTCATGGCGCTGGCCTATGTGCCGGGCGCCGAGTTGCCCAAACCGTATCCGCGCCCCAGCCTGGTGATCGATCCGGTGAGCCGCGACGCTGCGCTGGCCAAGTTCGGCCTGAGCCTGGACCGCCCGGTGCTGGCCCTGTGTCCGGGCGCCGAGTTTGGTGAGTCCAAGCGCTGGCCGGCGGAGCATTACGCCCAAGTGGCCGAAGCGAAGATTCGTGAAGGCTGGCAGGTCTGGTTGTTCGGCTCGAAAAAAGATCACCCGGTGGGCGAGGACATTCGCTCGCGGCTGATTCCCGGTCTCAGGGAAGAGTCGGTTAACCTCAGCGGCGACACGTCCCTGGCCGAGGCGATCGACCTGCTGTCCTGTGCCGATTCGGTGGTGTCCAACGACTCCGGACTGATGCACGTGGCCGCCGCCCTGAACCGCCCGTTAGTTGCAGTCTACGGCTCCACCTCGCCCGGCTTCACGCCGCCGCTGGCCGACCAGGTCGAAGTGGTGCGCCTGGGCATCGAGTGCAGCCCTTGCTTCGATCGCACCTGCCGCTTCGGCCACTACAATTGCCTGCGCCAACTCCCGCCTACGTCGGTAAACGAGGCCCTGGAGCGATTGCAGGGCACTCCCGTGGAGGTCCGGTAACTTGCGGGTATTGCTGATCAAGACCTCTTCGCTGGGGGATGTGGTCCACACGCTGCCGGCCCTCACCGATGCCGCGCGGGCGATCCCGGGGATCAAGTTTGATTGGGTGGTGGAAGAAGGCTTTGCCGAAATTCCCACCTGGCACCCGGCCGTGGGCAAGGTCATCCCAGTGGCGATTCGGCGCTGGCGCAAGAACCTCTGGCAGACCATCAAGAGCGGCGAGTGGCGGCGTTTCAAGCAAAACATGCGCGCTGAAAAATACGACCTGGTGATCGATGCCCAGGGCCTGTTGAAAAGCGCTTGGCTGACCCGTTACGTCAAGGCTCCGGTGGCCGGCCTGGATAAGCAATCGGCCCGGGAGCCTCTCGCCGCGCGCTTTTATTCCAGGCGCCTGGCGGTGGCCCGTGGTCAGCATGCCGTGGAGCGGGTGCGGCAATTGTTCGCCGTGGCGCTCGGTTATGACCTGCCGCAAACCCTGGGCAACTATGGCCTGAATGTCGATCGTCTGGTTGAACTACCGCGCAAGTACCCCTATGTGGTGTTCCTGCACGGCACGACCTGGGAGTCCAAACATTGGCCTGAACTCTACTGGCGCCAGCTTTGCGAACGCATGGGCCAGTTCGGCGTGGTGGTGAAACTGCCGTGGGGCAACGCGCTGGAGAAAGCCCGGGCCGAGCGCATCGCCAAAGGCCTGCGCAACGTCGAAGTGCTGCCGAAGCTGAACCTGGGCGGCATGGGCAAGGTACTCGCCGGCGCCCAGGCCTGCGTGGCGGTGGACACCGGTCTCGGTCACCTGGCCGCGGCCCTGGACGTGCCGACCATCTCATTGCTCGGTCCGACCAACCCGGTGCTGACTGGCGCCTACGGCAAGGGCCAGATACATCTGGCCAGCGATTTCCCCTGCGCCCCCTGCATGCAGAAACAATGCACTTATCCGCCGACCGCCGAAGATGCGCGTCGGTTCGACCTGAAACGCGAGCAGCCGCTGTGCTTCACGCGTCTGAACCCCGAGCGTGTCGCCAGCCACCTGAGCACGTTATTGGCTGAGGAGCCGCGCTGATGCAATTGGCTTTTGTCCTTTACAAGTATTTCCCTTTCGGTGGCCTGCAGCGAGATTTCATGCGCATCGCCCTGGAATGCCAGCGCCGCGGTCACCAGATTCGTGTCTACACACTGATCTGGGAAGGCGACGTCCCGCCAGGCTTCGAAGTGCTGGTGGCGCCGGTCAAGGCGCTGTTCAATCATCGACGCAACGAAAAACTCAGTGCGTGGATGGAGGCCGACCTGGCCAGGCGCCCGGTGGACCGTTTGATCGGCTTCAACAAGATGCCCGGCCTGGACGTCTACTACGCTGCCGACGGCTGCTTCGAGGACAAGGCGCAGAACCTGCGCAATTCCCTGTACCGGCGCTGGGGTCGCTACCGGCATTTCGCCGAGTACGAGCGGGCGGTGTTCGCCAAGGACGCGAAGACCGAAGTGCTGATGATCTCCGAGGTCCAGCAGCCGCTGTTCATCAAGCACTACGACACGCCGCTTGCGCGCTTTCACCTGTTGCCGCCGGGCATCGCCCAGGATCGTCGCCGGCCCGCCGATGCCGATGAGATCCGGGCCGCGTTTCGGGCCGAGTTCGCGCTGGCGGACGATGACCTGCTGCTGGTGCAGATCGGCTCCGGGTTCAAGACCAAGGGCGTGGATCGCAGCCTCAAGGCTTTGGCCGCGTTGCCATCAGAGCTGAAAAAACGTACCCGGCTGTTTGTAATCGGCCAGGACGACCCCAAAGTATTCCAGTTGCAGAGTGCCGCGCTGGGGCTCGGCGACAACGTGCGGTTCCTCAAGGGCCGCAGCGACATCCCGCGTTTCCTGCTGGGCGCCGACCTGTTGATCCATCCGGCGTACAACGAAAACACCGGGACGGTATTGCTTGAAGCCCTGGTGGCCGGCTTGCCGGTGCTGGTCAGCGCGGTGTGCGGGTACGCCCACTACATCGCCGAGGCGGACAGCGGCCTGGTGCTCGACGAGCCGTTCGAACAGGCGCAGCTCACCGAATACCTGGGCCGGATGTTGAGCGACACCAATGCGCGGGCGGCCTGGAGCCGCAACGGCCTGGCCTTCGCCGAGACGGCCGACCTCTACAGCATGCCGCAGCACGCGGCCGATGTGATATTGGCGGAGCACGCACGATGAAACTGATGCTGGCCGAACCGTTCAAGAGCCTTTGGGCCGGGCGCGATGCGTTCGCCGAAGTCGAGGCGCTCAAGGGCGAGGTCTATCGCGAACTTGAAGCCCGACGCACCTTGCGCACGGAGGTCGATGGGCGTGGCTTTTTCGTGAAAATCCACCGTGGCATCGGTTGGGGCGAGATCATCAAGAATCTGGTGACCGCCAAGCTGCCGGTCCTCGGCGCAGGACAGGAATGGAAGGCGATCCAGCGCTTGCAGCAAGTCGGCGTGCCGACCATGACCGCAGTCGCCTACGGCGAGCGGGGCAGTAATCCGGCGGACCAGCACTCGTTCATCGTCACCGAGGAGCTGGCGCCCACCGTCAGCCTCGAAGATTTCAGCATCGACTGGGTCAGGCAGCCGCCCGAACCGACGCTCAAGCGCGCCCTGATTGCCGAAGTGGCGCGCATGACCGGGATGATGCACCGCGCCGGGGTCAACCATCGGGACTGCTACATCTGTCACTTCCTGTTGCACACTGACAAACCGATCACTCCGCAGGATTTCAAGCTGTCGGTGATCGACCTGCACCGTGCCCAGACCCGCCCGGCCATCACCACCCGCTGGCGCAACAAGGACCTGGCAGCCCTGTACTTTTCGGCCCTGGACATCGGCTTGACCCGCCGTGACAAGCTGCGTTTTCTCAAGGGCTATTTCCAGCAGCCGCTGCGCCGGATCCTTGCCGAAGAGGCTTCGCTGTTGAACTGGCTGGAGGGCAAGGCCAACAAGCTGTATGCCCGCAAGCAGCGCTACGGGGATGCCCTCTGATGTCGGGTTGGAATCTGGAGCCGGCGTACGCCGATCTGGCGCAGGATTTCGGCAGCCTCGAAGCGGTATTCGCCCTGCAAGGCGAGCGCCTGACTCGCGACCCGCTGTCCGAGGTCATTCGGGTGCAGCGCAATGGTGTGAATTATTACGTCAAGCGCTACGTCGCGGCCGGCAAGGGCTTGCGCCGATACCTGGGCAAACCGCGGGTCAAGTCCGAGTGGCAGAACCTCAAGCGCTTCGCCAAATGGGGCATCCCCACCGCCGAGATCGTCGGCTGGGGCCTGGAGCGCAACGGCGCCGCTTATGCCCGTGGTGCGATGATCACCCGGGAACTGCCGCACACCGAAGACCTGTCGGCCCTGGCCGATCGTCATGATCCGCGGCTGACCGATCGCCATTGGGTCGACGGTGTGAGCCAGCAACTGGCTGGTTACACCCGAACCATGCATGAACACCGCTTCACACATAACGATCTGAAGTGGCGCAACCTGCTGATCGACGACCGGGCGCAGCTGTTCCTGATCGACTGTCCCAATGGTGATTTCTGGCGCGGCTTCTGGCTCAAGTACCGTATCACCAAGGATCTGGCGTGCCTGGATAAAGTGGCCAAGTATCATTTGTCCGCAACCCAGCGCCTGCGTTTTTACCTGCAATATCGCCAGCGGGACCGGCTCGATGCGTGCGACAAAAAGCGTATCCGCCACGTGGTGAGATTTTTCGAGGGGCGTGAATGACTGATTTTCTGGCCGCTGAGGACCGGGCGTTGCTGCAACGTCATGGCCTGGACAGCTTCGATGCCTTGTGGGCGCGACAACTGGATGCGGTGGACGAGCCCAATACCTCGGGCGACGGATGGAGCAGCGTGTTCCGCCTGGACCTGGAAGGACAGGGCTATTACCTCAAGCGTCAGAGCAATTACCTGACGCGGACCTGGGCCCACCCCTTTGGCGAGCCAAGTTTTTCCCGGGAGTTTCGTAACATCAGCCGTTATCGGCAGATGGGGATTCCGGCGCTGCAAGCCGTGTTCTATGGGCAGCGCAAAGTGGATGGCGAAGTGCGGGCAATCCTGCTGACCCGTGCCCTGGATGGCTGGGATGACCTGGATTCGCTCCTGCAACGCTGGCCGAGCCTGACGGCGGCGCAGCGCGCCACTGTCCTGAAAGCCTGCGGCCAATTGGCGCGGCGCCTGCACGGCATGCATCAGGTGCACGGCTGCTTCTACCCCAAGCACATCTTCCTGCAAGCCAGCGCCGGCGGTTATCGGGCGCAATTGATCGACCTGGAGAAAACCCGGCCACTGCTGTTTGGCTGGCGCGATCGGGTCAAGGACCTGGAGCCCCTGCTGCGTCGGGCATCGATCTGGAGTGACGCCGATGTGCGCCAATTGTTGTCTACCTATCTGGATCAGCCGCCCGACGCCGCCCTGGTGGACAGTTGGATGAGCCGCCTGAGTGTCCGGCGCAGTCACAAGAGAGCCCGTTGATGCGTTTGTCAGAACTGAAAAGCGTCGGTCGCCATCCCGTCCTGCCGTTGAGCCTGGAGCTGGCAGATGCTGCTGGCCCGGCACAATTGCAGCTGCTTTCCCTGCTGCGTGTATTGCCGGGACAGCGTTACGTTGGCGCGGGCGTCTGGCGCGGCCGGCCGGTGTTGGCCAAGCTATTGGTCGGCAGCAAGGCCGCCCGGCATTTTCAGCGGGAACTGCAAGGTGTGCGCCTGTTGGCGGAGCAAGGGTTGACCACCCCGCTGTTGCTGGCTGACGGCCTGAAAGAGGGCGAAGGCGGCTGGCTGTTGTTCGAGTTGCTCGAAGACGCCCAGAGCCTGGGGGATGCCTGGAAACAGGTCGAGCACCTGCCGTTGCTGGACGACGAGCAGGCCGCGGTACTGGCCGAAGCCCTGGGCGCCATCGCTCAGTTGCACAGCAAGGGTCTATGGCAGGAAGACCTGCACCTGGACAATCTGCTGCGCCATGGCGGCCAACTTTATCTGATCGACGGTGCGGGCATTCGCGCTGAAACGGCGGGTCAACCGCTGTCGCGACACAAAGTGCTGGAGAACCTGGGAGTGTTTTTCGCTCAGTTGCCCAAGTCCCTGGAGCCGTTCAACGAGGAACTGCTGGTGCACTACCTTCTGAGTAACGCCGAGCATGCGTTGCCCATGGAGGCCCTGCAGAAGCAGATCGACAAGGTCCAGGCCTGGCGCCTGAAAGACTTCCTGGAAAAGGTCGGACGCGAGTGCAGCCTGTTCAGCGTGCAACGCGGCGCATTCGGCCTGCGGGCTATCCGCCGTGAAGAAGAGGCTGCCATGGTACCGGTGCTGGACCAGGCCGATGCCCTGCTGGACCGGGGCCACTTGTTCAAGACCGGAGGCGCGGCGAGCGTCGGCAAGGTCGATGTGAACGGCCGCAACCTGGTGATCAAGCGCTACAACATCAAGAATTTTGCCCATTGGCTCAAGCGTTTCTGGCGCCCCAGCCGTGCCTGGCATTCCTGGCGCGAAGGCCACCGCCTGGCCTTCCTCGGCATCGCCACGCCCAAGCCCTTGGCGTTGCTGGAAAAGCGTTTCCTGTGGCTGCGCCGCAGCGCGTACCTGGTCACCGAGCATCTGTCGGGGCCGGACATCATCGAGCGCTTTGCCCCTTACGTGGAAAGTGGCGAGGCGCCCGAGCCCGAACTGCTGGCCCTGGACCGGTTGTTCGCCGATCTCATCCGCGAGCGGATCAGTCACGGCGATTTCAAGGGCCACAACCTGTTCTGGCAGCATGACCGCTGGGCCCTGATCGACCTCGACTCCATGTGCCAGCATCGCACCCAGGCCAGCTTCGCCCCGGCGTACGCACGGGACCGGGCACGGTTCATGCGCAACTGGCCCGAGGACAGTAGGTTGTATCGGGTGATTGATCAGCGACTGCCCAAGGATATCAAGACTCAAGCCTGAGTTCGTCCGCCAGTGCGCTATCGCGAGCAGGCTCGCTCCCACAGGGGCCGATGATAGATGCAGGATCTATACGCGCCGCGATCGACAGTGGGAGCGAGCCTGCTCGCGATAGCGGCAGTCGGTATTGGGAGTCTGTAACGGCCCATATACATGTCGTAGTAATTCGCCTCAAAGCTCCACGGCTCGCCGCTAGAGGTTTGGGCCGGCTTTTAAGTTATAATCGCCCCCTTTGGCTGCCCCGCGCCCTGGCGAGCGGCACATCAACTTTTTCGAGGCGCTTGTCGCCCGTATGCAGATTAAGAGGCTAGACCCCTGTGGCATTGACGATTCTTGGCCTGTCCGGCGCCCTTAGCCATGATCCTTCCGCAGCGCTGTACATCGACGGCAAGCTGATCGCGGCAGCCGAGGAAGAGCGCTTCGTACGTGATAAACACGCAAAGAACCGCATGCCCTATGAGTCGGCGAAGTTCTGCCTGGAGCAGGCTGGTATCAAGCCGTCCGACGTCGATGTGGTGGCGATTCCGTTCGCCCCGATCAGCCTGTTCGGCAAGGCACGCTGGCACTATGCCAAGCGCTACTGGTATGCCCCGGACCGTGCCCTCGATGCGATTCTGATGGGTAACCGTCGCTACAAGCGTTATCGTCGCAAGATCGTCTGGTGCCTGGAGCAATTGGGCTTCGACCCGAAAAAGATCAAGATCGAGCCGGTCGAGCACCACCTGGCCCACGCCTCCAGTGCCTATCATTGCTCGGGTTTCCAGGAGAAAACCGCGATCCTGGGCATCGACGGCAAGGGCGAATACGCGACCACGTTCTTCGGATACGGCGAGAACGGCAAGATCCACAAGATCAAGGAGTTCTACGACCCGGACTCCCTCGGTGGCCTGTATGGCGCGATCACCGAATTCCTGGGCTTTGAAATGCTCGACGGTGAGTTCAAGGTCATGGGCATGGCGCCGTACGGCGACGCCACCAAATACGATTTCTCGCGCCTGGCTTCGTTCGAGAACGGCGAACTGGTGATCAACACCGACTACGCTAACGTGATCGGCCTTCGCCGCTATAAAGAAAAGGGCAAGGGTTTCTACTTCTCGCCGAAGCTGATCGAATGGCTCGGGCCGAAACGCGAAGGCGACATCGCCGACGAGCCTTACATCCATTACGCGGCCAGCATGCAGGCGCTGTTCGAGAAGCTCGCGCTGCAAATGATCGATCACTACCTGGGCGATGTGCTCAAGGAAACCGGCAAGCTGGCGTTCGCCGGCGGCTGTGCGCTTAACGTCAAGCTGAACCAGAAGATCATCGCCCGCGACGACGTCAAGGAACTGTTCGTGCAGCCGGCTTCCGGCGACGCCGGTACCGCGGTCGGCGCGGCGGCTTATGTGTCACACGCCCGTGGCGTGCCGGTAGAGAAGATGGAGCACGTCTATCTCGGCCCGGCCTACAGCAATGAAGACGTGATCGCCGCGTGCTCGCGCCATCCGAGCAAGCCGGCCTGGCGCAAGATCGACAACACCCCCGAGCGCATCGCCAGGATCATGGTCGATGGCAACCCGGTGGCCTGGTTCCAGGGCCGCATGGAGTTCGGCCCGCGTGCGTTGGGCGGACGTTCGATCATCGGTTGCCCGAGTGCCAGTGGCGTCGCCGACCGCATCAACGAACAGATCAAGTTCCGCGAGCGCTGGAGGCCTTTCTGCCCGTCGATGCTCGACACCGTCGCGCCACAGATGATCAAGGTCGATCACCCCGCGCCGTTCATGACGTTCACCTTCGAAGTGGCCGAGGAATGGAAAACCCGTGTGCCGGAAGTCGTTCACGAGGACGGCACCTCCCGGGCCCAGGTGCTCAAGCGCGAATACAACCCACGATACTACGACATGATGAAGGCGCTGGAAGTCCTGACGGGCAACGGCGTATCCCTGAACACATCGCTCAACCGCCGTGGCGAACCGATGATCTGTTCGCCGACCGATGCGTTGAACATGTTTTTCGGCTCCGACCTGCAGTATTTGATCATGGAAGATATTCTGGTGGTCAAAGAGGGTGTGGATGCTTATGACACGTTCGGCTGAGCGACAGGTACTGCAGTTCTGCCACGGTTATGACGGACCGTTCCTGGACTGCGCGCGACAGTATGCCAGCCTGTTCGCGGGTACCGGCTACCGCGTGACCACGGTGTTCCTCACCGGCGTCGCGGATGCGCAGGTAGCCGCCAGTTGCGCCTCGGATGAGGTGCTGTTCATGGAGTACAAGTCCAGCGCCATTCGCGGCCTGAAGCTGGGTGCCATCGGCGACCTGCGCAAGATCGCCGCATCGCGCAACTTCAGCTTCTGTATTGCTCATCGCTTCAAGCCGATCTATATCGCCCTGCTCGGGACCTCCTTGCCGGTGATCGGCGTGCACCATGCCTTTGGCGACTACAAACGGCGTACCCGTCGGCTGTTCGCTCATATCTTTCGCAAGCGCCTGAGCCTGCTCGGAGTTTCCGATGCCGTGCGTGACGACATACGCCGCTGCCTGGCGAAGTGGCCGGCCGTGCGGATCCAGACGCTGTACAACCGCATCGATCTGGAGGCCACCCTGGCCGGCCTGCTGCCGCGGGATGAAGCGCGGCGCAACCTTGGGCTGGATGCAGGCGCCTGGATTGTCGGTAATGTCGGGCGCCTGCACCCGGACAAGGACCAGGCCACGCTGTTGCGCGGCTTTGCCGCCGCATTGGCCTATCTGCCCGCTAACAGCCAGCTGGCGATCCTCGGCCAGGGCCGTCTGGAACAGGATCTGCGCAAGCTCGCCCTTGAGCTGGGCATCGCCGATCGAGTGATGTTCCTCGGCCAGGTATGTGACGCCCGCCGCTATTTCCGTGCCTTTGATGTATTTGTCCTGAGTTCCAACCATGAGCCGTTTGGCATGGTGCTGCTCGAGGCCATGGCTACAGGCGTACCGCTGCTGGCCACCGCCTGTGGCGGTGCGAAGGAAGTGGTCGAAGGGGTGGGCATCCTGTTTCCCCTGGGCGATGCCGAACACATGGCCCAGGGGTTGCAACACCTGGCAGCCATGGATGACCTGCAGCGCCGCCAATGCGCCGAACTGATGCTCGACCGCTTGCGTGAGCGCTTCTCGGATCAGGCTGTGCGCGAAGCATTCTGGCGCTTGCCTCAAGTCATCGACCTGGCGCCGAGAGCCTGATGCTCAATCGATTCCAAGGCTGGCGCGAGCGTGGCTGGACAGCCGTAGATGCATCCATATATGCCCAGGCCTGGCAGCGTTTTGGCGGCAGCGTGGCCACCCATCCGCTGGTGGTCGAGCGCCTGGCTGCGTTGGCGGGGATTCCCGTGCGCTACCTGGCGTATGAACAGCAAGGCGAAGTGAAGGCCGCGATTCCCACCTGGGGCCGCGACCTGGCCTTATCCAAGGACGTGCTCAAGCGCTGCGGCAAAAAAGGCTTGTTCGACCTGGGCAATGCCGAGCTGATCCTGCCTGCGGCGCCCGATGCCCAGGCACCGCTGCGCCATCGCGCACGTTACCTGTCGCAGCTCAACCAGGGCCGTTTCAGTGGCTTGAAGTTGCAGCAGGAACAACTGGCCATGGCCCGCACGCCGGAAGAACTGTCCAAGAAGTTTCGCTACAACCAGCGCCGTGAATTGCGGTTGCTGGAAGAGGCCGGCGGATTGGTGCGGCCGGTCGAGGCGTTCTCCAGTTCGGATCTGGCGTCGATCTACTGCGATTTGTTCCTGCGCCGCTGGGGCTTTGCCGCCACCGGTGCCGAACGCATGGGTGAGGTGCTCGAACTGTTGCGCCCATGGTTGATCGGTTCGGTGATCTTTCTCAACGATGCGCCTATCGCCATCCAGCTGGTGTATCGCGTCGAAGCGCCCGAGTGGATCAGCGTCGAATACATCAATGGCGGCGTCGACCCGCAGACCCGCGAATTCAGTCCCGGCAGCGTGTTGAGCTTTCTCAACACCCAAAGCGCCTGGGAACATGCCCGCGCCGCCGGCAAGCCGTTGCGTTTCTCGTTCGGCAGGGCGGACCGGGAGTACAAGGACCGTTGGTGCAACCCCGTGCCGGTGTTTACCGTATGAATCCATCAATGAGTCGCAAGCAACAATTGCTCAAACGCCATCGCCGCAACAAGCGCGTGGGCCTGCTGCTCGCGTTCGTTGTGCTGGTTCTGTCGGGCGTGCTGGTCGCCTGGTGGCTGCCGTTGGTACTTGCGGTCGTGGGCTGGGTCGCCCATGAGGCCTGGTTCGCCGATCATCTGTTTTATTCGCCTGGGGACGATTACCAATACAGCTTCCCGCCCTTTACCCAGCAGCCCAAGGTGCACCTGCATGGCGGGCGGCTTCGGCTGGACGAGGGTGTGATCCTGGACGACGGTGCGACGCTTATCCTGGCATTGCGGGTCAAGAGCAGCTGGCTGGGGCGCTTTGTTGACCCGGTCGTGGAGTTGTCGGGCGGTGACGTGCCGGACCGACAGACGTTCGAGCGTGGTGTCGATGGCCTGCGCTATCTCAACCTCAGCGAGCAAGGGGCCGTATTGTCCCGAGGGGAACTGCGTTTGCGCGGACGCTTCTGTCGTCTGCTGGGAGAGCCGACGCTCTGGTCTTTCACCTCGCCGCCACTGCATCGCCAACGGGTGATGGTCATCGCGCCCCATGCCGATGATGCCGAGCTAGCCGCCTACGGGCTGTACAGCCAGGCTGACGAAACCTGGATCGTGACCCTGACCGCCGGTGAAATCGAAGCCGAGCACTATCAGCGGATGGGCCTGGATGGCGTCGAAGCTGCCCGGCTCAAAGGTCGCTTGCGAGCCTGGGACAGCATTGCGGTGCCCCGCTGGGCCGGGGTGCCGGAATCGCGATGTGTACAGCTGGGCTATTTCTGCCTGCAATTGGCAGCCATGCAAGCGGCGCCTGATCAGCCCCAGGGTTCTCGCGAAGCCGACCTGAGCGACACCCGGCTGTTTCGTCGGATGAACCCGTTCGTGTTGCCGGGCGATGCTGACGGTGCGCCCACCTGGACCAATCTGTTGGCCGACCTGCGCGAACTGCTGCTCAAGGCGCGTCCGGAGGTGATAGTGCTGCCACATCCGACGCTCGATCCGCACGCCGATCACGTCTGCGCCCATGACGCTGTGATGCAAGCGCTGGCGGGCCTGCAATGGCAGCCAACCACGTTGCTGGGCTACGCCAATCACCTGCACGACAATGACCGTTGGCCCATGGGCAACACGGGAGAAGGCGTGGCATTGCCGCCGGTCTTTGATCCGGAGCGGCCAATGCACCCCCTGAGCCTGCCGCTCTCGGTGGCGCTCCAGCGAGACAAGGCCATGGCGCTGGGCATGATGCATGACCTGCAACCGCCGTTGCCATTGAAACGGCGGTTGAGGCGTTTGATCCAGGGTTTGCTGACTACCCGAATCGGTTCCGCCTACGGCGAGAACGAATTTTTCCGTAAGGCGGTCAGGCGTCACGAGCTTTTCTGGCTGATGAAGTCTGCTGAAAGGCAGAATTGAACACAAATGACAGAAAGGGCCCGGTGCCCCCGTCCTGGTAAATGTGAGCTTGTCTTGATCAATCCTTGTCCGCGTATTGTTTTCGTCATTCCGTATTTCGGACGTTGGCCTTTCTGGATGCCGCTTTTTCTGGAAAGCTGTCGGCATAACCCCGATATTGATTGGTTGCTACTGAGTGACTGCGGGATTCCGGAAAATCTGCCGGCTAACGTAACCATCGAAACCACCACGTTCGAGGCGTACTGCCAGCTGGTTTCCCGGCGGCTGGATATCGAGTTCAAGCCGGCGCAGGCGTACAAGCTGTGCGACATCAAGCCGGCCCTCGGGTACATTCATGCCGACCGCCTGGAAGGCTATGATTTCTGGGCCTTTGGCGATATTGATGTGGTGTACGGTAATCTCCGGCAATATTTCACCGCCGAGCGCCTCGCCCGTCGCGACCTGTTTTCAACCCATGAACGCCGCGTTGCCGGGCATCTGTGCCTGATCCGCAATACCGTCGCCGGCCGTGAAGTTTTCAAGCGGATCAACAACTGGCAAGAACGTTTTATCGATGACCGGCACCTTGCCCTGGATGAAGGGGCGTTCAGCCGGATTTTCCTGTGGCGCAAGAACTTTCCCGATCCGCTGTTTAACCTGGTCGGTAAGTTCAATCCGTGGCGTCGCCGCAGCGAGTTCACCGAAGCCTTCAGTACGCCGGGTGGCTGCATAAAATGGCATGACGGTTCGCAGCAGTTCCCCCTTCGCTGGTACTGGCGCAATGGCCGCCTGACCAATGATCGGGATGGGGGGCGTACGTTCCCGTATTTTCATTTCGTATGCTGGAAGCGCAACGAATGGTCGGCATTGCCGGAGCCAGATCCTGTCGGGATACAGCGACTGGCGACAACGTCAGCCTGGGTGATCGATGGGACAGGTTTCCACCAGGGAGAATTATGAGCCAGCGGTTCAAAGTGCTGCAGCTGCAGCCGGACTACAACGTCAAGCAACACGACTTCGCCGACCTGGCGGAGCAGATCGTCAAGGCGCTGCCCGGCGAGCGTTACGAGGTAACGGCAGCTTTCCTGCGAGGTCGTCCGGGTCCTGGCGAGGCGGTAAGCCGGGCCGATCATTCGGTTTACTTCGAGTTTTCCGACAAGGCGTTGAAGGGCCTGCGGCTTCGCGCGATGTGGCAGCTGTACCAGTTCTGCCGCAGGGAAAAGTTCGATGTGGTCGTGTGCAATCGCTTCAAGCCCGTCAACATGATGCTGCAGCTCAATCGGTGGCTGAAGATTCCGCTGTGCATCGGCATTTCCCATGGGTTCGGTGAATATGACCGGTTCTACCGTCGCCGCCAGACCGAGCGGCAGGTGGATCGGCACTGGCGATTTGTCGGTGTTTCGCCAGCGGTCAAACAGTACCTGCTGGATTGTCGTTGCGGTTTTACCGACGCCAACACTTATGCCATCACCAACGCCATTGATATCGAGCAGGCTGAAGCCTTGCAGCATCCGCGCGAGCGGGCTCGTGAAATGCTGGGTATCGACCCTTCGGTCAGGCTGGTCGGCGCCCTGGGCCGCTTGGTGCCGGTCAAGGGACATACTTATCTGCTTGAGGCTTTTGCCGCGCTCAAGGATAAATATCCCTCGGTACAATTGGCGATCATTGGCGCCGGCCGCGAAGAATCACGATTGGCGGCGCAGATCGAGCAACTGGGCCTGAACGGCCGGGCGCACCTGCTGGGCTTCAAGGAAAACGCCCTGCAGTATGTACGGGCGTTCGACATCTGGACCATGCCATCGCTGGCCGAGGGCCTGGGGTTGGCGCTGCTGGAAGGCATGAGCGGGCATCTGCCGGTGATCGCGTCTGACGTACCGGCCATGTTGCCATTGATCCAAGGGGCTGGAGGCCTGGCGGTAAAGCCGGCCGATGTGCCAGGCCTGACGAAGGCGCTCGACACCTACCTGGGGCTTTCGGATGCCGAGCTCAAGACGTGTGGCGAGCGTGCCTATCGTTACCTGGTCGAGCAGCACGACATCGACGTGTTCCGCCGCCAATACCTCGAGTTGATCGAGACCGGCCTGGATCAAGCCCGTAAGGAGCAGCCATGAGCGCCGCGCAGCCCGTTGTCACCGTGATCATCGCGTCCTATAACCATGGCCGCTACATCGAAGAGTGCATCCTCAGCGTGCTGGGACAGACCTATCCGAACATCGAACTGTTGGTGATCGATGACGGCTCCACCGACGACAGTGTCGAGCGGATCCAGCGTTTGCAGGCCGCACACGGCTTCGACTTTCGCGTCCAGCAGAACCAGGGGCTGACCAATACGCTGAATGACGCGATTGCCCGCTCCAGCGGCAGCCTGATCGTGCCGTTCGGTTCGGATGACATCATGCTGCCCGAGCGGATCGCCGTTCAGGTGGCGTACATGGACGGCAAGCCCGAAGTCGGAATCTGCGCGGGCAATATCGAACTGATCGATGCCGACGGGAACCTTTATCCCGAGAGTCGCCAGCGTCGGGATGTGCCTTTCCGGCGGCTTGATTTCGAAGACATGTTCATGGAGCGCAAACCCTATCCACCGGCACCGACATTGATGATCCGTCGCGAGGCGCTGGAGAAGGTCGGGGGGTTCGATCCACAGATTCGCCTGGAAGACCTGTTGATCGAACTGAAAGTGACCCGAGCCGGTTATTTTATCGACGGGTTGAGTGTATTGATGGCGCGTTACCGCAAGCACGCGACCAACTCCTACAAGAACCATCGGTTCATGACCGACAGTATTCTGCGTACCTACGCGTTGTTCAGCGACCATCCGCTTTATGACAAGGTGCGTTACAAGTTCCTCAATTCCATGTTCCTGAAAACCTCGAATCGCGACCATGCGTTCGCGCGCGAGCTGCTGGCCCAGATTCCCTTCAGGGCCTGGAACAAGAAAACCTGGCGGGGCCTTGGGCGTCTGTTTTTCTGTCCATTGGAAAAGCACTGAGTCGCGCCCCCGCAGAGCCGTGCGCGTGGGGGCCGCCGCTACACTATTGAGCGGCGGTCCTCGGTAGGCGCGTCATCATGCCTGGGCTGGGCTGCTTCCCGACAGGATGCGCTTTTGCAGGTCATCGACTGCGGGTTTCGAGGCAATCGTGGCGTAGCCATCGAGCAGCGCGTCCAGGTGCTGCTCAAACAGCCATCCGTAGTCTTCCTTGTAGCGACGCATGTGGCGCAGGTTGCGCTGGCGAAGCGCGAGCCTGAGCGAAGACGGATAAACGTACATGTCCGCGATATCGATCAGGCCGAACTCACCGTTATCCAGCACCAGGACATTGCCCATGTGCAGGGAACGGAAGTACACGCCGCGCTCATGCAATTGCGCCAGGAATCTGCCGAAGCCCCGTACAAGAGCATGGCGTTGCGCGGGCGCGGATGCGCCTTGCAGCGCCTGGCGCAGGGTCATTCCTGGCAAAGGAACGTAGTGCACGGCGCTGCTGCCATCTTTCAAATGGTACAGGGCGAGTATCGTCGGGCTCTGGATGCCCAGGTTTCGCAGCAGCAGGCTATTGACGGCAAAGCGCTCGGAATAAGGATTGAAGCCGCCCGAGGTGTACCAGCGGCGCGCCCGGAACAGTTTGAGGAAGTCGCCCCCGGACAGGCGCAGGACCTTTGGGCCGAGCCCGTCGGATTCGATCACTTGAGCGCCCGCCGAGAGGGTTTCCAGGGCTTGCGGCGTCAGTTGCTCCACAGGGATATTCAGCAGGCGCCTGGCGCGGTAATTGATGCTCAAGGCAGCGATCAGGGCCAGTGGAATCCACAACAGGAACCAATGCTCCTTTGGCCGGGACAGGATGCCTCCGCCTTCCGTGAGCGCTGCGCTCATGCCGTATATCAACCAGGTCGAGGCCACGACCAGCAAGGGATGGACCCGGTAACGCCAACCGCTCGACAAGGCCCAGGCCTGCATGAAGAGCCAAGGCACCAACCCTACGATGCCGACGTAATACAAGACGCCAAGGGCAAAGTTGTGGGGTTCGGACAGCATATAGCCCACGCCTGGATCAACCTGCAGGTCCGCCCCGTAGCCATGACCGATCCATGGATGCTGGGCGATTTTCTGCAGCACGATCTGCCAGATTTCGAAGCGGTATGAGTCTCCGCGGGCGAAGATTGTCTCGCTGAACAAAACGCTTACGATGATTGCGCCCATGACCATCAGCCCGTACAGGACAAGCGAGCGACGATTCCAGCAAAGGATACCGACCCAGAGGATGGCGGCCACCAATGCGACCAGCGGTGTCCTGGAGCCGGTAGCGACGATCGCTGTGAACATGACCAGGGTGGCAGGCACGGATAGCCAGAGAATGTGGCGGTTCTTCCAGAGCATGCCCAGGCTGATCCAGTAGGCGCAAAAGAACCCGTAGAGGTGGGAGGCGAGCAGCGGGTTGTCCAGGGCGCCGGTGCCGATCAGGCGCATGCCTGGTTCATACGTGCGGGCAAACAGGTACAAGTTATACAGCGTGGCGATCAGGGCTACGGTTGCGGCACCGAACAACACGGGGTGAAGCAGGTCGCCACGGTAGCGCACCAGCAAGTAACACCCGGCGAACAACAGTGTGGTATGCAATGCGGTCTTGAATGGGCGTGCGATGCCCTCGATCTCGGGGGTCCACGTCAGACTGATCAACGCCCAGCCCGCGAACACCAAAAGCGCGACGAAAATCGGTTCGCGGACCAGTTCCTTCAGCGTACCCGGCCTGATGCACAGGGCTATCAGGGTCGGAATGCTGAACAGGCCATAGAATAATTTATGGTGCTGGCTGCGCCCCGGCAGGAAGAACAAGGCGCACAGAAGTAGCAGGAAGCCAAGCGGAAGAATCCACAGGCAGATGAAATCGAAAACCCTATGGGGCGTGGTGTAGCGCTTGGATAGCATGCTCAGGAATTCATTTCTGGAATCGAGTGGACCATTCACGGTGATGGCTATGGCGTATTTTGGCAGCGGCATAACAATAACAGCCTTACCGGTTTGCCAGAACACCGAAGAAGCTGTGTTAAAGTCAGCGACCTTTTTATCGACATTCGCGTGATATGGCCGACTCCCGTCTTGCTGCAAGCCCTTCGAGCTTGAAAATCTATTTCCGCCTGCTCGGCTACGTGAAGCCCTACATCGGCTTGTTCGGGCTGAGCATCGTCGGTTTCCTGATTTTCGCTTCTACCCAGCCGATGCTCGGCTACATTCTCAAGTACTTCGTCGATGGCCTCTCCAACCCGAACGCGGTGCTGTTCCCGTCGGTGCCTTACCTGCGCGACCTGCAATTATTGCAGGCCGTACCGCTGCTGATCATCCTGATCGCTGCCTGGCAGGGGTTGGGCTCGTACCTGGGCAATTATTTCCTGGCCAAGGTTTCGCTGGGACTGGTGCACGATCTGCGGGTGCAGTTGTTCAACAACCTGCTGACCTTGCCCAACCGTTATTTCGACAAGCACAACTCCGGTCACCTGATTTCCCGGATTACCTTCAACGTGACGATGGTAACGGGCGCTGCAACGGACGCGATCAAGGTCGTGATCCGCGAGGGCATGACGGTCATCTTCCTGTTCGCCTCGCTGCTGGTCATGAATTGGCGCCTGACCCTGGTGATGGTGGCGATCCTGCCATTGATCGCAGTCATGGTCCGCACCGCCAGCAAGAAATTTCGCAAGCAGAGCAAGAAAATCCAGGTCGCGATGGGGGATGTGACGCATGTGGCCTCCGAGACCATCCAGAGCTATCGCGTGGTGCGCAGCTTCGGCGGCGAGGTGTATGAGCAGAAGCGCTTTCTCGAGGCCAGCCACAGCAATACCGATAAACAATTGCGCATGACGCGTACCGGGGCGATCTACACGCCTTTATTGCAATTGGTGATCTACAGCGCCATGGCCACGTTGATGTTCCTGGTGCTGTTTCTGCGCGGGGATGCTTCGGCGGGCGATCTGGTGGCCTACATCACCCTGGCCGGTCTGCTGCCCAAGCCCATCCGTCAGTTGTCCGAAGTCAGTTCCACCATTCAGAAAGGTGTGGCGGGTGCGGAAAGTATTTTCGAGCAACTGGATGTCACACCGGAGACCGACACCGGCACCGTCGAGCGTCAGGCCGTCAGCGGGCGCCTGGACGTGCGCCATCTGAGCTTCACCTACCCGGATACTGACCGGCAGGTGCTTGACGATATCAGTTTCTCGGTCGAGCCCGGCCAGATGGTTGCGCTTGTGGGACGCTCGGGCAGCGGCAAGTCCACCCTGGCGAACCTGATCCCGCGTTTCTATCACCACCATGACGGCGAAATCCTGCTCGATGGCGTTGAAATCGAGCAGTACAAACTGTTGAACCTGCGTCGTCATATCGCCCAGGTGACTCAGCACGTGACACTGTTCAGTGACACGGTCGCCAACAACATCGCCTACGGCGACCTGGCGGGAGCGCCGCGTGCCGATATCGAGAAGGCGGCCCAGGACGCCTATGCCATGGACTTCATCAGGCAATTGCCCCAGGGCCTGGACACCCAGGTCGGTGAAAACGGCGTGCTGTTGTCCGGTGGGCAGCGTCAACGCCTCGCCATCGCCAGGGCCCTGTTGAAAAACGCCCCGTTGTTGATTCTCGATGAGGCCACATCGGCCCTGGATACCGAGTCCGAGCGGCACATCCAAGCCGCGCTGGATCAGGTCATGAAAGGCCGCACCACCCTGGTGATTGCCCACCGGTTGTCGACCATCGAGAAGGCCGATCTGATCCTGGTGATGGATCAGGGCCGCATCGTCGAGCGCGGCACTCACGGCGAACTGCTGGCGCAGAACGGCTACTATGCACGCCTGAACGCCATGGGACTGGACGCTCCGGCGCAAGACATGGCCTGAAGCGCAGCTGGCCCTCGGCAGTTGGCTTTCGTTTGAACCGAGCCCGGCAGCGCGCAGCGGTGTTGGTAGGGGAAACTATGCTAGGGGTGGGGCCGCCGAACGATCCGGCGGGTGTCCTCGTGCGACAAGGAGATGCTCGGCTGTGGATGACACCTCAAAGGTATTCAAGCAACCGGCGCAGATAAGCCTGCATGCGCCAGTTGTCACGCCTCGGGACCGGGCCGCCATCAAAGCCCAGCGCCCTCGCTGCATCTGGCTGACCGGGCTTTCGGGCGCGGGAAAGTCGACCTTGGCCAATGCCCTGGAAGTGCAGCTCAACCGGCAGGGCTTGCACACCTCGTTGCTGGACGGTGACAACTTGCGCCAGGGGCTGTGCCGGGGGCTGGGCATGGACGCCGAGTCGCGCAAGGAAAATATCCGGCGCATCGCCGAGGTGGCGCGCCTGATGGTCGATGCGGGGCTGATCGTGATTGTCGCTGCGA
Source organism: Pseudomonas sp. SMN5 (assembly GCF_052041925.1). Classification (NCBI taxonomy): domain Bacteria; kingdom Pseudomonadati; phylum Pseudomonadota; class Gammaproteobacteria; order Pseudomonadales; family Pseudomonadaceae; genus Pseudomonas; species Pseudomonas sp. SMN5. The sequence continues at coordinate 141,418 of NZ_JBKGGX010000003.1, forward strand.
TCTCGCCGTTTCGCGCAGATCGGGACGCGGCCCGGCAGTTATTCCCTCAAGGCGGCTTCCTGGAAGTCTACGTGAGCACACCGTTCGAGGTCTGTGCAGAGCGCGACCCCAAGGGGCTGTACCGCGAAGCCCGCGCCGGGCGGATCAAGCACTTCACCGGGCTCGACAGCCCTTACGAAGCGCCGCTCGAACCGGACTGCGCAATCAATACCGCCGAGGTGGAGCTGGCCCAGGCCTGCGAGCGGCTGTTGGCATTGCTGCAGAGCTGATCGAGCACGCATACCGCTATCGCATTGCAGCCACGGATAAGCCTTCGTCCAACCCTGTGCTAATATCGCGCCCCTGTTCATTTTGTATGTGGGATGCTCCATGAAGTTGTCCATGCCGCGATTCGATCAAGCCCCTGTTCTGGTGGTCGGCGATGTCATGCTCGACCGCTATTGGCATGGCGGTACCTCACGGATTTCCCCTGAGGCCCCGGTTCCGGTGGTCAAGGTCGAGCACATCGAGGATCGTCCCGGCGGTGCCGCCAACGTTGCCCTGAACATCGCCGCTCTCGGCGCCCCGGCGTCCCTGGTAGGCGTGACCGGTGACGACGAGGCCGCCGACAGCTTGTCCAACAGTCTCAAGGGCGCGGGCGTGAGGGCAATCTTCCAGCGCATCGCGCACCAGCCGACCATCGTCAAGCTGCGGGTCATGAGCCGTCACCAGCAACTGTTGCGGATCGACTTCGAAGAGCCTTTCGCCACCGATCCCCTGGCCCTCGGTGCGGATGTCGACAACCTGCTTGAAGGCATCAAGGTGCTGGTATTGTCGGATTACGGCAAAGGCGCCTTGAAGAACCACCAGGCGTTGATCCAGGCGGCCCGTGCCCGCAATATTCCGGTCCTGGCGGACCCCAAGGGCAAGGATTTTTCCATCTACCGTGGCGCCAGCCTGATCACCCCGAACCTCAGTGAATTCGAAACCATCGTCGGCGGTTGCGCCGATGAGCACGAGCTGGTGAGCAAGGGCGCGCAACTGATGCAAGAGCTCGACCTGGGTGCACTGCTGGTCACCCGTGGCGAGCACGGCATGACGTTGCTGCGTCCCGATCATCCTGCCTTGCACCTGCCGGCCCGTGCCCGCGAAGTGTTCGACGTGACCGGCGCCGGCGACACCGTGATTTCGACCCTGGCCGCCGCCATCGCTGCCGGCGAGGAACTGCCCCACGCGGTCGCCCTGGCAAATCTGGCGGCGGGCATCGTGGTCGGCAAGCTGGGTACGGCGGCCATCAGCGCCCCCGAACTGCGTCGCGCCATCCAGCGCGAGGAAGGTTCCGAGCGCGGCGTGCTGGGCCTGGAGCAACTGTTGCTGGCGGTTGACGACGCCCGTGCCCACAACGAGAAAATCGTGTTTACCAATGGCTGCTTCGACATCCTGCATGCCGGCCATGTGACCTATCTGGAACAGGCCCGAGCCCAGGGCGATCGTTTGATCGTCGCGGTCAACGACGACGCCTCGGTGAGCCGTCTCAAGGGCCCGGGCCGTCCGATCAACAGCGTGGACCGGCGCATGGCCGTCCTGGCCGGCCTTGGCGCGGTGGATTGGGTGATCAGCTTCAGCGAAGGCACGCCGGAAAACCTGCTGCGCCAGGTCAGGCCCGATGTACTGGTCAAGGGCGGCGACTACGGGATCGATCAAGTCGTGGGGGCGGATATTGTCACGGCCTACGGTGGCACGGTGAAAGTGCTGGGCCTGGTGGAAAACAGCTCGACCACTGCCATTGTCGAGAAGATTCGCAGTCGTTGAGTTAAATCAGGCTTCACTTCGCAGGTGCGAGACAAGCGCCTCCCGCGCAGGACGACGGATCCGTCCATCGCTTCTACCCTATTCGTTTCGTGGTCGACTAGTTTATGAAAGTCATGCTCCTGGTGATGGATGAACAGCGTGTAATCCTTGACCGCCTCTACGAGGTGGCGCGGGATAATTGCGATGACTGTGTCATCTACCGCTTGAGTAAACAGCAACAAATGAACCTCGGCCCGTTCCTGGCATCGGTCAATTACCAGGACTTCGATCGCGTGGTGATTTTCTCGCGGGTCAAGCGCCTGGTTCGGCAACTGAACGTATTGAAGTGCATCCCGGGCCTGATTTTCCTGGAGCATGACGCGTATCAGAACTACATGCGCGAAAGTAAGTACATAGGCGTCTACTCGCGCTTGTATCGTCGCTTGCCCAGTTCTCGGGCATTGGTATCGGGGGCGGTGGTCGCTCGCCGGATGCAGGCCGAGGGCATCGATGCGGTGTTCGTTTCCAAAGGATATGACGAGCAGATGCTGCATAACACCGGCGCTGTTCGGGACATCCCCGTCGGCTTCCTGGGAAGCCTCAAGAGTACCGAATACGCCTTGCGCAAAGCACTGCTCGAGTCCTTGGCGCGGCGTACCGGCATGCTGGTGACGCGCACCGAGTCGGGGCGCGAATACCTGGAAACCCTCAATCGCATCAAGATCTTCGTCAGCGCCGACCTCGGCATGGGCGAGTTCATGATCAAGAATTTCGAGGCCATGGCCTGCGGATGTGTGCTGCTGGCCTGGAGCCAGGGCGAAGAGGACAAGTTGCTGGGTTTCGAGGACATGGAAAACGTGGTTTTCTACCACGACGAGGACGAAGCGGTGCAGAAGCTGGAGCTGCTGCAACGTGAGCCGGAACTGGCGGCGCGGATCGCCAGCAATGGCCAGGCCTTCGCCGAGAGCCGGTATTCGTTCGCTCGTGTCGGGCGGGACCTGGCCGCTGAAATCCAGCGCCAGATGCGCCCCTGGCAGCCGCCCTCGGCGCTCATCCGCTGGTGGGTCAAGCTTCGCTATGGCATGCAGGTGCCGGGGTAGACGACATGGACGAGCGAGTGGCGCAATCAGGCGAAATGGCCCTGGATCGGCTGCCTGGCGGCGATCAATCGGTAGTGGACGCCATCCCGCAGGCCTTGAAGGATTGCCTGGGCAAGGCTTCGCGGGTGTTGCTGGTGGCGAACAATCCGGCCATTACGGCGGCGGATTTCCAGGCGCTGGATATCGGTCGGGATGATGTGGTGGTGACGTTCAACACCTGCGTGAAGTCGGCGCTGCTCAACGGGCAGAGCGTCAACGTATTCGTGCACGGCTTCAACGCACCGGATGGATATTTCTTCGGCCTGCCGTACAAGCCCGAGGTGCAGCGACTGTTCGAACAGCCTGAGGCGCGCTGCTTCACGATGCTGGTGGGATGCACGGCGCCCATGTCACCGCTGCCGGGCGTCACCCTGTATCGCGAACGCATTCCGCTGCCTGCGTTGTGGAATTACCCGGTCGACCGGCCTGGCGGCAAGCGCTATGTCGGCCCTTCGACGGGCTTCAACGCGCTGGTGGTCTTCGACTGGTTGCGCGGCCACGCGGGCTATTCCTATCGGCTGATGACCCTGGGTTTCTCCAACGAAGCGGGAAAGCTATGGGGCGGACACGCCTGGGATTATGAGCGGCAATGGTTGCTGGAGGCCGACGTGACGGTGGTGCCATTACAACCCAGCCGTTGGTGGCAGCGCTGGTTTCGTCGGCGCTGAGCCAAGTGGCCGCGGGCGCATCGACTGGCGGAGCGTCGCAGGTCTTTTTTTTTCTACAGGGGCAGCACGCGTGTTGAAAGTTGCGGTGGCATTCTTCGGTATCCCGAGAAACTCGGAAATCTGCTTTCCTTCCATCCAGGAAAACGTTCTGGCGCAGATTCCCGCAGGCAGCGACGTACGGTGCTTCTATCACCTGTACAAGATCGACGGGATCAACAATCCGCGTTCCGGCGAGCAAGGCGAGCTGAAAGCCGACAACTATGCGCCGTTCAGCACCATGACCGGCCAGCTCGATTCCACCGAGGGGATTCTAGAGCGCTGGGATTTCGAGCGGGTCAAGGCGCTGGGCGATACCTGGGCGGACGGGCACGCGTCGCTGCGAAATCTGATCTACCAGCTCAACTCCCTGTACACCGTCACGGCGATGATGGAGCCGTTCGATCCGGACTTCGTCGTGTTCGTCCGCCCCGACAACTGCTACCACACCGCACTGCCGACGTATGTGTTCGCGCACCCCGATGCCCGCCGGATGAATGCCTACATTCCGGACTGGCAATGGTGGGGCGGCTTGAATGACCGGTTCGCGATCTGCGGGCGTGATGCCTACCAGGCTTATGGCCGGCGGATCGAACGCATTTTCGACTTCTGCCAGGCCACCGGCAGGAAGCTGCACTCCGAGCGGTTGCTCAAATACGCCTTGCAGCAGGCGCGTGTCAGGGTCTGTACCCTGCCGACCACCGCCTCGCGGGTGCGAATCAATGGCGAGTTTGCCGAGGAGTCGTTCTCGCCCAAGCGCGGCATGGGCAAGCGCGAGAACCGCTACTTCCACCTGTTCGCCCGCTGGCGCACCTACCTCGATAAGCGCCGGTCTGCCTGAGCCTATTTTTGCAGCGTCCCACGGACCATGCGCATCAGGCCCAGGGCTTTTTTGCGCAGCCGGGTCAGGCCCTGGCGGCGGGACGGCGGCATCTCCAGGCCCTGCTGTACCATCCAGTCCTTCCAACGGATACGTTCTTCGCGAACTACCCAGCCTTCCTGGCTGGCGAAGCTTTCGGCTAGGTGCAGGCCGCGGGTGCTGGCCGGGATCAACTGATCGCGCTTGACGGTATACAACTCGCCCGTCGGCTTGCCGTCCTTGAGTGGCATCAGGTAGAGGTCCGGGCGCTTGCGATCCAGGCGCGCCACCAACTGATCGCCCTCCAGGCGCTCATCCACATGAAACAGGCTCAGTGACTTGGCTTCCTTGGGCACGTCCAGGCGCAAGTCATAGATCAATTGCAGCGATGCCGTCGGTAGATGCACGTAGGCCCGTGGTCGCTCGATCAACTGCAGGTTGCCCGTGCGCACCGGGCGGGCCGAACCCGACAATGGCGTGAGGCGAAACGGCAGGGCTTCGCGATAGTGCAGGGCGGCGGCGTAGGGTGCCGGCAGCCAGGTGTCGTTGAATCGTCCGCCGAGCCAGCCTTCGGGGGTTTCCAGCAGGCATTCCTCGGCGATCTCACTGATGGCGGTGAGCAGCGGCAGGTTCAGCTCATGGGCCGGGACGTAGCCGGAAATCAACTTGAGCACCACGTCGCCGCGATCCTGGCGCCGCTGGCGCACCAGCACCCAATAGTCGCGGTTCTGCCAATGCAGGGTCAGGCGCACCGACACGCCCAGGTTCGCCAGCTCAAGGGAAAAGCGCTCGGCATCGGCCACCGTGACCGGGCGTCGACGCTGTAGGGTCTGGGAAAAATTCAGCGGCATCCCGACACTTTGGTAGGTGAGCCCTTCGGGAGTCGCTTCGACGAGCAGGGGCAGGGTCTTGAAGTTGCTGGGGTTCTTCCTGATGAGCGTACGCGGCATGTCGACTCCTTCTTCATGCCGCGTCAGGCGGCGTCAGTTGTCACGCAGGACCTTGGCTACGGTCGCGACGTTATGGGCGAGGTGCAGCGGATTGATGGTGCCGACAATAGCACTGGCGACGCCGGGATGTTCAAACAACAGTTCGAAGCTGGCGCGCACCGGGTCTACTCCCGGGCTCAGGCAGACATGACCGCTGGCGAGGGCTTTCTTCACCAGGATCGCTTTGCCGTGCCCGGCTGCGTAGTCAATGACAGCCTTCTCGTTTCGTTCGTTCAGATTGTAGGTGACCATCGCGCAATCGCCTTGCTCAAGCGCTTTCAGGCCACCGTCGACGGTCTTGCCGGAAAAACCGAAGCCGCCGATCTTGCCCTCGCGCTTGAGCGCCGCCAGGGTCGGGTAAACCTCGCTGTCGTTGAGGATCGCCAGGTCGTTGCCGTCGGAGTGCACCAGCACCAGGTCGATGCAGTCGGTTTCCAGGCGCTTGAGGCTGCGTTCCACCGAGAATCGGGTATGGGCGGCGCTGAAGTCATGGCGCGACTGGCCGTCGCTGAACTCTTCGCCGACCTTGCTGACGATCACCCAGTCCTGGCGTTGGCCGCGCAACAACGGGCCGAGGCGTTCTTCGCTCAGGCCGTAGGCCGGTGCCGTGTCGATCAGGTTGATGCCCAAGTCGCGTGCCAGCTTGAGCAGCATGCGCGCTTCGTCGTCATCGGGAATCCGAAAACCGTTGGGGTATTTGACGCCCTGGTCGCGGCCGAGCTTGACGGTGCCCAGGCCGAGGGGAGAGACCTGCGGGCCATTCAGGCCCAGGGGGCGATAGAATTCGTGCAGGGTCGGCTGGCTCATGGCAGCAGTTGCTCCCAGGGCGTCATGCCCATCGGCGGCTTCGGCAGCTCGGGCAACGGCGCCGGGTGGCGTGGTTGGATGCCATCGCGTTGCAGCGCGTTGATCACCCGGTCGGCGAAATCCGGGGCCAGGGCCAGTTTGGTCGGCCAGCCCACCAGCAGGCGGTCCTGTTCGGCGAGGAAGGCGTTGTCCGGGCGGGTCAGGCCCGACTGCAAGGGCTCGGCGCGATCAACCCGCAGGGTGGCCCATCGCGCGGTGCTGAGGTCGATCCACGGCAGCAACTGGCTGAGTTCTTTTTGCGCGGCGGCAATCTGCGCGGCCGGCTCGCGAGCCACGGCGTCGCCTTCGGCGAGGTCGCCACCCAGGTACCAGACCCACTGACCATCGGCGGCCGGATGGGTGGTCACGGTGACCCGCGGCTTGGGGCCGCCGCCCAGGCAGTGGGCATACAGCGGCTTGAGGCTCGGGCCCTTGACCAGGACCATGTGCAGTGGCCGACGCTGCATGGCCGGCTGGTCCAGGCCCAGGGCCTTGAGCAGCTCGGCGGTGCCGCCGCCGGCACTGAGGACGATGCGTTGGGCGCGGATCTCGCGCTCATCCACCTTCAGGCCCACCAGTTCTCCGTTTTCATGCAGCGGTTCGATGTGCTGCCCGGCCAGCAGGCTGTCGCCGGCCAGTTCCGCCAGGCGGGCGATCAGGCTGGGGACGTCCACCACCAGCTCGGCGAGGCGATAGACCTTGCCCTTGAAGCGTTTGTCTTGCAGGGCCGGTGGCAGTTGTTCGCCCTTGACCTGATCGACCCGCCCGCGCACGGCCTTGCTGGCGAAGAAGCTGGTGAGATTGCCCGCCAAGGTGCCCGGGGACCAGAGGTAATGGGCATCGGACAGCATGCGCACGCCGGACAGGTCCAGCTCACCGTCGCCCTTCAAGGCTTCGCGCCAGCGCCGGGGCATGTCGGCAATCGCTTCCGAGGCGCCGGTCAGGGCGCCGTGCAAGGCATATTTGGCGCCACCGTGGATGATGCCCTGGGATTTGACGCTCTGCCCGCCGCCGAGGCTGGCGCTTTCCACCAGCACGGTCGAAAAACCCTGGCGACGCAGGCGTGCATTGAGCCAGAGGCCGGCGACTCCGGCGCCGACAATCAGAACGTCGGTGGAAATAACGGATGGCATGCAGCGACCTCAGTGTTCAAGACGAGGGCGCAGTATACAGACTCGATGCCATTGGGATTTGTTGAGAATCAACATCCCGGGCGGGCATTCCTGAGGCGAGGGAGCTTGCTTGTGGCGAGGGAGCTTGCTCCCGCTGGGCCGCGAAGCGGTCCTCTTGGTGGGCGCTTCGCACCCAAGCGGGAGCAAGCTCCCTCGCCACAAGAAGCTGCTTCACCGCAGGGTGTCTGATCAATGCCCGGCGGTCTTCGAGAAGAGCTGGATGACCACGACCCCCAACACAATCAACGCCATCCCCAGCATGGCCGGCATGTCCAGTTTCTGCCCGTAGATGAACAGCGCGGCCACGCTGACCATGACGATGCCCATCCCGGCCCAGACTGCATACGCCACACCCACCGGAACAGTACGCACCACCAGAGTCAGCATCCAGAACGCAATGCCGTAGCCCGCGATGACCAGCACCAGGGGCAGGGGTGTGCTCAGGCCCTTCACCGCTTTCATCGAAACGGTGGCGATCACTTCGGCGCAGATGGCGATGGCCAGGTAGTAGTAAGCGTTCATGGGCAGTTCCTCTTTCCAGGTTGCGTCTTTCGATGGGGCGATTCTAGAGCTTGGACAGATGCGGTAAAGTGATCACCTATCTGTATTCGAGATAGGGTGCGTTATGAACGTTCACTGGAATCTGGAGCAACTGCGGTTGTTTGTCGGCGTCGCTGAAAAGCGCTCGTTTTCTGCGGTTGCTCGTGACCAGCGCAAGGCGCAATCGGCGATCAGCAGCGCGATAGCCCTGCTGGAAACCGACCTGGGCGTCAGCCTGTTCGAGCGCAGCAGCGGGCGTCAGCCGCAACTTACCGAGGCCGGTGCGGCGTTGCTGGAACAGGCGCGGGAAGTGTTGCGCCAGTGCGAACGCCTCAATGGTCGGGCCCAGGCCTTGATGCGCGGCCAGGAAGCGCGGCTGCGCCTGGCACAGGACGAGGCGATGCCGTACCAGCCGGTGATCGACAGCCTGGCGGCCTTGGCCGAGCAGTTCCCCACCCTCGAAGTGCAATTGGCGAGCGCCGCCCAGGGGGATGTGGCGCGCAAACTGGTGGAGCGTCGCGCCGACCTTGGGGCTGCTGTTCTACCACGAGCAGATTCCCGGAGAGCTGGAGCGTCGGGTGCTAGGAAGCGTAGAGATGGTGACCGTGTGTGGTCGCGGGCATCCCATGGCCCATTTGGACTACGTGACCTGCCTGGAAATGGCCCGGCACCGGCAGTTGCTGATGGCGACCCAATCCAGCGTCTACCCGGGCAGCGAGCAGGCCAGCCCGCAGGTCTGGCGCGCCGACAGTTTCTATGTCCTGGCCGAATGGCTGAGGAGCGGCCTGGGCTGGGCCTGGCTGCCGCGCCACGTGGTGCAATACCCGGCGTACCTGGGCGACATGGTCGAGCTCAATAGCGAATGGACCCCGCCGGCGCTGGTGGTGGAGCTGGTCTGGCGGCGCGACGAGCCCCTGGGCCCGGGGGCGCGCTGGTTGGCGGAACGTTTTGCCGTGCAGTTGCAGGCGATCGGTTGAAAAACCGATAAACTCCGCCGCCATGAACAGAACTCTCTATAGCGCGTTGTTTTATCTGGGGCTGCCACTGGTAGCGATTCGGCTGTGGTTGCGCTCGCGCAAGGCGCCGGCGTATGCCCGGCGTATCGGCGAGCGTTTCTCCTGGGGCTTGCCGGCCATGGTGCCGGGCGGCATCTGGGTCCATGCGGTATCGGTGGGTGAGAGCATTGCCGCCGCGCCGATGATCCGCGCCTTGCTGCAACGTTATCCACAGCTGCCGATCACCGTGACCTGCATGACGCCCACCGGTTCCGAGCGGATCCTCGCGTTATTCGCCAACGAGCCACGTATCCAGCATTGCTACCTGCCTTACGACTTGCCCTGCGCGGCCAAACGTTTTCTCGACCGGGTCCGACCGTCCCTCGCGGTGATCATGGAAACCGAGTTGTGGCCGAACCACATTCACCAGTGCGCCCGGCGCGGCATTCCGGTGGCGTTGGCGAACGCTCGGTTGTCGGAGCGTTCGGCCCGCGGTTACGCACGCTTTCCCAAATTGACCCGGCCAATGCTCGCCGAGATGAGCCTGTTCGCTGTCCAGACCGAAGCCGAGGCCGAGCGTTTTCGTCAGTTGGGCGCCCGGGCCGAAACCGTCGAGGTCACGGGCTCGATCAAGTTCGATCTGACCATCGACCCGCAACTGCTCGAAAGCGCCAGTGCCTTGCGCCGCCAATGGCAAGCCACCGAGCGCCCGGTGTGGATCGCCGCCAGCACCCACGAAGGTGAGGACGAAGTGGTGCTGGCCGCCCACCGGCAGTTGCTCGACAGCTACCCCGATGCGTTGTTGATCCTGGTGCCGCGCCATCCGGAGCGGTTCGACTCGGTCCATCAACTGTGCCAGAGCCGAGGCTTCGCCACGGTCCGGCGCTCCAGCGCCCAGCCGGTCGGCACGCAGACCTCTGTGCTGCTGGGCGACACCATGGGCGAGTTGCTGTTTCTCTATGCGCTGGCCGACAGCGCGTTCGTCGGTGGCAGCCTGGTGCCCAATGGCGGGCACAATCTGCTGGAGCCGGCGGCGCTGGCCAAGCCGGTGTTGAGTGGCCCGCACCTGTTCAACTTCCTTGAAATCGCCGCGCAATTGCGCAGCGCCGCAGCGTTGCAGGAAGTCGAAGACGCCGAAAGCCTGGCTCTGGCCGTACAACGCCTGTTCGAACTGCCCCGCGATGCCCAGCGCATGGCCGAGGCGGGGCTTGCGGTGATGCGCCGTAACCAGGGGGCATTGCAGCGGTTGTTGGATGGTTTGGGGCGGTTGATCGGCTGAATGTACCCACATCTGCCGAGAACGCTGTTGTAGCGAGGGAGCTTGCTTGTGGCGAGAGAGCTTGCTCCCGCTGGGCCGCGGAGCGGTCCTCGCTCTTGGTGGGCGCTTCGCACCCAAGCGGGAGCAAGCTCCCTCGCCACAACTGCGCTTTGCCTTTAGGGCAAGGGATTTACTGCGCCGGCCGCGAGCGCAACTGCTCCGCCGCTGCCTGCGCCAGGTCCGGCGGCAGGAAGTCCTTGTCCGGGTTGTAGTCGGGCTTGAGGTAGCGCGACAGGTCCTGCAAGTCGGCCGGGCTCAGGGTGCCGGCGGCCTGCTTGAGGCGCAGGTTGTCGAGGATGTAGTCGTAGCGGGCATTGTTGTAGTTGCGCACCGAGGTGTACAGCTGGCGCTGGGCATCCAGCACATCGACGATGTTGCGCGTGCCCACCTGGTAACCGATCTCCGTGGCCTCCACTGCGCTCTGGTTGGAAATGATTGACTGGCGCCGGGCCTGGACCTGCTCCACATCGGTGTTCACCGCACGGTGCAGGTTGCGGGTGTTTTCCACCACCTGCCGGCGCAGGCCTTCGCGCTGCTGTTCGGTCTGGGTCAGTTGCGAGTAGGACTCGCGGACCTGGGAGCTGGTCAGCCCGCCGCTGTAGATCGGGATATTCAATTGCAAGGCCAGGGTGCGCTGCTCGACGTCGCCGCCATAAGGCCGGCCAATGGTGTTCGGATTACTGAACCCCAGGGCGTCGTTGTCACCTTTCTCATACTTCGCCACGGCGTCCAGGGTCGGCGCGTGGCCGGCCTTGCGCTGGCGCAGGGTGTCTTCGGCGGCATCGACCGCGTAGTTGCTGGCCAGCAGGTTGAGGTTCTGCCTGGCAGCGGTGTCGACCCAGGCCTTGGCGTCGTTCGGGGTCGGCGGCAGGATCGGCAGGGTGTGGACGATGCCTTGGATCGAGTTGTACTGGCGGTTGGTCAGGGTGATCAGCGCTTCAAAAGCGTCTTCGACCTGGCGTTGGGCGAGGATCCGGTTGGCCCGGGCGGTGTCATAGCTGGCCTGGGATTGCAGCACGTCGGTCTTGTCCGACAGGCCCACGTCGAAGCGTTCGTTGGACTGGTCGAGCTGGCGCTTGAATGCCGCTTCTTCAGCCTTGGTCGAGGCCAGGTTGTCTTGGCTGCGCAGCACGTTGAAATAACTTTCGGCGCTTTGCAGGATCATGTTCTGCTCGGTGGCCGACAGTTGTAGCGAGGCCTGTTCATTCACCGACTTGGCAGCCTGGAACTGGAACCAGCGATCGGCACGAAACAGCGGCTGGGACAGCGTCGCCTGGTACGAGCGGGCGCTGCGGGTCGCAATGGCGGCCGGCTGGTCGATATCAGTGCGCACGTTGGCGACTTCGGCGCCGCCGGACAAATTGGGCAGCAAGCCGGCGCGAGCCTGGGGCACCACCTCCTTCCGGGCGCCGTACTGGGCACGGGCGGCGGCGAGGTCGGCGTTGTTGTCCACCGCCTCTTGATACACGCTTACCAGATCGGTCTTGGTGGTGAGGGGCGCTTCGGCCGCCCAGGCCAGTCCATTGGACGCACAAGACACGGCGAGGGCCAGTGAGAGTTTGCGCAGCATGAGGCGATCCCTATTTCACGATGAGTGCGCACAAGAGGCGCGGCGTAGCGAGTGTAGTTGCGCGCAGGCACGGCAACAATCCTGTATATGCGCCATTCATCACGCCTTTTGCTGCGGCGATGGCGTTCTCTGGTGGTTGTGTCTAGACTGGCCAGGTTCTTGTCGGGGTGCCTTGCTATGAGGCTGAGATCGAATAATTTCGGATCCCGTTGAACCTGATCAGGTTAGCGCCTGCGTAGGGAACAAGATTTCTCGTCACCCGGCGAGTCCTCTTGTGCTTCGTCCGGGATGTCGTTCGATCATCGAACCGTCTTGCATCAAGCACAGCATCCACACAACCGTGATGGGATGCGTCCATTCGTTACAGGTTCGCTCCGACAAAAATCCACTGCCTGGATGTGTGTCTGGAGAACCCGTGATGACGACAAAATCAAAAAACGCGATCAACCTCAGTGATTCGGCCCAGGTCGATCAGCAATCGGTTCAGCCTTTTACCCGCTCGCAAAAAATCTACGTCCAGGGCAGCCGCCCGGATATCCGCGTGCCCATGCGCGAGATCAGCCTCGACGTGACCCCGACCGACTTCGGCGGCGAGATCAACGCGCCGGTAATGGTCTATGACACCTCGGGCCCCTACACCGACCCGAATGTGATCATCGATGTGCGCAAAGGCCTGGCCGACGTCCGCTCGCCGTGGATCGAAGCCCGTGGCGACACCGAGCGCCTGGCCGGGCTGAGCTCCAACTTCGGCCAGCAGCGTCTGGCCGACCCCGAGCTCACCCAGCTGCGTTTTGCCCACGTGAACAATCCGCGTCGGGCCAAGCCCGGCGCCAACGTCAGCCAGATGCACTACGCACGCAAGGGCATCATCACCGCCGAGATGGAATACGTCGCCATCCGCGAAAACATGAAGCTGGAAGTGGCCCGCGCCGCCGGCCTGCTTGACCAGCAACACGCCGGCCACAGCTTCGGCGCCAGCATCCCGAAGGTCATCACCCCGGAATTCGTCCGCGACGAAATTGCCCGTGGTCGCGCGATCATCCCGGCCAACATCAACCACACCGAACTGGAACCGATGATCATCGGCCGCAACTTCCTGGTGAAGATCAACGGCAACATCGGCAACAGCGCCCTGGGCTCGTCCATCGAAGAAGAGGTGGCGAAACTGACCTGGGGCATCCGCTGGGGCTCGGACACGGTCATGGACCTGTCCACCGGCAAGCACATCCACGAAACCCGCGAGTGGATCATCCGCAACTCGCCGGTGCCGATCGGCACCGTGCCGATCTACCAGGCCCTGGAAAAAGTCGGCGGCGTGGCCGAGGACCTGACCTGGGAGCTGTTCCGCGACACGCTGATCGAACAGGCCGAGCAGGGCGTCGACTACTTCACCATTCACGCCGGCGTGCTGCTGCGCTATGTACCGATGACCGCCAAGCGCGTCACCGGCATCGTCAGCCGTGGCGGCTCGATCATGGCCAAGTGGTGCCTGGCGCACCACAAGGAAAACTTCCTCTACACGCATTTCGAAGACATTTGCGAAATCATGAAGGCCTACGACGTCAGCTTCTCGCTGGGCGATGGCCTGCGTCCGGGCTCGATTGCCGATGCCAACGACGAAGCGCAGTTCGGCGAGCTGGAAACCCTCGGTGAGTTGACCAAGATCGCCTGGAAGCACGACGTGCAATGCATGATCGAAGGCCCGGGCCACGTGCCGATGCAGCTGATCAAGGAGAACATGGACAAGCAGCTCGAATGCTGCGACGAGGCCCCGTTCTATACCCTCGGCCCGCTGACCACCGACATCGCGCCGGGCTACGACCACATCACCTCCGGCATCGGTGCGGCGATGATCGGCTGGTTCGGCTGCGCCATGCTCTGCTACGTGACTCCGAAGGAGCACCTGGGCCTGCCGAACAAGGATGACGTGAAGACCGGGATCATCACCTACAAGATCGCCGCCCATGCGGCCGACCTTGCAAAAGGTCACCCCGGTGCGCAGATCCGCGACAACGCCTTGAGCAAGGCACGCTTCGAGTTTCGCTGGGAAGACCAGTTCAACCTCGGCCTGGACCCGGACACCGCCCGCGCGTACCACGACGAAACGCTGCCGAAGGACTCGGCCAAGGTCGCGCACTTCTGCTCGATGTGCGGGCCGAAGTTCTGCTCGATGAAAATCACCCAGGAAGTCCGTGAGTACGCGGCCAACCAGCGCATCGAAGCGGTGGATGTGGACGTCGCCCAAGGGATGGCGGAACAGGCTGAGCGGTTCAAGCAGGAAGGTAGTCAGCTTTACAAGAAAGTGTGATCCGGGCGGTGTTCACAAGAGCACCGCTAACCCCTGTGGCGAGGGAGCTTGCTCCCGCTCGGCTGCGAAGCAGCCGCAAGACCGGCACCGCGATTCCGAATGGCAGGACGCGGTGTCTGAATTGGGTCTGCTGCGCAGACCAGCGGGAGCAAGCTCCCTCGCCACGAGGACGATCATCGACCCAAAACCATAATCTCCTTTGAGATCTCTCTGTGAACATCCAACCCAGCACCTACGCCCCCGGCATCGCCGTCCCCTTGGACAAGCGCGTATTCGGCGCCCGTGATCTGTTCTCCCTGTGGTTCTCCTTAGGCATCGGCCTGATGGTCTTGCAGGTCGGGGCCCTGTTGGCGCCGGGCCTGGGCCTGAGTGGTTCGTTGCTGGCGATTGTCCTCGGCACGCTGGTAGGCGTCCTGCTGCTGGCGGCCGTCGGCGTGATCGGCAGCGACACCGGCCTGTCGGCGATGGCCGCCCTCAAGCTCAGCCTCGGCAGCCAGGGCGCGAGCGTACCGGCGATATTGAACCTGTTGCAGCTGATCGGCTGGGGCTCGTTCGAAATTATCGTCATGCGCGACGCTGCCAGCCTGCTCGGCGCCCGGGCCTTCAGTGAAGGCAGTCTGGGCTCGAACCCGCTACTGTGGACGTTGTTCTTCGGCGCGCTGGCGACTCTGCTGGCGGTGAGCGGGCCGCTGACCTTCGTGCGCAAGGTACTGCGCAAATGGGGCATCTGGCTGCTGCTGGCGGCGTGCATCTGGCTGACCTGGAACCTGTTCGCCAAGGCCGATCTGGCGGCGCTGTGGGCCCAGGCGGGTGACGGCTCGATGCCGCTGGCGGTGGGGTTCGATATCGCCATTGCCATGCCGCTGTCCTGGCTGCCGCTGATCGCCGACTACTCGCGCTTCGGCCAGCGCGCCAAAAACGTGTTCGGCGGTACCGCGCTGGGCTTCTTCATCGGTAACGTCTGGCTGATGAGCCTGGGCGTCGCCTACACCCTGGCGTTCGCGCCGAGCGGGGAAGTCAATGCGTTGCTGCTGGCCCTGGCCGGCGCCGGGCTGGGCATCCCGTTGCTGCTGATTCTGCTGGATGAGTCGGAAAACGCCTTCGCCGACATTCACTCGGCGGCGGTGTCCAGCGGCATGCTCTCGGGGTTGAAGGTCGAACACTTGGCGTTGGCGATTGGCCTGATCTGCACCTTGATCGCCTGCTTCGCGCCGTTGGCCCAGTACCAGAATTTCCTGTTGTTGATCGGCTCGGTGTTCGCGCCGCTGTTCGGCGTGGTGTTGGTGGACCACTTTATCTTACGCAAACGCAGCAGCCAGGTGGCGTCGGCCGCGTTGCGCTGGCCGGCACTGTTGGCCTGGCTGGGTGGGGTGAGCACTTATCACGTGCTCGCCAATGTCTATCCAGACATCGGCGCGACCCTGCCGTCACTCATGCTGGCAGGGCTGCTGCAACTGCTGCTGGGCCGGGCGTTCAGCTACGGCCGGGGAACAGCTCGGGCTTGAGGATACCGTTGAGGCGCGGGTAGGCGATCTTCAGTTCGATGTGGCCCAGTGCGTAGGGGGCGATGGTGCTGGTTTCGTACTTGAGGATCACCCCGCCGTAGGTCAGCGCGATGTGCGGGGTTTTCTGGAAGTGCCACTGTTTCAGGAAGTCGGGTTCCTGATCCAGTTTGGTGCTGATCAACCAGCTGTTATGGGCCACTTGCGCGGCTTTCCAGAACGCTTCTTCCTGGCCGGGCAGCAGCATGTCCGACAGCGTCAGCACCTTGTGCTGCTGGCGCGAATAGTTGATGAAGCCACGGCCAGGCGTGCCGTGGGCGCCGCCGGTGTCCAGGTAGCTGGACAGCTCGATGATCACCAGGCCGTCATGCTGCTCGCGTACCTTGGCTTGCAAGTAGCTGCTGTTACGCGGCCCGGCGCTGCGCAAAAATTGCTCGCGGTAGGCCGCCAGGGTCGGTGCCGCCGGGGCGTCCGGGCTGGTGCGGGTCATTTGCAGCAGGCGTTTTTCGATGATGCTGTCCAGGGCCGGCTCGGCGGGAAAGTGCAGGGTGTCGATATTCACCAGCGGGCAATCGGCGCTGGCACAACCGGGCTGCAATTGCTCCGAGGCGTCGCGGGTGGTTTCCAGCGGTGCGCGGTAGTTGGGTTGGAACAGACTCTGGCAAGCCCCCAGGGTCAAGGCAATGGCGGCCACTGAGGCGGTTTTGAAAAGCGACATGGGCGTCCTTCATGGAACAGGGAAAGGCAAAAAGTTACCCGCTTCGACTGTCGGCAGGGCAATCAGTTCGCCACTAAGCTAATTAGAGTTCTTTCATCTTCTGCCGTCTATCCCGATGAGTGGAAAGGGGCTGCATCAAACACAACGGGCGCGTTAGGATGGCGCGAAGCCGAGGTAGGAACCTCGTCCCGAGCCATTGCACACGAGGATAGTCATGACCGATTTCGCCAGCGCCGCGCCGACCACCGTGGACATCGTCAAGCGTGAAACCTGCTTCAAGGGTTTCTACAAGCTCGACCGCCTCGTGCTGCGCCACGAGTTGTTTGCCGGAGGCATGAGCCGCGAGATCAACCGTGAACTGTTCGTGCGCCATGACGCGGTGTGTGTGTTGCCTTACGACCCGCAGCGCGACGAAGTGGTACTGATCGAACAGTTTCGCGTCGGCGCAATCGGCAAGACGACCAACCCTTGGCTGGTGGAACTGGTGGCCGGCCTGATCGACAAGGACGAGCAACCGGAAGAAGTTGCTCATCGCGAGGCGCAGGAGGAAGCTGGGCTGGCATTCGCTGCATTGTGGCCGATGACCAAATATTTTCCATCGCCGGGGGGCAGCAACGAATTCGTGCATTTGTACCTGGGGCGTTGCGACAGCACTGACGCGGGCGGCCTGCATGGGTTGGTGGAAGAAGCCGAAGATATTCGCGTGAAGGTCTGGGCTTACGAAGACGCCCTGCAAGCGGTGCGCGACGGGCGTATCTGCAACGCGGCCAGCATCATTGCCTTGCAATGGCTGGCCTTGAACCGCGAAGAAGTGAGGGGGCTATGGTCTTAAACAAGCTACGCGATCGTTATCGCGTCGATCTGGTGGGTTTGCAGGCCGCCTGTGAGGCCAACTACGCCCGCCTGATGCGCTTGTTGCCGGACATGCGCAGCGAGCCGGCACCGCGACGCATTGCCGTGACCCACGGCGATCAGATGCTCGGCGTGCTGGCGCTCGAAGTGCTGCAAACCTGTCCCTACACCACCACCTTGCAAGTGCGCCAGGAACACAGCCTGCCGTGGCTGCCGGTGCCGCAACTGGAGGTCCAGGTCTATCACGACGCGCGCATGGCCGAAGTGGTCAGCGCCGAACATGCACGACGCTTTCGCGGCATCTATCCTTATCCCAATGCCTCGATGCACCAGCCGGATGAAAAGGCCCAGTTGAATCTGTTTCTGGGTGAATGGTTGAGTCATTGCCTGGCGCTGGGCCACGAGTTCGAAGTCGTTCGCTAGCGGGTGTCCTGTTGTGTCTGTGAACCGGTTCCGGTTCGCGGGTTTCCCCTTTCGACTATCCCCAGCATAATTGCGGCTTCATCCAACGGCGTGAGCGCCTGGGAGTGAGCGATTTGCCGAGCGTATCCACCTTGACCAGCGCCGATGCGGCGTTGCTGGTCCAACTCTCCGACAGCCACCTGTACGCCGAGGCCGATGCCTCGTTGCTGGGCATGAACACCCGCGACAGCCTGCGGGCGGTGATCGACCTGGTGCTCAAGCAGCAGCCGGACATTGATCTGTTGCTCGCCACGGGCGACTTGTCCCAGGACGGCACGCTGCAATCCTACGAAGCGTTCCGGCAGATGAGCGGGCGGATCGACGCGCCGGCGCGCTGGATTCCCGGTAATCATGACGAGCCGCAGGTCATGCTGGAGGCGGCGGTGAAGAGCACGCTGCTCGATCCGGTGGTGGATATCGGCAATTGGCGGATCACGCTGCTGGACTCTGCGGTGCCGGGTTCGGTGCCGGGGTTTCTGGCTGAGGAACAGCTCATTCTGCTGGCCAATGCCTTGAGCGAAGCGCCACAGCGGCATCATCTGGTGTGCCTGCATCATCATCCGGTGTCGATTGGTTGTGCGTGGATGGAGCCGATCGGCTTGCGAAATCCTGAAGCGCTGTTTGCGGTGCTGGATCGGTTTCCCCAGGTGCGGGCGGTGTTGTGGGGGCATGTGCATCAGGAGGTGGATCAGGAGCGCAATGGGGTGCGGTTGTTGGCTTCGCCTTCGACGTGCATTCAGTTCGAGCCGGGGAGTGAGGATTTTGCGGTGGGGGAGCAGGCGCCGGGGTATCGGTGGTTGCGGCTTTGGCCGGATGGGCGGTTGGAGACGGGGGTTGAGCGGGTGGTTGGGTTTGCGTTTTCTGTTGATTACGAATCCGATGGGTATTGACCCACTTGCCTATTGATCAACCCGTGGGAGCAAAGCTTGTTCGCGATGGCGGCGTCATAGTCGACCTGGATTTCCGGGTACATATCCATTGCTGCGGTAACGGCCGCTTAGGGTTCCGCCCTGACGGCGGGTCACTTTTGATAAGGCGCCAAAAGTAACCAAAAGCGCCTCGCCCCACCACTGGGCACCTCGCTTACGCTCGGTGTTCCCTCACTCCGGCATTGCTCCGTGGGCCCGCCGCGATGGGCCATCCATGGCCCTGCGCGGCTATCCCGGCATCCATGCCGGGTTGCCCACTACGCAATGCCTGCGTTCGGCCCTTGTGGTTGATGGGGCGCCCAGATCAAAAGCCAAAGCAAAGCAAAAGCAAGGCGGCCTAACGGCCGACCTCTCTCTCGGTCGTAACCCAATCAAACTGTGGGAGCGAGCCTGCTCGCGAGGCGGCCTGACAGTCGACCGATGTCTCCGGTCTTACCCAGATACAACTGTGGGAGCGGGCTTGCTCGCGAAGACGTCAGCACATCCAACACTAATGCAAGCTGAACCACCGTCTTCGTGAGCAAGCCCGCTCCCACAGGTTTTTACCCTGCTCGGAAAACTGATAAACAGCCACCGCCCCCCTCTGTGGGAGCGAGCTTGCTCGCGATGACTGCCCGAAAGCCGACCAAAATGTGTGGGAATGGTCGGACACATTTTTGATTCAGGCAGATTTTTCCGACGAGTTCTGGCGGTTGCCGGGTGGGAAGGGCGCTCGTTAGCCTCGGGTTGTCGCTGCCAATTCAGCGACCGGGCCTGGAAACCCGATGAGTAAAAGGCAAATCAGCGAGTCACGTGCGATACTGCGGCGCTTTGAGCGTTCAGTCCTGCGTTATGGCGGCTGTGCGCGGGAGACTTTCGAGTCTACCGGGTTTCCTTTTACCTTGGTTTTCCAGCCCGCGCATAGCTGCCACCCTCTCGCCTGGAAACGGGAGATGGCGGTTCCACTACGAAAAAAGGAAACTGCACCATGTTCAAAGCCACACCCAATCCACCAGAAAACGCCTCTACCTCAGCCGAAGCCGGCTCCGATTCGAAGAAAATCGACGAAGTCACCGAACGCGTCCTGAACCATTACCTCGACCCAAAACGCCAACCCAAGAAAAAACCCATGCCGGGCCAGTTGTTCACCGTCGTGGAGGGTCTCGACAGCGAAACGCTGTTGGCCAATCTCAGCGAAACCCTGGCCTCAGCCAACGCCATGCTAGATGACCTGACCTTTGACCTGGACGGATCACGCCGACGCATTGCCTTGGGTGTCCAGCAGATGATCGAACTCAGTGAGTTATTGGCGAATCGGGCATTGGATATCGTTGACCCGCGCTGACGTCGAACCATTCGACATTGATGTAGCCTGACCTATCGCCATCGCGAGCAAGCTCGCTCCCACAATGGGATCGCAGGGTAGCCGGGAGAGACAGGCCGGCTGTCAGGTCGCCTTCGCGGGCAAGCCCGCTCCCACAGGTGAATCCAGGTACGGCGGGGAGAAACAGGTCGGCTTTAAAACCGCTTTGCTTTGCTTTGCTTTGCTTTGCTTTGCGTTGCTTTGGCTTTTGATCTTGAACGCCCCATCAACCACAAGGGCCGAACGCAGGCGTTGCGTAGTGGGCAACCCGGCATGGATGCCGGGTTAGCCGCGCAGGGCCATGGATGGCCCATCGCGGCGGGCCCACGGAGCAATGCCGGAGTGAGGGAACACCGAGCGTAAGCGAGGTGCCCAGTGGTGGGGCAAGAGCGTTTTGCTTACTTTTGCGCTTCTCAAAAGTAAGCCGCCGTAAGGGCGGAACCCTAAGCGGCCGTTACCGCAGAAATGGATATGTACCCGGAAATCCAGATCGACCATGACACAGCCATCGCGAGCAAGCTCGCTCCCACAATTGGATCGGAGTACAGCTGATAGAGAAGGTCCGGCGATAAGGCCAAATCCCCCCAAACCACCCCAATCTCCCTGTAAACTCCGGCCTTTGCCCCCGACACAGGAAGTTGGCATGTCCGCCTCGATCCTCTACATCCACGGCTTCAACAGCGCCCCCGCCTCGACCAAGGCCCGCCAGCTCATCGCCGTGATGACCCGCCTGGGCCTGGCCGACCGACTGCAAGTGCCGGCCCTGCACCACCACCCCCGCGAAGCCATGGCCCAGCTGGAACAAGCGATTACACAACTGGGTTGCCCGCTGCTGGTCGGCAGCTCGCTCGGCGGCTACTATGCCACTCACCTGGCCGAGCGCCACGGCCTCAAGGCGTTGCTGATCAACCCGGCCGTCAGCCCCCATCGTATGTTCGATGGCTACCTGGGCCCACAGAAGAATCTGTACACCGACGAAACCTGGGACCTGACCCTCGACCACGTCACAACCCTGGCCGAATTGGAAGTGCCGGCGCCCCAGGATCCGCAGCGGTTTCAGGTATGGTTGCAAACCGGTGACGAAACGCTGGATTATCGCCACGCCCAGCAGTATTACCGCGCCTGTGCCTTGCGCATCCAGGCTGGCGGCGACCACAGTTATCAGGGGTTTGCCCAGCAACTGCCAGCGCTGTTGAGCTTTGCCGGCATAGGCGCCGATTTGTATCAGGCGATCGATTTCACCTCGCTGTGAGCCATCGCCCTTTTTTCATTTGAACACTGACGACGAGACCCCATGGCCACTCCCAGCGCTAGCTCTTATAACGCAGACGCCATCGAAGTCCTCTCGGGCCTCGACCCGGTGCGCAAGCGCCCCGGCATGTATACCGACACCAGTCGGCCGAACCACCTCGCCCAGGAAGTCATCGACAACAGTGTCGACGAAGCCTTGGCCGGGCATGCCAAGTCGGTGCAGGTCATCCTGCACGCCGACCATTCGCTGGAAGTCAGCGATGACGGGCGCGGCATGCCGGTGGACATCCACCCCGAAGAGGGCGTGTCGGGCGTCGAGCTGATCCTGACCAAGCTCCACGCGGGCGGTAAGTTTTCCAATAAGAACTACCAGTTCTCCGGCGGTCTGCACGGGGTGGGTATTTCCGTGGTCAACGCCTTGTCGACCCAGGTCCGGGTGCGGGTCAAGCGCGACGGCAACGAGTACCAGATGACCTTCGCCGATGGCTTCAAGGCCACCGAGCTGGAAGTGGTGGGTACCGTTGGCAAGCGCAATACCGGGACCAGCGTGTATTTCGCCCCGGATCCGAAATATTTCGATTCGCCGAAGTTTTCTGTCACTCGCCTCAAGCACGTTCTCAAGGCCAAGGCCGTGTTGTGTCCGGGGCTGCTGGTCAGCTTCGAAGACAAGGCCACCGGCGAGAAAGTCGAATGGCACTACGAAGATGGCCTGCGCTCGTATCTGGTGGACGCGGTCAGCGGCTTCGAACGCCTGCCCAACGAACCATTCTGCGGCAGCCTGGCCGGTAACAAGGAAGCCGTGGACTGGGCGCTGTTGTGGCTGCCCGAGGGCGGCGAAAGCGTCCAGGAAAGCTACGTCAACCTGATCCCCACGGCCCAGGGCGGCACTCATGTCAACGGCTTGCGCCAAGGCTTGCTCGATGCAATGCGTGAGTTCTGTGAGTTCCGCAACCTGCTGCCCCGCGGTGTGAAGCTGGCGCCGGAAGACGTCTGGGAACGCATCGCCTTTGTATTGTCGATGAAGATGCAGGAACCGCAATTCTCCGGCCAGACCAAGGAGCGACTGTCGTCCCGCGAGGCGGCGGCGTTTGTTTCCGGGGTGGTCAAGGACGCCTTCAGCCTGTGGCTCAACGCCAATCCGGAAACCGGCCTGGCCCTGGCGGAGCTGGCGATCAGCAACGCCGGTCGCCGGCTCAAGGCCAGCAAGAAGGTCGAACGTAAACGCATCACCCAGGGCCCGGCATTGCCAGGCAAGCTCGCCGATTGCGCCGGGCAGGATCCGATGCGCTCCGAGCTGTTCCTGGTGGAAGGTGACTCCGCCGGCGGTTCGGCCAAGCAAGCGCGGGACAAAGAGTTCCAGGCGATCCTGCCGCTACGGGGCAAGATCCTCAACACCTGGGAAGTGGACGGCAGCGAAGTGCTGGCGAGCCAGGAAGTTCACAACATCGCCGTCGCCATCGGTGTCGATCCGGGCGCCGAGGACATGAGCCAGCTGCGTTACGGCAAGATCTGCATCCTGGCCGACGCCGACTCCGATGGCCTGCACATTGCAACGTTGCTGTGCGCCTTGTTCGTCCAGCATTTCCGTCCGCTGGTGGACGCCGGTCACGTGTACGTCGCGATGCCGCCGCTGTACCGCATCGACCTGGGCAAGGAGATCTACTACGCCCTGGACGAGGCCGAGCGCGACGGCATCCTTGACCGCCTGGTGGCCGAGAAGAAGCGCGGCAAGCCGCAGGTCACCCGATTCAAAGGTCTGGGCGAGATGAACCCGCCGCAGCTGCGTGAAACCACCATGGATCCGAACACTCGCCGCCTGGTGCAGTTGACCCTGGAAGATTTCGAGGCGACCTCGGAAATGATGGACATGCTGCTGGCGAAGAAGCGTGCGGGCGATCGCAAATCCTGGCTCGAATCCAAAGGCGACCTGGCCGAGGTGCTGGCCTGATGCGCAATGGGTTCGCCCTGGTTGTGTTGTTGTGGGCGGGGTTTGCGGTGGCGGGGCCGGCGCCGGAACTGAAGTTGCTGTCCGAGCACGCCGTCGAGGGCATGCGCGGCGGCAACCTGTCCGGGTTGGCGAGGTGCGGCAGCGAGTTGTGGACGGTGTCCGATCGCGATGATGATCGTATCTATCGTCTGGACACGTCCGATGCAAAGGTCTGGCAGGCCCAGGCGCTGGTCATCGACGTGCCGCAGGTGCCTGACAACGGCTTGCCTTGGGGCCTGCGTTCACGGACCTGGGCGGCATCGTTCCTGCGCGGTGGGTCACTGGATTTCGAAGGCATCAGTTGCGACAGCGCCGGCAATCGCTATGTGGTCAGCGAGGCCTATGCAGCGGTGTTGCAAGTGCCGCCGACAGGCGAGGCGTCCTGGCTGAAAGTTGCCCCGGCACTGATTCGCCAGGCCCGGGCTAGCGGCATGCTGCTGCATTTCAATGCGCTGTTCGAAGGCTTGGCGGTAAACCCGGCTGGCGACCAACTCTGGCTGGCCGCCGAACGTGAACGTCGCGGCCTGCTGCTGATCAAGCGTCAGCAAACGGTGTGGGATTGCGACGGCAATTGCGTGCTGTTGAGCGAAGCGGGGCTGGAGATGCAGCCGGCGCAGTTCCCCAAGGCCAGACCGGTTTCCCGGGATTTCGCCGATATTTCGCTGTTCGACGGCAAGCTGTTTACCCTGGAGCGCAACGCCTTCCAGGTCTGCCGGCGTGACCCGCAAAGTGCCAAGGTGGAGCGTTGCTGGTCGTTTGCTGCCGAGGCGTTGCAGGAGAATCGCCGCTATAGGCAGAACTTCGGCCTGGCCGAGGCGCTGGTGGTGGATGCCGAGGGCGCCTGGATCGGCCTGGACAACAACGACGGGCGACGGGCCGATGGCGAAGAGCGACCGATTGTCTGGCGTTTTGCCGCGCCGGACGGTGGCTGGAGCGCTTCGCCATGAGACAGCAGCCACCGGGCAAGCGCGCCGGTCGTGTGCTGATGATCCTGGCCTGGTGTGCAGCGCTGTTCTTGGCTACGCGTTTTTTTGCACAGTTGGAGCAGCGCCAGCAGAACCCCAACACCCAGGTGTATTCGCAACGGGGTGAGGGATTTATAGAGGTGAAGCTGGTTGGCAATACCCAGGGGCATTTTGTTGCCAGCGGCCAGATCAACGGCGAGCCGGTGGATTTCATGCTCGACACCGGCGCCACCGACGTGGCGATCCCGGTGGAATTGGCCGAGCGCCTCGGGCTGGAAAAAGGTTTCGGCGTGACCTTGAGCACGGCCAACGGCTTGAGCGAGGGCTATCGCACCCGCATCGACCGGCTGCAACTGGGCGACATTGTCTTGCGTGATGTCCGGGCCCTGGTGGCGCCAGGCCTGGGTGGCACGCAGGTGCTGCTGGGCATGAGCGCTCTGAACAAACTTGAATTTACCCAGCGCGGCGGCACCATGCTGCTGCGCCAGACAACGAACTGATGAGGCCCGCATGAGCGACATTCTTGCAGACAGCTTAGATGGCGTAGAGCGCCGATCGCTGGCTGACTTCACCGAAAATGCCTACCTCAACTACTCCATGTACGTGATCATGGACCGCGCCTTGCCGCACATCGGCGACGGCTTGAAGCCGGTCCAGCGACGGATCGTGTACGCCATGAGCGAACTGGGGCTGGACGCCGACTCCAAACACAAGAAGTCGGCGCGTACCGTCGGTGACGTGCTCGGCAAGTTCCACCCCCACGGCGACTCGGCCTGCTACGAAGCCATGGTGCTAATGGCGCAACCGTTCAGCTATCGCTACACGTTGGTAGACGGACAGGGCAACTGGGGTGCGCCGGACGATCCCAAGTCCTTCGCGGCCATGCGTTACACCGAGGCGCGGCTGTCGCGTTACTCCGAAGTGTTGCTCAGCGAACTGGGCCAGGGCACCGCGGACTGGGGGCCGAACTTCGACGGTACTCTCGACGAACCCCTGGTGTTGCCGGCGCGTTTGCCGAATATCCTGCTCAACGGCACCACTGGCATCGCCGTGGGCATGGCCACCGACGTGCCGCCCCACAACCTGCGGGAAGTGGCGACCGCCTGCGTGCGCCTGCTGGATGAGCCAAAGGCCACGGTGGAGCAGCTCTGCGAGCACATCCAGGGCCCGGATTATCCGACCGAAGCGGAAATCATCACACCGCGCGCCGAGCTGCTGAAAATCTATGAGAACGGTCGCGGTTCGGTGCGCATGCGCGCGGTGTACCACGTCGAGGACGGCGACATCATTGTCACGGCGCTGCCGCACCAGGTGTCCGGCGCCAAGGTTCTGGAACAGATTGCCGCGATGATGCAGGCAAAACCGTCGAAAGCCCCGCAAGTGGCGGACTTGCGCGACGAGTCCGACCATGAAAACCCATGCCGTATCGTGATCATTCCGGTCAACAGCCGGGTCGACCATGAAGCCTTGATGCAGCACCTGTTCGCCAGCACTGATCTGGAGTCCAGCTACCGGGTCAACATCAACATCATTGGCCTGGACGGCAAGCCACAGCTGAAAAACCTGCGGGCACTGCTGGTGGAATGGCTGGAGTTCCGGGTCAAGACCGTACGCCGGCGTCTGCAATTCCGCCTGGACAAGGTCGAGCGCCGCCTGCACCTGTTGGACGGCTTGCTGATCGCCTACCTGAACCTGGACGAGGTGATCCACATCATCCGTACCGAGGATCACCCCAAGGCCAAGCTGATCGAGCGGTTTGCCCTGAGTGAGATCCAGGCCGACTACATCCTCGATACCCGCTTGCGCCAGTTGGCGCGGCTGGAAGAGATGAAGTTGCGGGCGGAACAGGATGAATTGCTCAAGGAGCAGGCCAAGTTGCTCGCCCTGCTGGGCAGTGAAGCCAAGCTCAAGAAGCTGGTGCGCACCGAGTTGCTCAAGGATGCCGAAACCTACGGCGACGACCGTCGCTCGCCGATCGTCGAGCGCGCCGAAGCCAAGGCCTTGAGTGAACACGACCTGCTGCCGAATGAGAAAGTGACCGTTGTACTGTCGGAAAAAGGCTGGGTGCGCTCCGCCAAGGGGCACGATATTGACGCGGCCGGGCTTTCCTACAAGGCCGGGGACAGTTTCAAGGCATTGGCGCCGGGGCGCTCGAACCAGTTTGCGGTGTTCATTGACTCAACGGGGCGCAGCTATTCGGTGGCGGCCCATACTCTGCCGTCGGCTCGCGGCCAGGGTGAGCCGCTGACCGGTCGATTAACGCCGCCGCCGGGTGCAACTTTTGAATGCGTGCTGATGCCTGATGATGACGGGCTGTACGTTATTGCGTCGGACGCAGGTTACGGCTTCGTGGTCAAGGGTGAGGATCTGCAAGCCAAGAACAAGGCGGGCAAGGCATTGTTGAGCCTGCCGAACAACGCCAAGGTGATTGCGCCGCGCCCGGTTCACGACCGCGAGAACAACTGGCTGGCTTCGGTGACGACCGAGGGCAGGCTGCTGGTGTTCAAAATCAGCGACCTGCCGCAACTGGGCAAAGGCAAGGGTAACAAGATCATCGGTATTTCCGGCGAACGGGTGGCGAGCCGTGAGGAATTTGTCACGGATATTGCAGTATTACCGGAAGGCGCCACGCTTGTTCTACAGGCTGGAAAGCGGACGCTGTCGTTGAAAGCAGACGATCTTGAGCATTACAAAGGTGAACGCGGTCGGCGGGGCAACAAGCTTCCGAGGGGTTTTCAGCGGGTCGATGCGCTGCTCGTCGAAAACCTGAATTAAGCGTCCTAGAGGGTTCGGTCTGTAATTAAATGGTGCAGACCGACGCTTTCGCGCTGGAGTCGGGACGCATATTCACGGATGATAGGCCCTTTAAAGCGCTGGCGTGGCCGAGCGTTCTTTTTTATGACCAAGTATTTTTTCACTGTGGTATGCCTTGTGGCCGCCACTTGGACGGGATGATGACTGCTCTGCGCCTTCCTATTTTGTGGCTCGCCGGCCTGCTTGGCCTGGCGGGTTGCGCCGTCAACCAGCCGGTGTCGCTGTACCAACTCGACAGCGGCAACCCGGCCCAGCCTGCGCAAAGCACAGGCATGGCGGTCTTGCTGGGGCCGGTGTTGATTGCCGATTACCTGCAACGCGAAACCTTGTTGCAACGCCAACCGGACGGCAGTTTGCAGGCTGCTACGGATGGCCGTTGGGCCGGTAGCCTATCCTCGGACATCGATCAGCTGCTGTTGCGTCAGGTCGCCGGACATCTGGACAGCCAGCGTGTCGTCCTGGCGCCAGCTACCCAGGGCTTCACGCCGGACGTCCAGGTACTGCTGTCGATTACCCGCCTGGATTCGGGCAAATCCCAGCCGGCGGTGCTCGACGCCCAATGGCGCTTGATCGACCGTCGCGGCAAGGTGCGGGAGAACCGCATCGTGCATTTGCAAGAGCAACATGCCGGCACCACCGCCGCGCAGGTCCAGGCCCAGGGTATGTTGGTGCAGCGCCTGGCCGAGCAGCTCTCCACGGCGCTCAAGCCTCTGGCCAACCAGCCGCCGATCGTCGAAGCCCCGACCCGCAAATCCGCGCCGGCCCAGGCCAAGCCTGCCGAACAGGAAAAGTCGCCGAAAATCCCGATGGCCTTGCCGATTCGTACGGATATGGAAGTGTTCAGGTTCTGATGGTTGGACAGGATGAAAAGCAAAGCTCGCGTTGATGCGGGCTTTGTTGTTTCTAGCGAGTGGATTTTGCGGTGTTTGCGCTGGCCTTATCGCGAGCAGGCTCGCTCCCACAAGGTTTCAGCGAGCCATCGCCCCCTGTGGGAGCGAGCCTGCTCGCGATTGACGGTGGCACAGACAACAAAAAGCCCGCAGACAATCACTCATCTGCGGGCTTCGTCGTATCAGCTACTGAACTTCAGGCCTGGCGCTCATGCATCCGCGCCAACTGCCGCTCCAGCATCGATGGATACGGCTCCATCAAGCGCTCCACGCAGCAGGCGCCTTCGGGGCTGGCGATAGGGCGGATGCGGGCGCGCTGGCGGATCAGTGCGTCGTCGTTGATCTTGCGCTCCACCAGCAGCAGGTTGCGGCTGTGTTGCGACAGGGCCAGAGCGTCCTGGGCGGTTTCGGTCAGCAGCAGGTCGATCTGGCTCAGGCCGAACAACCCGTCGCCCAAGGTCAGGCCCAATTGCAGTTGCAGGGTGATGCCGCTGTCGGCGACTTCGATCTGCAACTGGTGCCCCAGGGCGCGCAGCAGCTCACCGCAGCAGATGGCGTTGGTCAGGTAGTCATCGCCGCTGTCCTCGGTGTGGAACAGCATCAGCGTGCTGCCATCATTGAGGGTGTGCAGTTCGCCCTGATAAAGCGATGCGGCCTGGTCAAGGCAGTCGCGATAGCGCTCCAGCAGCTCCTTCAGGCGCGCCTGGGGCAGGCGGCGCAATTGATCCTGAGCACCCAGTTGCACCGCCAGCACGGCGCTGTGCTGGGGTTGGTTCGAGACCGAGGGGCGGGCAAGCGGTTTCGGCTCGCCGGCCACCGACTCGTCACGCAGGTCGGCGAAGGCGTCGTCGTCTTCATCATCCTCGGCGGTCCGCACCACGTGCCGCGGGGCGGGCCTGGCAGCTGGCATCGGCGGGCTTTCATCGAAGCCCGGATCACGCAGGTTGCGCACCTCAAAGCCTGGCTCGGCGTCGTCCTCGTCAACGAAGTCGAGTTCTTCCGGTTCCGGCACAGGCGCAGGTTCCGGCGCGAAACTGGCGTGCAGTTGCCGGGCCAGGTCGCCGATTTCGTCCTGGCGCTGGGTGGCCGGGGTGTGTTCGTCAATGTCCCGCAGCCACACGCGCAGTTGCAGCAATGGCGTGGAGATGTGCCGGCCCAGGCGCAGGCTCAAGGCCAGAGCGAGTGCCAGAAGAATCGCGCTGAGGATGCCCATGCTTTGCAGGCTGATGGTCATCGGTTGCTGGAACTGGTCCATGTCCAGGCTGATGCGCAGTTGCCCGGCGGTCACGTCCTGGAAGGTGATCTTGCTCTGGTACATGCCCCCGGACTCGCCCAGCAAGCCCGGCTTGGGACGCTGGCCGGCCTCGGCGAGGATGCGGTTGTCGACGCTGTAGATGGCGGCGTGGGCCACCAGCTTGTTCTTGGTCAGGTTATTGAGCAGCACGTTGAGGCTGAGGATGTCGTTGGACACCAGCAGCTCGGTGGCGGACGTGGCGGTCTGGGTGGTCAGGCTTTCACCCAGGGCATCGGCCTGCTCGTGCATGGCCTGCTTGAACTGCAGCCCCATCACGCAGGCATAGATGACCAGGGCCAGGGCGACCAGGATCACGTTATGGCTGGCGATGCGCAATGCGATCGGTACGCGCCGGTGGCGCAGTGCACGAAAGATCAGCAGGAAGAAATTATCGGTTTTGACTGGCGTGGGCCGGTTCACTGAGCTCGGCTCTTTGTCCGTGAAATTGACGCGCAGTATAGCGACAGCCCCATGACCGGCAAAGCACTGGCGGTGCCCGATGGTCACTGAATGTGGGTAGAATGCGCTTTTTTTCCACCTGCGGGGGTGCGCCTTGCGCGAAATCGTCCTGATAAACATCACTGGCAGCGACCGTCCTGGCCTGACTGCGGCCATTACCGGCGTCCTGGCCCAAGGTGGTGTGACTATTCTCGACATCGGTCAGGCGGTGATCCATGACACGCTGTCGTTCGGCATCCTGGTTGAGATCCCGGACGCCGAGCAGAGCAAATCGGTGCTCAAGGACATCCTGTTCACCGCCTACAAACTTGACCAGCAGGTGCGTTTCACCCCGGTTTCCGAGGCCGATTATCAGCATTGGGTGGACGGGCAGGGCAAGCAGCGCCACATCGTGACCCTCCTGACCCGCAAGGTAACCGCCGAGCAGTTGCAGCGCGTCAGCTCGATCACCGCTCAATACGGGCTGAACATCGACCATATCGACCGTCTCTCCGGGCGCATGCCCCTGGATACCCCGGCCGACAAGGGCAAGGGCTGCATCGAGTTTTCCGTGCGCGGCGAACCGGCCGATCCCCAGGCATTGCGCGCCGAATTCCTCAGCGTGGCCCAGGAACTGAACGTCGATATCGCCTTCCAGGAGGACTCGCTGTTCCGGCGTAACCGCCGCCTGGCGGTCTTCGACATGGATTCGACGCTGATCGAAGCCGAAGTCATCGATGAACTGGCGAAAGCGGCCGGGGTGGGTGACAAGGTCTCGGCCATTACCGAACGGGCGATGGCCGGCGAGCTGGATTTCCGCGCCAGCTTCAAGGAGCGCCTGGCGCTGCTGCAAGGCCTGGACGTCAGTGTGCTGGATTCCATCGGTGCCTCCCTGCGCCTGACCGAAGGCGCCGAAACGCTGTTCGCCGAACTCAAGCGCCTGGGCTACAAGACAGCGATCCTGTCCGGTGGCTTCACCTACTTCGCCAAGCAACTGCAAGCCAAACTCGGCATCGACTACGTGTTCGCCAACGAACTGGAAGTGGTGGACGGCAAGGTCACTGGCGTGGCCGTCGAGCCGATCGTCGATGCCCAGCGCAAGGCTGACCTATTGCGGGAGCTGGCTGAAAAGGAAGGCCTGCGACTGGAGCAGACCATCGCCGTGGGCGATGGCGCCAACGACTTGCCGATGCTGGCCATCGCCGGCCTGGGCGTGGCGTTCCGTGCCAAGCCGCTGGTCAAGCAGTCGGCCAGGCAGGCGATTTCCACCCTGGGGCTGGATGGGGTGCTGTACCTGCTGGGCCTGCGGGATCGGGACGGGCAGCTCTGAGCCAATACGCCGATCCGAGTGAGCGCTTTTGTGGCGAGGGAGTTTGCTCCCGCTGGCCTGCGCAGCAGGCCCGATGTGGTCAACCTGACACACGGGATGTCAGGTTTTCAGGGCCGCTTCGCGCCCTTGCGGGAGCAAGCTCCCCTCGCCACAGAGGATTGCGTGTTGGTTGTCTAGAGCGACTTCCACAGCGAATCGAAATCCCCCTCAGCTTCGGTTCCATCCCCGGCGGTGACCGAGTCCTCCTGGTGATAGGAAAACTGGTTGAAGCTGTGGGTGCTGGTCAGCCGTCGGTCCAGACCGGCCCGGCGTTCCTGGCCGTTGGTATTGATCAGGATCCGCTGGCCCTCCTGGAACGGCAGGCGCGGGGCGATCATGGTGGGGGGCAGGTCGATAGCGCTGATCTCCGGCAATAGCAGCCCGCGCAAGTATTGACCTTGCTCTTGCTTGTCCCGCACCAGTTGCAGTCCGCAGGGTTGTGCGTGGGGGGCGACCAGCTCAATGCCCATCTGCATGGTGCCGTTGCGCACCTGGCGGATCCACCGCACCACGGCCACGCTCCAGGCTTGGTCACTGGCATCGCGGATACCGATCACTTCTCCGGCTTGCAGCTGTTCCGGCACTTCCTTCGGCCAGGCAAGGCAGTAGCCGCCGGGGCTGTGGTTGACGATCGGCAGGTCGTAGGTCGGGAAGTGATGCTGTTTGTCGGAGTTGCTGCCGTCGTCATCGGCCGGGTTGACCGGGTACTCGATTTCTTCGTAGGGCAGCATGTCGCCATCGCCGCTGGGGGCGGCATCGAAGGCCTTCTTCCAGGTGTCGCTGCTTTTGGTCGGTGATGCCTCGAAGCGCGCCTTGCCAGTGGCAGGAGTCTTCAGGATATCGCTGAACGAGCGTTCGCCGCCGAGGAAGTAATGCAACGCGCTCATGCCCACGCACAGCGTCAACGTGCCACTGCCCTCGGTGCGCTGGAAGCTGCGCTCGGCAGCCTCGCCCCAGGCCGCTTGCAGATGGCGCAAGGTGTCGGCGCTCATGCCGCCAGGCACGGGCAGGTCAGAAGGTTTATCCAGGTGAGCTGCAATCGCGCTGACCAGGCGCTGTGGATCAAAACCCTGCAAGGTCGGCTGTTGTTCGGCCCTGAATTTGGAGCGATAGCGTGGTCCGACGTCCAGCTCCGGCGCGACGGCGAACAGACCGGTGGCGGTTGCGGCGGGGTCCAGTTTGACGTAGTGACTCCAGGGTTCCAGCACTTCGGCCAGCCGTGCGATCTGGCTCTGGCGCAGTTGATTGCTGCGTGACGCCCCCAGCAGCAAAGCGACGACGTAGGTCTGTTCGGCGTTCAACTGATGGACCTGGCTCGCCAGTTCATCGCTCACGCTCAGGTGCTGCAAGCGGTGCAGGCAGGCGATCCGGTACAGCTGGTGCAAATCCAGCCATAAGCCTTCAGGTACGGGGCTGTAGATCTGGCTGGCCCGCACCAGCAGGCTGTCGAGGGCATGCAAGGCCCGTTGCAGTGCGGTGCTCAGCAGGCGCGCCCGGTCCTTGGTGTATTTCGCCGCGATGCGCGCCGCGATCTGCTTGTAACCCATCGCCAGGTGGGTTTGCAGGGCCTGGCAGAGGTTGACGATCTTGCGCGAGCGGTCGTCCAGCACGACGGCCTGTTGGAGGAAGTGCCGCTCCAGATGCCTACAGACGTAATACACCTCGGGCCGCAGCAGCTCGAGCAATTGCAGGCGATTGTCGCTGGGGGTGAGAAACTGGTTGAGTTCGCCAAGGGCCTGGTACAACAGACGAGCCGTTTCGCCGATGTTGGCCTTGGGCAGGTTGGCGATCCAGCGTTTGAGGTCACGCGGCGTGCCATCGCAGAAGGACAGGCGTGACTGCGTCGGGGTCGAGACGCGCAACAACTGGAGAGGGCTGGTCTCATTCATGCCGTGGACGGACTCCGGCCAGAAAAATGAAAAGGATCTTCTCAACTCTAGCAGCTGTGGCTGAAAAGAAGTGCCCTATCTATTTCTGGACGGCTATAGCCACTGTGGGAGCGAGCTTGCTCGCGATGACGGTTTGTCTGCCAACATGTTTGTCGACTGACGCGCCGCTATCGCGAGCAAGCTCGCTCCCACAGGGTGTTCAGTGCCTTAAATGGTTGGAAGCGCCAACCCCTGGCCCATCCGCACCGGCGAGCCGGCCACCAGTTCCTCGGCCCATTTCACCTGACCCGGCCCGAACAGCACGATGGCGGTAGAACCCAGCTTGAAGCGCCCGAGTTCGGCGCCTTTTTCCAGGTGGATCGGTGCACGGGCGGCTTCGTCGTAGCGGAAGGTTTTCAGCTCACGCTTGGGTGGCGTGACCAGCCCGGCCCAGACGGTTTCGATGGACGCCACGATCATTGCGCCCACCAGCACTACGGCCATCGGCCCACGCTCGGTGTCGAAGATGCAGGCTACGCGTTCATTACGGGCGAACAGCTCCGGAACGTTTTCCGCGGTGGTCTGGTTGACCGAGAAGATCCGGCCAGGGATGTAGACCATTTCCCGCAGGGTGCCGGCCAGCGGCATGTGGACACGGTGGTAGTCCTTGGGCGACAAGTAGATGGTGGCGAAATCGCCACCCATGAACGGTGCGGCGTTGGCCGTGTCACCGCCCAGCAGTTCCAGCACGCTGAAGCTGTGGCCCTTGGCCTGGAATACCCGGCCATGCTCGATTGGGCCGAGTTGGCTGACCGCACCATCGGCAGGGCTGAGGATCGCGCCCGGGGTCTGATCCAGCGGGCGGGCGCCGTCTTTCAAAGCGCGGGTGAAGAAGGCATTGAAGTGCTCGTAGGCAGTCAGGTCTTCCACCAGGGCCTGGGACATGTCCACTTGATAGCGCTTGGCGAACCACGCAGTGAACGCATTCTTGAACCAGCGCACGCGGCATTCGGCGATGCAGCCGGCCAGCCGCGACAGCAAGTGGTGAGGCAGCAGGTACTGAGAGAGGATGAACAAACGGTTTTTCATTAACTGTCCTTAAGCACTTTCAAAGCTCGATGGGGGTGTCGGGGTGGTTGCCCCATTCGCCCCAGGAACCGGCATAGCCTTTGACCCGCGGATAACCGAGCGCCTTGGCCACCAGATAGGTGAAGCCAGAGCGGTGGTGGGTCTGGCAGTGGGTGATGATTTCTTTGTCCGGCGTGATGCCCAATTGTTCGAGTATCTGCGGCATGTCCCGGCGAATGCGCAGGTTGCGCGCCTGATCCATGCCGGCGGTCCATTCGAAGTTGATGGCGCCGGGGATATGTCCGCCCCTGGCAGCGACGACTTTTTCGCCGGAAAACTCCAGCGGGCCGCGAGCGTCCCAGATCGCCAGGTCGGCAGCGCCGAGGCGGCTTTGCAGGTACTCGCGTGTTGCGGTGGGGGCTTCATGCAGGGTCAGGCTCACCGGGCCTGCGACGGGCGCCGGGACTTCGATCGAAACCGGCAGGCCTTCGTCCAGCCAAGACAGCAGGCCGCCGTCGAGGTAGTGGTAACGGGTGTGGCCAATCACGTCCAGCAGCCAGATGAAGCGCCCGGCCCAACCGCCGCCTTCGTCGTCATAGACCACGTAGACTGCCTCGGGGTTGTGCCCGAGTTCGCCGAACAGGGCCTCGAGATCGGCTTTGGCCGGCAACAGGCCCGGCGCCGGCGGCTGGCCCAGTTGCGTGCGCTTGGGGTCGACGAACCGTGCGCCAGGGATATGTCCGGTGCTGTAGCGGGCGGCGCTGGTCAGGTCCACCAGGATCAGCTCGCGGGCGTCGAGGCGCGCAAGCAGCTCGCTCGGTTCGATCACCAGCGGCAAGCCAGAGAAGTCAGGCATGTGAGGTCTCCAGGGGCGCAAAGGGAAAGGATTGTAGCAAGTTCAGCGACCGCGGTTGGTAAAGGTGTGCAGGGCCCGTTCGATGCACTGCACGGTTTTACCAAAGGCCTGCAAGGTCACGTCCGAGAACGGTCCGCCGCCCTGGTCCGCCACCACCAGCATGATCACTCGCCCGTTGCAGGTCAGCGAACGCAGGATCAGATGCTCGCCCTTGAATTGGCTGCGCAGGCCCGGCGGCAACAGCGCAGAAAACTGCGCGTTGTTGTCCGGGTTCAGACGGACCTGAGCCTGCTGGGCCAGCAACCGCTGCAAGACCTTGCTTTGGCTGATGGAAAAACTCATGGCCGCGGCTTCGGCAGGCAGGCCGGCGGTCTGGTGTACGCGCACGCTGGTCTGGCTGCGATCGGCCATCAGGATCATCACCCGGCGCATGCCGCAGGCCACCAAAACATCCCGTGCCGAGGTGGTCAGGTGCATGGCATTGCGGAAGGGGCTTGGCTCCACCAGCAGCGCCGAGCATTGCTTGCGCCACTGACCCAGGCTTTCGGCGCTGGGCGCAGCGGCCGGCAACAAACCGGGGTGGACGCGGCGCTGCCCCCATGGCCAGATCAGCGCCACAGCCGGGTGCCAGAGGTCCGGCATGGCGTGCTGCCGGGCACTGACGGCGGCTTGCTGATGCAGTTGCTGCTGCAACTCATCCATCGGCATCTGCAGATACAGGCTGGTGAGGTACTGCCAGCGCGAACTGTGGGGGCAATCCCAGGCCTGGTGGGCTGAAAGGGCCAGACCGTTTGCCAGTAACACGGTGTTGGCCGGCTGATTGAGCCAGCGTCGCAAGGTCGGGTCGTCGTCCAGGCGATTCTGCTGGCGCAACGGGTGCTCACTGTCGCGGGCGATCCGCAGCACTTTCACCAGTTCGCGACGCTCGGTGAGCATCAGGCGATAGCCCTGTGCCACCCAGATCGGCAGGCGCCAGGTCTCCACCAGCGCCAGGCAAATGTGCAACAGGCCGACACCGAACAGTTCACGCTCTACTTTGGCGGCGGATTGGCCTTTATGGACCACCCGCAATTCCCATTCCCCCAACAGGCGAGGGTGCGTCAGGGCCAGGGCCCAGAGCGGCGACAGAAACAGCAGGCTGCCCCAGTGGATGTCTTGCCACAGCCGGGCCAGGCGGCTGGCAAAAAAACCGTTGGCCTGTTGCGTGGCATGCTGGCTGATCAATTGCATCTGGCGCAGGGCATTCGGGATTTGCTGCTCCGGCAATGAGGGCAGGCGCGCAAGCAATTCTTCGGTGCGCTTGAGGCCGAGGCGGTTGATCGCTACTTCAAGGTTTTCCGCAGGTTCGGCGAGGCTGCCATGGGTGTGCTGGTTGGCTTCACGGATCACGCTCAGGGCCAGGGCGGGGCTGTCCTGCATCAGCTCGGCGATGTCGCGCAGGGAACGGCGGCTGTCGCCAAGCGCCTTGCGGACCAGGTCGTGGCTGGCCTGGGGAACCGGTAGATGCACGCCCTCAAGCAATTGTACCCAGCCTTGCAGCGTGGTTGGTCGTGGCGTTGGAACCTTGGTTTCGTGAGTCATGGCTGGACGCGCTCATCCCCGAAGTATCGACGCCCGGAACGGGGCAAATTGGCTTTTCGCCAGAACTGGCTATAGTCTGGCGCAGTTTTGCCGATAAGTAGAAGAAGAGATTTTTCAGCTTCCGAATATGACCTTGAACCCGACTTAAGTAAGTACTTTCTATCTATGGCTAAAATTATCGGCATCATTGTCGTGTTCGCGAGCGTGCTCGGCGGATACGTGCTCTCCCATGGCAAGATTGCCGCCCTGATCCAACCTTTCGAGGTGATGATCATTGGTGGCGCGGCTTTTGGCGCCTTCCTGCAGGCCAACCCTGGCTATATGACCATGCATGTGATCAAGAAATCCTTGACCATGTTCGGTTCGCGCTTCACCCATACCTTCTATCTCGAGGTGCTGGGCCTGGTGTACGAGATCCTCAACAAAAGCCGCCGCGAAGGCATGATGGCGATCGAGGGCGATATCGAAGACGCGGCCGCCAGCCCGATCTTCGCCAAATATCCAGCCGTGCTCAAGGACGCCCGCATGACGGCGTTCGTATGTGACTACCTGCGAATCATGTCGTCGGGCAACATGGCTCCCCACGAGCTCGAAGGCCTGTTCGACATGGAACTGTACAACCTCAAGGAGGACCTGGAGCACCCATCCCACGCCGTTACCGGTATCGCGGACGGCATGCCCGGTTTTGGTATCGTCGCGGCGGTACTGGGTATCGTGGTGACCATGGCGTCCCTGGGCGACGGCGACCAGGCGTCCATCGGCTTGCACGTAGGCGCGGCGCTGGTTGGTACCTTCTTCGGTATTCTGGCGGCGTATGGCTTCTTCGGCCCCCTGGCCACTTCCCTGGCCCATGATGCCAAGGAAGAATTGAACGTCTATGAGGCCATCAAGGCCTCTCTGGTGGCTTCGGCCTCGGGTATGCCGCCATCGCTGGCGGTGGAATTCGGTCGCAAGGTCCTGTACCCGGCGCATCGTCCAAGCTTCGCCGAGCTGGAACAAGCGGTCCGCGGTCGCTAAGTCATGGAAAATAACCAGCCGATCATCATCAAGCGGGTCAAGCGCATAGCCGCTGGACACCACGGGGGCGCCTGGAAAATCGCCTTCGCCGACTTCGCGACGGCGATGATGGCGTTTTTCCTGGTGCTGTGGCTGCTGTCCACGGCCACCCCGGAGCAGAAAATCGCCATCGCCGGTTACTTCAAGGATCCGATCGGGTTCTCCGAAAGCGGCACACCGTACATCATCGACCTGGGTGGCTCGCCGACCCTGGCGCCGGACAACACCCTCAACCCGGAGGTCAAGTCCCAGCCCCAGCCCGACAAAGTGACGGTGGATACCGAGCAGGTTGAAGGCATGGCCGAGCAGATCGAGCGCGAGCGTCTGGAACTGCTCTTGCAGGAATTGCAGAACAAGGTCGAAGAGAACCCGCAACTGCAGAAATTCAAGGATCAGATCCTGTTCGAAATTACGCCGAACGGCTTGCGCATCCAGATCATGGACGCCGAGAACCGGCCGATGTTCGATTCCGGCAGCGCTCGCCTGAAGCCGTATTTCGAGGACATCCTGCTGGCCATGGCCGACACCATCAAGGCGGTGCCGAACAAGATCAGTATCAGCGGTCATACCGATGCCAAGCCTTATGTCGGCAAGGGTGACTACGGTAACTGGGAGTTGTCCGCCAACCGCGCCAACGCGGCACGTCGGGCCCTGGTGGCCGGCAGTTATCCGGACGAGCAGGTGGCACGGGTGGTCGGTTATGCCTCCTCGGCGCTGTTCGATCGCAAGGATCCGTTCAATCCCGTCAACCGGCGTATCGACATCGTGGTACTGACCAAGAAGGCCCAGCAGGCCATCGAAGGTTCGCAAACCGATGACCCGGCGCCAGACCCGGCCCAGGGCACTCCTGGCGCGGCACCGGCGGCCAATCCTGGCGCTGCGGCGGATCCGAACGCGCTGCCGGCGGACCAGCAACCCGTGCCGGCCCATGAACTGCGCGAGCGGCTGAATCTGTTCGACGCCCCTGCGACGAAACCGGCGGAACCGCCAGCGCAGTAAGGCCCAATAAAAAGCCGCGATTATTCGCGGCTTTTTATTGGGTGCTGCTTCTGTGGCGAGGGAGCTTGCTCCCGCTGGGTTGCGTAGCAGCCCCTTGAGTGAGCGCTGCGCGCTCCAGCTGGAGCAAGCTCCCTCGCCACGAAAACTCCCGTTTCAGGTCAATAGGTGCTTTGCGGCAAGCTGGCGATGATCGAGCGGTAGCTGTTCATCCGTTGCTGCTGCACGCGTCCGTCTTCCAGGGCCTTGAGCAGGGCGCAGCCGGGTTCGCGGTCGTGCTTGCAGTCGCGGAAGCGGCAGGTGCCGATCAGGTCGTTGAACTCGATGAACCCGGCTTCGACATCCGCCCGGCTGACGTGGCCCAGACCGAATTCGCGGATGCCCGGGGAGTCGATCAACTCACCGCCGCGGGGGAAGTGGAACAAGCGGGCGGTAGTGGTGGTGTGAGTGCCCTGGCCGGAAAGCTCGGACAGCGGCCCGACGCGGGTCTCGACGTCTGGCAGCAGACTGTTGACCAGCGACGACTTGCCGACGCCGGACTGGCCGACGAATACGCTGATGCGCCCGTCCAGCTGCTGTTGCAGTTGCTCCATGCCGTTCCCATGGTGGGCCGAGACTTCCAGCACCGGGTAACCCAGCTGCCGATAGACCGACAACAGGGCGTTGAGCGCAGGCGCGTTGTGTTCGTCGATCAGGTCGAATTTGTTGAGTAGCAGCAGCGGGCGGATGCCGGCGTGTTCGGCAGCCACCAGATAGCGGTCGATCAGGTTGGCATGGGGCTCGGGGAGCGGCGCGAACACAATCACGATCATGTCGACGTTGGCGGCCACCGGCTTGAGCTGGCCGCGGCTGTCCGGGCGGCACAGCTCGGTGTGGCGCGGCAATTGCGCCACGATCACACCGATACCCTGGTTGCCGGGCCGCCAGACAACCTGGTCGCCGGTGACCAGCGCCGGCAGGTTGGCGCGCAGGTGGCAGCGGAATACCTGGCCGGCCAGTTCGCCTTCGCGGGCCTCGACCTCGACCTGCACGCCGAAGTGAGCGATCACCAGGCCCGTCTGCTCAGGGCCCAGGTCGCCACCTTCCAGGGCTTCGACGGCACTGGACTCGCGTTTGGCGGCACGGGCGGCGCGCTCGCCCTGAATCTTTTCGATGCGCCAGTTTTGACGACGATTGAGTTGGCGTTTGGCCATGGGTGTTCCGTATGAAGAATGCAGCGAATAGAGTAAAACGACCGCGAGTTTAGCACGCCGAGGGGCCTGCCTAGGCTAAACTGCGCAGCTACTCCGAGGAGCCTTTTATATGCAAAACCCGCAGAACCTGATCTGGATAGACCTGGAAATGACCGGTCTGAACCCGGATACCGACGTCATCATCGAAATGGCCACCATCGTCACCGACAGTGACCTCAACACTCTGGCCGAAGGCCCGGTGATCGCGATCCATCACAGCGATGAGGTCCTGGCCGGCATGGATGAATGGAACACCCGCCAGCACGGCGGTTCGGGCCTGACCCAGCGGGTACGCGAAAGCAAGATCAGCATGGCCGAGGCCGAGGCCCAGACCATTGCGTTCCTGGAACAGTGGGTGCCCAAGGGCAAATCGCCGATCTGCGGCAACAGCATCTGCCAGGACCGTCGCTTCCTGTATACCCACATGAAAACCCTGGAAAGCTACTTCCACTACCGCAATCTGGACGTCTCCACCCTCAAGGAACTGGCCGCACGCTGGGCGCCCGAGGTGCGTGACAGCTTCAAGAAGGGCGGCAGCCACCTGGCGCTGGACGACATTCGCGAGTCCATCGCCGAGTTGCAGCATTACCGCAAGCACTTCATCAAGTTCTGACCGGCACCCCAACGACCGGCGAGATTGCCTTTGTGGCGAGGGAGCTTGCTCCCGCTGGCCTGCGAAGCGGGCCCCAGCAGTGCTTCAGGTAGACCGCATTGCCCGGTCTGCGACTGCTGCACCCGAGGCGTCGGACCGGACGAGCGGGAGCAAGCTCCCTCGCCACAGGGATCGGGTTGGACTGTGGGCCGTGTGTTTAGGCAGGGGGCATTGCCTTGCCCTCTTTTGGTGCCCGCCCTAAGTGGCTAGACTGCGCGCCTTCCCGCTAGGACCGCCATCATGCTGTTGATGCTCTATCTGATCGCTATCACCGCCGAAGCCATGACTGGCGCGCTGTCCGCCGGGCGGCGCGGCATGGACTGGTTCGGCGTGGTGCTGATCGCCTGCGTCACGGCGCTGGGTGGGGGTTCGGTGCGCGATGTATTGCTCGGACATTACCCGCTGACCTGGGTCAAGCACCCGGAGTACCTGGTATTGACCACGGCGGCGGCGATGCTGACGGTGTTCCTGGCGCGCTGGATGCGTCATCTGCGCTCGCTGTTTCTGGTGCTCGATGCCGTGGGCCTTGTGGCGTTTACCCTGATCGGCTGCATGACTGCCCTGGAAATGGGCCATGGCATGCTGGTGGCGTCGGTCAGCGGTGTGATCACCGGGGTGTTTGGCGGGATCCTGCGCGACATTTTCTGCAACGATATTCCATTGATTTTCCGTCGCGAACTGTACGCCAGCGTCTCTTTTGCCGCTGCTTGGTGTTATCTGCTGTGCGTCTATCTTCAGTTGCCCAGCGAACAGGCGATCCTCATTACCCTGTTCGGTGGCTTCCTGCTGCGGCTGCTGGCGATCCGCTTTCACTGGGAAATGCCGAAGTTTGTCTATAACGACGAGGTCTGACGCTCGGCGTGCTGACGTAGCGCCCATTCCACGTGTTCACGCACCAGTTCCGAGGGGTGGTCGCGCCGCGCCTGGAGCGCCTGGATCACCGGGATGGTTGACGGCGCATTGCCCAACCCCACCGCCAGGTTCCGCAGCCAGCGCTCGTAACCGGCGCGACGCAGCGGCGAACCTTCGGTGCTGCTGAGAAATTTCTCCTCGTCCCACAGAAACAGCTCGGCCAGCCCGGCGTTGTCCAGATTGTGCCGCGGCTTGAAATCGCTCTCTCCGGAGGGGCGGGCGAAGCGGTTCCACGGGCAGACGATCTGGCAGTCATCGCAACCGAATACCCGGTTGCCGATCAGCGGTCGCAACTCCTCGGGGATGGCGTTCTTCAGTTCGATGGTCAGGTAGGAAATGCAGCGGCGGGCATCCAGTACGTAGGGACCGACGAAGGCGTTCGTAGGACAGATGTCCAGGCAGGCGGTGCATTTTCCGCAATGCTCGCTGGCTTGGGGTGGATCCGTCGGCAGCGGCAGGTCGACGAACAGCTCGCTCAGGAAGAAATAGCTGCCGGCCTTGCGGTTCAGCACCAGGGTGTTTTTGCCGATCCAGCCCAACCCGGCCTGTTCGGCGATGGCCTTCTCCAGCACCGGTGCGCTGTCGACGAAGGCGCGATAACCGAAAGGGCCGATGACTGCCTGGATTTTTTCTGCCAGTTGTTGCACGCGTTTACGGATCAATTTGTGGTAATCGCGGCCCAACGCATAGCGCGAGACGTAGGCTTTTTCCGGTTGGCCGAGCATTTGCGCCATGTGCGTGTCGCCCGGCAGGTAGTCCATGCGCAGGGACACCACCCGTAGCGTGCCCGGCACCAGCTCCTCGGGGTGCGAACGCTTGCTGCCATGGGCGCCCATGTAGTCCATCTCGCCGTGGTAGCCGGCCTCCAGCCAGCGTTGCAGATGTTGCTCATGCTCGGCCAGGTCCAGGCCACTGATGCCGACCTGCTGGAAGCCCAGCTCTCGGCCCCAGTCCTTGATGGATTGGGCGAGGGCGGGGAGGTCTGTGGGAATGGCAGGCATGAGGCGAGAGAAACCGGAGCTGAGATGCGTATAATTCTGCCAGACATCGGAGCCCGAAGACGCATGCCGCACACTAAAGATGATTTTCCCGACGCGCTGTACAGCGCCGCGCAGGTCCGGGCCCTCGATGCGCAGCTGATCGCGGCGGGTACGGCCGGCTTTGAATTGATGCAACGCGCCGCCCGCGCCGCTTGGCGGGCAATCGTTCGGCGCTGGCCGGATGCCGACGAGCTGACGGTGCTGGCCGGGCATGGCAATAACGCTGGCGACGGTTACCTGGTGGCGACCCTGGCTCGGCGTGCTGGCTGGTCGGTGCGGGTGCTGACGGTGGGTGAGCCGCGGCGATTGCAGGGCGATGCGGCCAATGCCCATGCCGAGGCGGTCGCGGTGGGCGTGCCGGTGGAGCCGTGGACGGATGAGTCGCCCATGCGCGGCGTGTTGCTGGACGCCTTGCTCGGCACCGGCTTGAGCGGCGAGGTCCGCGAACCGTATATCCGCGCCATCGACACGATCAATGTCAGCGGCCTGCCGGTCGCGGCGGTGGATATCCCTTCGGGTTTATGCGCCGATACCGGTCGGGTGCTCGGCACGGCGGTCTCGGCTGACCTGACGGTGACCTTCATCGGCCTGAAACTGGGGCTGTTCACCGGCGAGGCGGCGGATCGGGTCGGCGAGTTGGTCTTCAACGACCTGCACGCCGATCCTGACCTGATCGAAGCGGCGCCGGCCTGTGCTCGATTGCTCTTGCCGCGCAATCTGCCGCGTCTGGCGCCGCGTCCTGCCACGTCCCACAAAGGCAAGTTCGGCCAT
Source organism: Pseudomonas sp. SMN5 (assembly GCF_052041925.1). Taxonomy (NCBI): domain Bacteria; kingdom Pseudomonadati; phylum Pseudomonadota; class Gammaproteobacteria; order Pseudomonadales; family Pseudomonadaceae; genus Pseudomonas; species Pseudomonas sp. SMN5. The sequence continues at coordinate 184,473 of NZ_JBKGGX010000003.1, forward strand.
GTGTTGTTGATCGGTGGTGACCGGGGCTTCGGCGGCGCGATCCAGATGAGTGCCGAAAGCGCCCTGCGTTGTGGTGCCGGGATGATTTCCATGGCGACCCGCAGCGAGCACGTACCGGCCGCCCTGACCCGGTTACCGGAAGTGATGGTACAGGGCACCCACTCGGCGAATCAGTTGATGGGGTTGCTGCAGCAGGCCAGCGTTCTGGTGGTCGGGCCGGGGCTGGGCCAGGCAGCCTGGGGGCGCAGTCTGTTGTCGGCGGCAGCCGATGCGCCACTGCCTCAGGTATGGGACGCCGATGCGCTGAACCTGCTCGGCAGCGGTGCGGTCAGTCTGCCTGAGCGATGTGTCATCACCCCGCACCCGGGCGAGGCGGCGCGGCTGCTGGAAATATCCACGGCCCAGGTGCAGGCCGATCGCCCGGCGGCGGCCCATGCCTTGAGCCAGAAATACGCCGCCACGGTGATTCTCAAGGGCGCCGGCAGCCTGATTGCCAGCCCGGATGGTCGCCTGGCGGTTTGCAGCCAGGGCCATCCGGCCATGGCCACCGCTGGTCTTGGCGATGTGCTGGCCGGTGTGGTCGGCGCTTTGCTGGCTCAAGGCATGGAACATTTCGAGGCCGCGTGCCTGGCGGTCTGGTTGCACGCCAACGCCGGCACCCAGGTCGGACGGGCAGGCCGGGGGCTGGCGGCTACCGATCTGATCCCGGCCATTCGTCAGTTGTTGGAGGAGCATTCACCTTGTCTGAAGTAACCCTGTATGTGGCGGATGAACACGCCATGACGGAACTCGGCGCCCGCATCGCGCGCACCACCGCAGGCCATGGCCTGATTTTCCTGGAAGGCGACCTCGGCGCGGGGAAGACCACCCTGTCCCGGGGCATCATTCGTGGTCTCGGACACGTCGGTTCAGTCAAGAGCCCGACCTTTACCCTGGTCGAGCCCTACGAGATCGGCGACATTCGCGCCTTCCACTTCGACCTGTACCGACTGGTGGACCCCGAAGAGCTGGAATTTCTCGGTATCCGCGATTATTTCGAAGATGACGCGCTGTGCCTGATCGAATGGCCCCAGAAGGGTGCAGGCTTTTTGCCAAAGCCGGACCTGACCATTACCATTGGCGCGCATAACGGCGGGCGTTCGCTGAAACTGACGCCGCAAGGCTCGCGTGGCGAGTCGTGGTGTGCCGCTTTGGCATTGGAAAACTAATTGATGATGGGGTTTGGTATGCGCTTTCGCGCGGTGGTTGCTGTCGTAGGACTGTTGCTTACGGCACTGGCCGTCGATGCTGTGGCTGAGACGAAGGTCAGCAGCGTTCGCCTCTGGCGGGCGCCGGACAACACACGCCTGGTGTTCGACCTGACGGGCCCGGTGCAACACAGCGTATTCACCCTGACCGCCCCGGATCGCCTGGTGATCGACATCAATGGTGCCTCCCTCGGCGCGCCGTTGAACGTGGCGACCGCCAACACGCCGATCACCGCGATGCGCTCGGCCCAACGCACGCCGACCGACCTGCGGGTGGTCATCGACCTGAAAAAGGCCGTGACCCCGAAAAGCTTCACCCTGGCCCCGAACGCCCAGTATGGCAACCGGCTGGTGGTGGATCTGTTCGACAACCCGGCCGATGCCGCGCCGCCACCTCCACCGCCGACCAATGTCGCCACGGTGCCGGCGGTACCGGTCACACCGGCCGAACCTGCGATCAAGCTGCCACCGGCCCCGGCCGGCAAGCGTGACATCATCGTGGTGATCGACGCCGGTCACGGTGGCGAAGACCCGGGCGCCTCGGGCTCGCGTGGGCAGCGTGAAAAAGACGTGGTGCTGTCCATCGCCCGTGAGCTGCAACGTCAGGTCAACGGCATGAAGGGCTTCCGCGCCGAGCTGACCCGTACCGGCGACTACTTCATTCCGTTGCGCGGCCGTACGGAAATCGCTCGCAAGAAAGGCGCCGACCTGTTCGTTTCCATTCACGCCGACGCCGCGCCTTCGGCGGCGGCGTTCGGTGCTTCGGTGTTTGCCCTGTCCGACCGTGGCGCCACCTCCGAGACCGCCCGTTGGCTGGCCGACAGCGAAAACCGTTCCGACCTGATCGGTGGGGCCGGCAACGTCAGCCTCGACGACAAGGACCGGATGCTCGCCGGTGTGTTGCTCGACCTGTCGATGACCGCCTCGCTGACCTCCAGCCTCAACGTCGGCCAGAAAGTCCTGAGCAACATCGGTCGCGTCACGCCGTTGCACAAGCAGCGCGTCGAGCAGGCCGGGTTCATGGTGCTGAAGTCGCCGGACATCCCATCGATCCTGGTGGAAACCGGCTTCATCTCCAACGCCAACGAGGCGTCCAAGTTGTCGTCCGCCAATCACCAGCAGGCATTGGCGCGCTCCATCAGCAGCGGCGTGCGGCAGTTCTTCCAGCAAAACCCTCCGCCCGGCACCTACATTGCCTGGTTGCGTGATTCCGGCAAGATCGCCCAAGGCCCGCGGGACCATCGCGTCAGCCCGGGCGAAACCCTGGCGATGATTGCCGTGCGTTACCAGGTGTCGCCTGCCACCTTGCGCAGCGCCAACAATCTCAAGAGCGACGAGCTCAAGATCGGCCAGACCCTGACGATTCCGGGCAACGAAGTGGCGTCCAAAGAATGAGCGATGAAGTGATCGGCAGCAGTGCCCGCATCGAGCTGCTCAGCCCCCGGCTGGCGAACCAGATCGCCGCTGGCGAGGTGGTGGAGCGTCCGGCGTCGGTCATCAAGGAACTGTTGGAAAACAGCCTCGATTCCGGGGCCAGGCGCATCGATGTGGACGTCGAGCAGGGTGGCGTCAAGCTGTTGCGGGTGCGTGATGACGGTGGCGGGATTTCCGCCGATGACTTGCCGCTGGCCCTGGCGCGCCACGCCACTAGCAAGATCCGCGACCTGGAAGACCTCGAGCGGGTCATGAGCCTGGGGTTCCGGGGCGAGGCGCTGGCGTCCATCAGTTCGGTGTCACGCCTGACCCTGACGTCCCGTACCCGTGACGCCGAGCAAGCCTGGCAGGTCGAGACCGAAGGCCGGGACATGGCCTCTCGCGTCCAGCCGGCGGCCCATCCGGTGGGCACCTCGGTGGAAGTGCGCGATCTGTTTTTCAATACCCCGGCCCGGCGCAAGTTTCTCAAGGCCGAGAAAACCGAATTCGATCACCTGCAAGAAGTCATCAAGCGCCTGGCCCTGGCGCGTTTTGACGTGGCGTTCCATTTGCGCCACAACGGCAAGACCATCCTCAGCCTGCACGAGGCCCGTGACGATGCGGCCCGTGCCCGGCGCGTGGGCGCGGTGTGCGGCGCGGGATTCCTTGAGCAGGCCTTGCCTATCGAGGTGGAGCGCAATGGTCTGCATCTGTGGGGTTGGGTCGGTCTGCCGACGTTCTCCCGCAGCCAGGCGGACTTGCAGTATTTCTACGTGAACGGCCGCGCCGTACGCGACAAGCTGGTGGCCCACGCGGTGCGCCAGGCTTATCGCGATGTGCTGTTCAATGGTCGGCATCCGACCTTTGTGTTGTTTTTCGAAGTCGACCCTTCCGTGGTCGACGTCAACGTGCACCCGACCAAGCACGAAGTACGGTTCCGCGACGGGCGCATGGTCCACGATTTCCTCTACGGCACTTTGCACCGGGCCTTGGGCGATGTACGGCCGGAAGATCAACTGGCGGCGCCGGCTGCGGTGGCCGGCATGGTCCGGCCGACCGGGCTGGAAGCCGGCGAGTTCGGGCCCCAGGGCGAAATGCGCCTGGCATCCAATACGTTGTTGGAGCAGCCCCAGGCCCAGCCGAGCTACAGCACGCCAGGCAGTGGTGCGGGCAGCGGCTATCAGTACCCATACACCCCGCGTCCGCAAGCGAACGTGCCGGTCGCCGAGGCACAGGCGGCCTATCGCGAATTCTTCAAACCGTTGCCGGAAAGCGCAGCGCCTGCGTTGCCCGACGGGCAGGGCGACATCCCGCCGTTGGGTTACGCCCTGGCGCAACTCAAAGGCATCTACATCCTTTCGGAAAACGCCCAGGGCCTGGTGCTGGTGGACATGCATGCCGCTCACGAGCGGATCATGTACGAGCGCTTGAAAATCGCCATGGCCAGTGAAGGCCTGAGCGGCCAGCCGCTGCTGGTACCCGAATCCCTGGCGGTGAGTCAGCGCGAGGCCGATTGCGCCGAAGAGCACGTGAGCTGGTTCCAGCGGCTGGGCTTCGAGCTGCAACGCCTGGGTCCGGAAACCCTGGCGATCCGCCAGATCCCGGCATTGTTGAAACAGGCCGAGGCCAATCGCTTGGTCAGCGACGTGCTGGCGGACCTGATGGAATACGGCACCAGCGACCGGATCCAGGCGCACCTGAACGAACTGCTCGGCACCATGGCCTGCCACGGCGCGATCCGCGCCAACCGGCGCCTGGCCCTGCCGGAAATGAACGGCCTGCTGCGGGACATGGAAAACACCGAGCGCAGTGGTCAATGCAACCATGGCCGGCCGACCTGGACCCAATTGGGCCTGGACGACCTGGACAAACTGTTCTTGCGCGGTCGTTGATGAGCCAGCTGCCTCCGGCGATATTCCTGATGGGCCCGACTGCCGCGGGCAAGACCGACCTGGCCATCGAACTGACCAAAGTCCTGCCCTGCGAGCTGATCAGCGTCGACTCGGCCCTGGTTTACCGGGGCATGGACATCGGCACCGCCAAGCCATCAAAAGCCCTGCTGGCTGAATTTCCCCACCGCCTGATCGACATTCTCGACCCGGCCGAGGCCTATTCGGCGGCGGATTTTCGTCGCGACGCGCTCCAGGCGATGGCCGAGATCACCGCGCGGGGCAAGATCCCGCTGTTGGTGGGCGGCACCATGCTGTACTACAAGGCCTTGGTCGATGGGCTGGCGGACATGCCGGCGGCCGATCCTCAGGTGCGCGCGCAGATCGAGGAAGAAGCCGGGCGTCTTGGCTGGCAGGCGTTGCACGAGCAATTGGCGCTGATCGACCCGGAATCGGCGGGGCGGATTCACCCCAACGACCCGCAGCGGCTAAGCCGGGCCCTGGAGGTTTATCGGGTCAGCGGCCAGAGCATGACAGCCCTGCGCCAGCGACAATCTGCGCAAAGTACTGAAGCAGCCGCTTCGGGACTGCAACAATTGCCCTATACTGTCGCGAATCTGGCCATCGCTCCGGCGAACCGGCAAGTGCTGCACCGGCGAATTGAACAAAGATTCACATTAATGTTGGAACAGGGATTCATCGACGAGGTCGTAGCCCTGCGTGAGAGAAGTGACCTGCATGCCGGGTTGCCGTCTATACGTGCGGTGGGTTATCGACAAGTCTGGGATTACCTGGACGGCAAGCTGACGTCAGCCGAGATGCAGGAGCGGGGGATCATTGCCACGCGCCAATTGGCGAAACGCCAGTTCACCTGGCTGCGCAGCTGGGCTGACTTGCATTGGCTGGACAGTCTCGATTGCGACAATCTGCCACGCGCCTTGAAATACCTGGGGACCATCTCCATATTGAGCTGAGTCCTTGCAATTGCCGTCTATCCTTGGGGGTGTGACGGCCCTAGCCATCTGATTCCGATTTTTATTATTGATCCTTAAAGGAGTGCGGCACATGTCAAAAGGGCATTCGCTACAAGACCCTTACTTGAACACTTTACGTAAAGAGAAAGTTGGGGTGTCCATCTATCTGGTCAACGGGATCAAACTGCAAGGCACGATCGAGTCTTTCGACCAGTTCGTCATCCTTCTGAAAAACACCGTCAGCCAGATGGTCTACAAGCACGCTATCTCGACAGTAGTGCCGGTTCGTCCGATTCGTCTGCCTAGCGCAACCGAATCCGAAGGCGGCGATGCTGAGCCGGGTAACGCCTGATAGGAGTCTCCTTTGTTCTTTGAGCGCCACGGTGGTGGTGAACGGACAATTCTCGTTCACTTGGATGGACAGGACCCTGAGGCGCGCGAAGATCCGCAGGAGTTTCAGGAATTGGCACTTTCGGCCGGCGCCGAGACCGTCGCGTTTTTCAACGTGTCGCGTCATCGGCCAACGGCCAAGTTCCTGATCGGCAGTGGCAAGGTCGAAGAGTTGCGCGACCTGGTCAAGGCCGAACAGGTCGATCTGGTGATTTTCAATCACATCCTCACGCCCAGCCAGGAGCGTAACCTCGAACGTGTCTTCGAGTGTCGCGTGATCGACCGTACCGGCTTGATCCTGGATATTTTCGCCCAACGCGCCCGCACCCATGAAGGCAAGCTCCAGGTCGAATTGGCCCAGCTTGAGCACATGAGTACGCGGCTGGTTCGCGGCTGGACTCACCTTGAGCGGCAAAAGGGCGGTATCGGCCTGCGCGGCCCGGGTGAAACCCAGCTGGAGACCGACCGGCGCCTGCTGCGGGTTCGCCTGCGCCAGATCAAGGGGCGCCTGGAGAAGGTCCGCAGCCAGCGCGAGCAGTCGCGACGCGGTCGCAAGCGCGCGGAAATCCCGACGGTTTCACTGGTGGGTTATACCAACGCCGGCAAATCGACCCTGTTCAATAACGTTACCCAGTCCGAGGTCTACGCGGCCGACCAACTGTTCGCCACGCTCGACCCGACCCTGCGCCGGCTCGACCTGGACGACCTGGGCCCGATCGTTCTGGCTGACACCGTGGGCTTCATCCGCCACCTGCCGCACAAACTGGTCGAGGCTTTCCGGGCTACGCTCGAAGAGTCGAGCAATTCGGACCTGCTGCTGCACGTGATCGATGCCGCCGAACCGGACCGCATGCTGCAGATCGAGCAGGTGATGGTGGTGCTGGGCGAGATCGGGGCCCAGGACTTGCCGATCCTCGAGGTATACAACAAACTCGATTTGCTCGAAGGGGTAGAGCCCCAGATCCAGCGCGATGCCGATGGCAAGCCGCAACGGGTCTGGTTGTCAGCCCGCGACGGTTCCGGCCTGGACCTGCTCAAGCAGGCGGTGGCCGAGTTGCTGGGCGACGATCTGTTTGTCGGCACCTTGAAACTGCCGCAGCGTTTCGCCCGGCTGCGCGCCCAGTTCTTTGAGTTGGGGGCGGTGCAGAAAGAAGAACACGACGATGAGGGCATCTGCCTGCTGGCGGTTCGCCTGCCCCGGTCGGAACTGAACCGACTGGTCAGTCGCGAAGGGCTGCAACCGATGGAATTCATCGAGCAACACACTTTGCAATAAAAGCCTGAGAAAGCTGTGTCAGGCATTCTGTAGCATTGGCCGGCGCGCCGTGGGTGCGTCTTTGCTTTATCAGATGGAGAGCGCTATGGCTTGGAATGAGCCGGGTGGCAACTCGAATAATCAGGATCCCTGGGGCGGCAAGCGTCGTAACAACGGCGACCGCAAGGGGCCGCCGGATCTCGACGAGGCCTTCCGCAAGCTGCAGGAAAGCCTGAACGGTTTGTTCGGTGGTGGTAAGAAACGCGGTGACGATGGCGGCGGTCGTCCGGGCAAGGGCGGCGGTTTCGGCCTGCTCGGCATCGGTCTCGTCGTGCTCGCGGCTGTCTGGCTGTACAGCGCCGTGTATGTCGTGGACGAGCAGGAGCAAGCCGTGGTGCTGCGCTTCGGCAAGTACTACGAGACGGTTGGCCCGGGCCTGAACATCTACTTCCCGCCAATCGATCAGAAGTACATGGAAAACGTCACGCGCGAGCGTGCCTACAGCAAGCAGGGCCAGATGCTCACCGAAGACGAGAACATCGTCGAAGTGCCGCTGACCGTGCAGTACAAGATCACCAACCTGCAGGACTTCGTGCTGAACGTCGACCAGCCGGAAATCAGCCTGCAACACGCAACCGAAAGCGCCCTGCGCCATGTGGTGGGTTCCACCGCCATGGACCAGGTGCTGACCGAAGGCCGTGAATTGATGGCGAGCGAGATCAAGGAGCGCCTGCAACGGTTCCTCGACACCTATCGCACCGGCATCACCGTGACCCAGGTCAACGTGCAGAGCGCCGCGGCGCCACGTGAAGTCCAGGAAGCGTTCGACGACGTGATCCGTGCCCGTGAAGACGAGCAACGTTCGCGCAACCAGGCCGAAACCTACGCCAACGGCGTCGTGCCGGAAGCCCGTGGCCAGGCCCAGCGCATCATCGAAGATGCCAACGGTTACCGCGACGAAGTGGTCTCGCGCGCCAAGGGTGAAGCCGATCGCTTCACCAAGCTGGTGGCCGAGTACCGCAAGGCCCCTGAAGTGACCCGTCAGCGCTTGTACCTGGATACCATGCAGGAGGTCTTCAGCAATACCAGCAAGGTCCTCGTGACCGGCAACAAGAACGGCCAGAGCAACCTGCTGTACCTGCCGCTGGACAAGATGGTCGAGGGCAGTCGCAACAGCAATCCCGCGCCGGCCACCACGTCGAGCGCCAGCAATGAAGCCAATGCACGTGCGGCGGCGGACCTGCAGCAACAGCCAGCACGTACCAGGGAGAGTCGCTGATGAGCAATAAATCGCTGATCGCCCTTATTGTCGGCGTCGTCGTGGCGATCGCTGCCTGGAACTGCTTCTACATCGTGTCTCAGACCGAGCGCGCGGTGTTGCTGCAATTCGGTCGCGTGGTCCAGGCGGATGTCCAGCCGGGGCTGCACGTGAAGGTGCCGTACGTCAACAAGGTGCGCAAGTTCGACGCCCGCCTGATGACGCTGGATGCGCCGACGCAACGCTTCCTGACGCTGGAAAAGAAAGCCGTGATGGTGGATGCCTATGCCAAGTGGCGGGTGAAAGATGCCGAGCGCTTCTACACCGCGACCTCCGGCCTCAAGCAGATCGCTGACGAACGTCTGTCCCGTCGCCTGGAGTCGGGCCTGCGTGACCAGTTCGGTAAGCGCACACTGCACGAAGTGGTGTCCGGCGAGCGTGATGCGCTCATGGCTGACATCACCCGTTCGCTGAACGCGATGGCCGAGAAAGAGCTGGGCATCGAAGTCGTCGATGTCCGGGTCAAGGCCATCGACCTGCCGAAGGAAGTGAACCGCAGCGTGTTCGAGCGCATGAGCACCGAGCGTGAGCGTGAAGCCCGCGAGCACCGCGCCAAGGGTAACGAGCTGGCCGAAGGCATCCGTGCCGACGCCGATCGCCAACGCCGCGTGCTGTTGGCCGAAGCCTATCGCGAATCGGAAGAGGTCCGGGGTGATGGTGACGCCCAGGCCGCTGCGATCTACGCCAAGGCCTATGGCCAGGATCAGGATTTCTACGCGTTCTACCGTAGCCTGCAGGCCTATCGTGAAAGCTTTGCGAACAAATCCGACGTCATGGTCCTGGACCCAAGCAGCGATTTCTTCCGGTACCTGGAGAAGTCCAAGCCTTGATGCGCCGTTGACCTGAGCACTCCGCCCGGCGGCTAAAACGTCGGGTGGGGTGATCCTTCGGGAAAACGTGTGTATGATGCGGCAGCCGGGAAATTCCCGGCTTTTTTGCGTCTGCACGTTCGATTGTGGTTTCACGTTGCAGGCGCCGGGTTGAACGACTCGACAGGTTTTTCGAGGAAAGTGCCGGGCGAGGCGGCAATGCGGTTCATTCCAGGCGTTGATGAAGGACCTGTGACGAGGGAGCTTGCTCCCGCTGGGCTGCGTAGCAGCCCCTAGGTGAGCGCTTCGCACTCAAGCGGGAGCAAGCTCCCTCGCTACAGAATTCAATGACCTTGACTGAGCGGCACGGCGCCATTCGTCACGTCGCCCTTGCGCGTGTTTTGTGCGCGGGCCGGGCATTTTCTGCTTCACTCAAGGCTTGCCCGAGGGCTGGCCGCCCGGACCATAGGGGAATGGCGTAATGGCAACGGTAGACCGCTGGCTGCTGCCAGATGGCATCGAAGAAGTACTGCCACCGGAAGCTGCGCGCATCGAAGTAGCGCGTCGGCAGGTGTTGGATCTGTTCCAGAGCTGGGGTTACGAGTTCGTCGTGACGCCGCATATCGAGTACCTGGAATCCCTGCTGACCGGCGCAGGCCAGGACCTGGATCTGCGCACCTTCAAGGTAATCGACCCGCAGTCGGGCCGGCAGATGGGCTTTCGGGCCGACATCACGCCGCAAGTGGCGCGCATTGATGCCCACACCCTGCGTCGCGAGGGCCCGAGCCGCTTGTGCTACGCCGGCAGTGTGCTGCACGCTCAACCGCGCGCCTTGTCATCGTCCCGCAGCCCGATCCAGTTGGGCGCCGAGCTGTATGGTGACGCCAGCCCCGTCAGCGACGTAGAAGTCATCAGCCTGATGTTGGCCATGCTGCAACTGGCCGACGTGCCGGATGTTCATATGGACCTGGGGCATGTCGGCATCTATCGCGGCCTGGCCCGTGCGGCCGGTCTGTCCGGTGAAGTGGAACAACAGCTGTTCGACGCCCTGCAACGCAAGGCCATCGACGAAGTTATCAGCCTGACCGAAGGCCTGCCGGCCGATCTGTCGGACATGCTGCGGGCGCTGGTGGACCTGTGTGGCGGCCGTGAAGTGCTGGTCGCCGCCCGTGAACGCCTGGCCCAGGCGCCGGCACCGGTGTTGGCGGCCCTGGACGATCTGCTGGCGATCGCCGAGCGTCTGTCGGTGCGCTTCCCCGAGCTGCCGTTGTATTTCGACCTGGGCGAGTTGCGTGGTTATCACTACCACACCGGCGTCGTGTTCGCGGTGTTCGTACCGGGCGTGGGCCAGTCCATTGCCCAGGGCGGTCGTTACGATGACATCGGCGCCGACTTCGGGCGTGCCCGTCCGGCGACCGGCTTTTCTACCGATTTGAAAACCCTGGTGACCCTGGGGCGTGCTGAGGTCGAGCTACCGTCTGGCGGTATCTGGATGCCTGACAGCACGGATGCGGCACTCTGGCAGGCGGTCTGCCAGTTGCGCAGTGAGGGTCAGCGTGTCGTCCAGGCTTTGCCCGGGCAACCTTTGGCCGCCGCCCGTGAAGCGGACTGCGACCGGCAATTGATTCAGCAGAACGGGCTTTGGCAAGTATTGCCGCTGGCTTCTTGAGTTTTCCCGCCGGCCGCGGCCGGCACCAAGTTTGCGCGAATGAGGACAAGTGTTATGGGTAAGAATGTCGTAGTCCTGGGCACCCAGTGGGGTGATGAGGGCAAAGGCAAGATCGTTGATCTGCTGACCGAACATGCTGCCGCCGTAGTGCGCTACCAGGGTGGCCACAACGCAGGTCACACCCTGGTGATCGATGGTGAAAAGACCGTTCTGCACCTGATTCCGTCGGGCGTGCTGCGCGAAGGCGTGCAATGCCTGATCGGCAACGGTGTGGTGGTGGCCCCCGACGCGTTGCTGCGGGAAATCATCAAGCTGGAAGAGAAAGGCGTACCGGTGCGCGAGCGCCTGCGTATCAGCCCGTCCTGCCCGCTGATCCTGTCCTATCACGTTGCGTTGGACCAGGCTCGTGAAAAGGCCCGTGGCGAGCTGAAGATCGGCACCACCGGTCGCGGCATCGGCCCGGCCTATGAAGACAAGGTCGCCCGTCGCGGCCTGCGTATCGGTGACCTGTTCCACCGCGAGCGTTTCGCCGCCAAGCTGGGCGAGTTGCTGGACTACCACAACTTCGTACTGGTCAATTACTACAAAGAACCGGCCATCGACTTCCAGAAAACCCTGGACGAATGCATGGAATACGCCGAGCTGCTCAAGCCGATGATGCTCGACGTCACCGCCGAGCTGCACGAGCTGCGTCGCGCCGGCAAGGACATCATGTTCGAAGGCGCCCAGGGTTCGCTGCTGGACATCGACCACGGCACCTACCCGTACGTCACCAGCTCCAACACCACTGCCGGCGGCATCGCCACCGGTTCGGGCTTCGGGCCGATGTACGTGGACTACATCCTGGGCATCACCAAGGCGTACACCACTCGCGTCGGTTCGGGCCCGTTTCCGACCGAGCTGTTCGACGACATTGGCGCGTTTCTGGCCAAGCGTGGCCACGAGTTCGGTGCCACCACCGGCCGTGCCCGTCGTTGCGGCTGGTTCGATGCCGTCATCCTGCGTCGCGCCATCGACGTCAACAGCATCTCGGGCCTGTGCCTGACCAAGCTGGACGTACTGGACGGCCTGGAAACCATCAACATCTGCGTGGGCTACAAGAACCAGGACGGTGCTGTCATCGATGCACCGACCGACGCCGACAGCTACATCGGCCTGGAACCGGTGTACGAGCAGATGCCGGGTTGGGCTGAATCGACTGTGGGCGCCAAGACCCTGGAAGAGCTGCCAGTGGCGGCTCGCAACTACATCAAGCGCGTCGAAGAGTTGGTCGGTGCGCCGATCGACATTATTTCGACGGGGCCGGATCGCAACGAAACCATCGTCCTGCGCCATCCGTTCGGCTGATAAGTCACTGATGTAAAAAACAAAGGACCCTCGTTTGGGTCCTTTGTCGTTTCTCCCTGCCGTTCGGCACGACACTTGCTATGGATGTCCATTACCGGCACCTTTTGACGAGTGCCATCAATATAATGGCGTTCGCTAGAGGGATTTCCCGTGTCGGCTGTTCTCTCACTGTTACAAAGCCGTTTGCTGCGGCCGGTGTTCGTTACCCTGGGTATCGCCCTTTTGGTGCAAGTGCTGGTGGCGGTTGCGCTGACCCGTAGCACAGTCACGGCCCTTGAGGCTGATCTCGGTTCGCGGCTGGGGGCTGACAGTCAGAAGCTTTCGGCCGAGCTGGAACAAGCCGGGCGCGAAGTCACCTCCAGCCTGGACAGTCTCTCCGCCAATACGCGTCAGCGTCTGAACGCCGGGCTTTCCACCCGCCTGAAAGACGAACAGGCGCAATTGCGTGGTGCCCTGGAAAAGGATCTGCGCGACTCCGCCAATGATATGGCGCAACTGCTGGCCTCCGTCGCCCCCCGCGCCATGTGGGACAGCGACGTTCCTACCCTGTCCGAGTTCGCCCGTCGCGCCCAGCGTAATCCCAACGTGTTGTTTGTCATCTACGACGACGCGGCCGGTGAGCACCTGACCCGGTACCTCAACCGGGAAAACCCGATCAACAAGGCTCTGTTGGAAAAGGGCAAGGGTGAGAGGGCGCTGGACAAGGTCTTGGATGCGGCAAAGAACGATCCGTCAGTGTATTACCTTGAAGCTTCGATCAACCCCAACGGCGTGGAGATCGGCAAGGTCTTGATGGGCGTGTCCACGGCGTCCGTGGAAAACGACCTGAAGGCGCTGGATCAGCGCTTCGCGGCCTTGATTGCCAGCAGCGACCAGTTGGTCGGCGATAGCCTCAAGGGGGCCGCGGCCGACAGTGCCACCGCGATGCGCGGTCGCCTGCAATCGGCCCAGGCCACCGCCACGCAGATGCAAACCAACACCGCCAGCGCTGTGCAGGAAGCCGCCGGTACCTTGCGCTGGCGCATCGGCCTGGGCCTGGCACTGGTGGGCTTCGGCGTTCTGGTGCTGCTGGCCGTGGTGCTGGGGCGTCGGGTGGTCAATCGCTTGAAGCTGCTGATCGCGGCCATGAACGATCTGGCGGCGGGTGAGGGCGACCTGACCAAGCGCGTGCAGATCAACAGCAAGGACGAAATCGGCGATATGGCCTCGGCGGTCAATCGGTTTGTGGATAAGTTGCAGCCCATCGTGCGCGAGGCGGGTGACGTGGCCCAGCGCACCGGGGTGGAAATCGGCGCAATGACCTTGCGTAATTCCGGCGCCGACGCGGCCGCCGGAATGCAGCGTGATGAAGTGGCCGAGAGCCTGCGTGCACTGTCGCAGATGGCCGATGAAGCGCAGTCGGAAAGCCAGGCGATGCAGGCGGCCTTGCAACAAGTGGTGGAGATTCGCCAGGCCACCGATGAAAACACGCGTACATCGGCCAAGGTCAGTGGTTTGATCGAGGCCTTGGCCGGACAGGTCGACACCGGGGCGAAAGTCATCGAGCGGCTGGCGCAACAGAGTGAACAGATTGAAGTGGTGCTGACGGTGATCCACGGCATCGCCGAGCAGACTAACTTGTTGGCCTTGAACGCGGCCATCGAGGCGGCGCGGGCCGGGGAAACCGGGCGCGGCTTTGCGGTGGTGGCAGACGAAGTGCGGGCGTTGGCAAGCAAGACCCAGAGCTCCACGGGCGATATCCAGGCGCATATCGTGGCGTTGCAGCAAGGCGCTCGCGAAGCGGTGGCAGCGATTGGCCAGGCCGGGCGCCAGGCCAGTGAAGGCTTGCTGGTGCTGCGTGACAGTGCGCGGTTGCAGCAGTCGGTGCAGGTGTCCGTCGAGCAGGTGCATGCGGCCATCGGCCTGGCGACCCAGGCGGCGGCTCATCAGGCCCAGGGCGCGCAAGCGGTGCGTGGGCGGGTGGAGACGATCCATGCCCAAGCCGAGAAAGCGGCCCAGGCTGTGGTCGAGACCACCGCCAGCGGCAAGGTGCTGGACAGTCTGGCGGCGCAGTTGAAGGCGAGCCTGGGGCAGTTCAGGGCCTGATCGATGCCTGGGCCGGCCTTATTGCGAACAGGCTCGCTCCAACAGATGATCTCGAGCGTGGCATCGGGTCAATGTGGGAGCGAGCCTGCTTGCGATAGCCATTTCAGCGGCTCAGATACATCCGCGTCGTCAGCAAATAAACCGGCAATCCCGACACCACGATCAGCAGCGCCGCATAAGGCGCTGCCGCCGCGAACTCCACATTCGACGTATGGGCCCAGACCGCTGTCGCCAGCGTATTGAGCCCGGTGGGGCTCAGCAATAGCGTGGCGGTCAGTTCCTTCATGGCATCCAGGAATACCAAGGCGAACGCGGCGCCCAGTGCCGGAAAGATGATTGGCAAGGTTACCCGGCAAAAAGCACTGAACGACGACGCGCCCAGGGTGCGTGCCGCCTCCTCCAGTTGTGGTGCGGCTTTGTTCAAGGCGGTGCGCACCGGGGCCTGGGCCAGCGGCAGGAACAGCAGCGCATAGGCGATCAGCAGCAAACCTGAGGTCTGGTACAGCGCCGGCACATAGTGCAGCGCGAAATACACCAGGCTCAGGGCGATCACCAGCCCTGGCAGCGCGTGCAGCAGATAGGGCAGGCGTTCGGCCCACACTGCCAGGCGCCCCTTGTAGCGCACCACCAGCAGACCCACCGGCACGGCCAGTAACAGGCAGAGCGCGGCGCCGCCAAGTGACAGGGCCAGCGATGACAGCAACGCCTCGCCGATCTCCCCGAGCGGGAATGCGGCGGAAGTGCCGACCGCCAGCCAGTACACCAGCATCCCCAGCGGAATCCCGCTGCCAATGATCGTCAGGCCCAGGCAATACGCCTGGCCGATAAACGCCCAGGACCCCAGTTGCACCTGTTCGGCCTGGCGTGCCGCGCCTTGGCCGGTGCGCACATGGCGGCCTTTGCCGCGCATCCGCAGTTCCAGCCAGAGCAGCGTCAAGCACAGCGCGAGCAAGACCGCCGACAGCATGGCGGCGTTGGCGTTGCTGAATTCCAGCTCGAACTGCTGGTAGATGGCGGTGGTGAAGGTTTGCAGGCCGATAATCGACAGTGCGCCGAACTCCACCAGCATGTGCAACGCAATCAGCAACGATCCGGCCAGCAACGAGGGCCAGAGCAGCGGCAGGGTGACACGAAAGAACACGCCCCAGCGGTTTTGCCCCAGGGTACGGGCAGATTCTTCGAGGGACGGATCCAGGTTGCGCAAAGTGGCTGCCACGGGAAGAAAGATCAGTGGGTACTTCGACAGGCTCATCACCAGGATCGCCCCGCCCAGGCCTTCGAACTGCGCGCTGAGGGAAACCCAGGTGAAACTGCTGACAAACGCCGGTACCGCGAACGGCAGGCAGAGGAGCACACCCCATAACCGGCGTCCGGGTAGATTGCTGCGTTCGAGCAACCAGGCCAGGGACAGCCCGATGACGCCGCAGGCCAGCGTGACGCCGAGCATCAGTGCCAGGGTATTGCGCAGCAAGCCGAACACGTACGGTCGCCACAGCAGATGCAGCGCCTCGACCCAGCCCGCTTGCCAGGCCTTCGTTGCCACGTACAGCAGTGGCAGCGCGCTCAACAGCACCAGCAGCGCCACCGGCAATAGCAGGCCGATGGGAGGACGCTTGCGTCGGGGTATATGCCCCCCTGTCATGGACGCAGCGTTCAGCGATGGCGTCATCAGTTCAGGCCGACTTCGCGTTCCAGCTCCAGCGCTTCTTCGGCGTTGCCCAGGTCGGCCGGGGTAACCTTCGGCGGCTCCAGCTCACTGAATGGCTTGAGTCCGCGATCCGACACCATGCCCTTGTGCAGTGGATACTCGGCGGACATCTGGGTGATCACCCGCTGGCCTTCTTCACTCGCCATATAGGCAAGCAATTGCTGGGCTTGCTCGGGGTGTTTGCTGGATTTCAAGGCCGCGGCGCTGGACACGGTCACCAGCCCACCGGCATCACCGCCGGTGAAATAATGCAGTTTGGAAGCGAGCTGGCCTTTTTCTCGCTGCAAGGCGAACCAGTAATAATTGTTCACCAGCACGGTTGCCACTTCGCCGTTTTCCACGGCCTTGAGGGCGACCATGTTGTTGCTGTAGACCTTGCCAAAGGCGCGCAGCCCGGTGAGCCATTCTTCGGCGGCTTCCATGCCGTGCAGCTTGATAATGGCGACGGCCTGTTCCTGGAACGCGCCGCTGGTCGGTACGAAGCCGACCTTGCCTTGCCATTGCGGCTGGGCAAAATCGAGGACGGTTTTGGGCAGGTCTTTTTCATCGACCAGTTTCGGGTTGTAGGCCACTACACGCACGCGGGCGGTGACGCCCATCCAGGTGCCATTGCCGGCGACGTAGTCCTTGGGCAGCACATTCAGGGTGGCGTCGTCGATCTTCGCCAGCAGGCCTTGCTCACCGAGTTTGTTCAGGGGCGGCGATTCTTCGGTGTAGATCACATCGGCGGGTGAGCGCTCGCCTTCTTCGAGCACCTGGCTGGCCAGTTGATTGCTGCTGCCTTTGCGTACATTGACGTGGATGCCGGTCTTGGCCTCGAAAGCCTTGGCCAGCGCTTCTCCGACTTCCTTGTGCTGGCCGTTGTAGAGAGTCAGTTCCACCTTGTCGGCGGCGTGGGTGAGGGGTGTTGCGAGGGCCAGGCCGAGCAGGGTGCAGTTGAGCGCGCGGCGCAGGGTGGTTCTGGACATCATTCGCAGGTTCCTCACTGTCGTGTAGCAAAAACTTGTAACAATGATAAACGATATTGTTTCTCATGTGCGTCTGAATGTCCTCAGGGCAGGCACCGTTCCCGTGGCGAGGGAGCTTGCTCCCGCTGGGCTACGAAGTAGCCCCAAGGCTCGCGGGGCATGGAGCGTCAGGCCGGTCCTGCGGGAGCAAGCGCCCTCGCCACAGAAGCAAGCCCCAAAAACGCAAAAACCCGCTTTCGCGGGTTTCTGTGAGGTTCAAGGCCATGACCTTGAAGCTTGAATTGGTGCCCAGAAGAAGACTCGAACTTCCACGACCTTGCGGTCACCAGCACCTGAAGCTGGCGTGTCTACCAATTTCACCATCTGGGCAGCATCTTCAGCGTTGCCGCTGTCGATGGGGCGCACTATACGGAGCGCATTTTGATCTGTAAACCCCTGTTTTTGTTTTAGTAATTACCAAAACGAATTGCCTGGGGCAGAAATGCAAAAACCCGCTTTCGCGGGTTTTTGTGAAGCTGACAGGTCGGTGACCTGTTGCTTGAAATTGGTGCCCAGAAGAAGACTCGAACTTCCACGACCTTGCGGTCACCAGCACCTGAAGCTGGCGTGTCTACCAATTTCACCATCTGGGCAGTATCGGCAACGTGTGTACGTCGTCGATGGCGCGCACTATACGGAGCGTGTTTTTAACTGTAAACCCCTCTCTGCAAAAAAACCTGGAAATTTCGCCAGCGGCGCGATCACAGGCTCCAAAGGGCGGTCGAAGCACTTCAGAAAGAGGATTCAAGTGCCTGAAATTTCCCGTTTCATTAAGCCTATGCCAAACTAACCCGCATATAGACAAGGTGAAAACTCTCTAATGGCCGATTGGCAGTCCCTCGATCCCGAGGCCGCTCGTGAAGCGGAAAAATATGAAAACCCTATTCCCAGCCGCGAACTGATCCTGGCGCATCTCGCCGATCGGGGTTCGCCTGCTAGCCGCGAGCAATTGGTCGAAGAGTTCGGTCTGACCACCGAAGACCAGCTCGAAGCCCTGCGCCGCCGTCTGCGCGCCATGGAACGTGACGCCCAGCTGATCTACACCCGCCGCGGCACTTATGCGCCGGTGGATAAGCTTGACCTGATCCTCGGTCGCATCGCTGGTCATCGGGACGGCTTCGGCTTCCTGATCCCGGACGACGGCAGCGACGACCTGTTCATGAGCCCGGCGCAGATGCGCCTGGTGTTCGACGGCGACCGGGCCCTGGCCCGCGTGTCCGGCCTGGACCGTCGCGGTCGTCGTGAAGGCGTGATCGTCGAAGTGGTGTCTCGTGCCCACGAAAGCATCGTTGGCCGTTATTTCGAAGAAGGCGGCATCGGCTTCGTCGTCGCGGACAATCCGAAGATCCAGCAGGAAGTGTTGGTCACCCCGGGCCGCAACGCCAACGCCAAGATTGGTCAGTTCGTCGAAGTGAAAATCACGCACTGGCCAACCCCGCGCTTCCAGCCGCAAGGCGACGTGGTGGAAGTGGTCGGCAACTACATGGCGCCGGGCATGGAAATCGACGTTG
Source organism: Pseudomonas sp. SMN5 (assembly GCF_052041925.1). Taxonomy (NCBI): domain Bacteria; kingdom Pseudomonadati; phylum Pseudomonadota; class Gammaproteobacteria; order Pseudomonadales; family Pseudomonadaceae; genus Pseudomonas; species Pseudomonas sp. SMN5. Next base: position 203,095 of record NZ_JBKGGX010000003.1, read on the forward strand.
CCCTGCGCACCTATGACATCCCGCACGTGTGGCCTGAAGCAGTCCTCAAGGAGGCTGCCAAGCTCAAGCCGGAAGTCGAGGAGAAGGACAAAGAGAAGCGCATCGACCTGCGTCACCTGCCGTTTGTCACCATCGACGGCGAAGACGCCCGGGACTTCGACGACGCGGTCTACTGCGAAGCCCGGCCCGGCAAGCTGCGCCTGTTCTCCGGCGGCTGGAAGCTGTACGTGGCGATCGCCGACGTCTCCAGCTACGTGAAGCTCGGTTCGGCGCTGGACGCCGAGGCCCAGGTGCGCGGCAACTCGGTGTATTTCCCCGAGCGCGTCGTGCCGATGCTGCCTGAAGAGCTGTCCAACGGCCTGTGCTCGCTCAACCCCCATGTCGATCGCCTGGCCATGGTCTGCGAGATGAACATCTCCAAATCCGGCGAAATGACCGACTACTGCTTCTACGAAGCGGTGATCCATTCCCACGCCCGCCTGACCTACAACAAGGTCAGCGCGATGCTTGAGACGCCGAAACTGGCTGAATCGCGCAAGCTGCGCGGTGAGTACAGCGAGGTGTTGCCGGACCTCAAGCAACTCTATGCGTTGTACAAGGTATTGTTGGGTGCCCGTCATGCCCGTGGCGCGATTGATTTCGAGACCCAGGAAACCCGGATTATCTTCGGCTCCGAGCGCAAGATCGCCGAAATTCGTCCGACCGTGCGCAACGACGCGCACAAATTGATCGAGGAATGCATGCTGGCGGCCAACGTGGCCACCGCCGAATTCCTGAAGAAGCACGAAATCCCTGCGTTGTACCGGGTCCACGACGGTCCGCCGCCGGAGCGTCTGGAGAAATTGCGGGCCTTCCTCGGTGAGCTGGGCCTGTCCTTGCACAAAGGCAAGGAAGGTCCGACACCCAAGGACTACCAGGCTCTGCTGGCCAGCATCAAGGACCGTCCGGACTTCCACCTGATCCAGACCGTCATGCTGCGCTCGTTGAGCCAGGCGGTGTACAGCGCGGACAACCAGGGCCACTTCGGCCTGAACTACGAGGCCTATACCCACTTCACTTCGCCGATCCGCCGCTACCCCGATCTGCTTACGCACCGGGCGATCCGCAGCGTGATCCATTCGAAGATGAACACCCCGCACGTCAAGCGTGCCGGTGCGATGACCATTCCGAAAGCGCGTATCTATCCGTACGACGAAGCGGCGCTGGAGCAGCTTGGCGAACAGTGCTCGATGAGCGAGCGGCGCGCCGACGAAGCGACTCGCGACGTGGTGAACTGGCTCAAGTGCGAATACATGAAGGATCGCGTGGGTGAGTCGTTCCCCGGCGTGATCACGGCCGTGACCGGCTTCGGCCTGTTCGTCGAACTGACCGATATCTATGTCGAAGGCCTGGTGCATGTCACCGCGCTGCCAGCCGATTACTACCACTTCGACCCTGTGCATCACCGTCTGGCGGGCGAGCGCACCGGTCGTAGCTTCCGTCTGGGCGACACCGTTGAGGTGCGGGTGATGCGCGTCGACCTGGACGAGCGCAAGATCGACTTCGAGATGGCGGAAAAAACCATCAGCGCGCCGATTGGCCGCAAGAAGCGCGGCGCTGAAACCTCCGCCCCTGCGGCCAAGACTGCCGCCGAGCCCGCTTCGTCCAAGTCCGGGCGTCGCGGTTCGGCCAAGGAAAAGGCTGTCGAAGCCTATCGCCCGAGCGATGCCGCGGCGAAAAACGCCGAAGTACGCAAAAGCCGTGAAATGAAGCAGGCGTTGCTGGCTGAGGCCAAGGCCGGCGGCAAGGCGGCGTCCGGCAAGGCCGGGCGGTCGGCTCCGGACAAGGCGGCCAGCAAGCCGAGCAAACACCGTAAAGGCCCGCCGAAAGCGGGCTCGGCCCCGGCCAAAAGTGGCGGGGCGCGTAAACCCAAGGCCAAGTCATGAGTCAGTTGGAGAAAATCTACGGTGTGCACGCCGTGGAAGCGTTGTTGCGTCATCACCCCAAGCGGGTCAAGCAGATCTGGTTGGCCGAAGGTCGCAGCGAGCCACGGGTCCAGACCCTGGTCGAACTGGCCAATGAAAACCGCGTGGCCGTCGGCCAGGCCGAACGGCGCGAGATGGATGCCTGGGTCGAAGGTGTCCACCAGGGCGTTGTTGCTGAAGTCAGCCCGAGCCAGGTCTGGGGCGAGGCGATGCTCGACGAGTTGCTCGACCGCACCGAAGGCGCGCCCTTGCTGCTGGTGCTGGACGGTGTGACCGATCCCCACAACCTCGGCGCCTGCCTGCGTTCGGCGGACGCCGCCGGGGCATTGGCGGTGATCGTGCCCAAGGACAAGTCGGCGACCTTGACGCCGGTGGTGCGCAAAGTCGCCTGCGGTGCGGCGGAAGTCATTCCCCTGGTGGCCGTGACCAACCTGGCGCGTACCCTGGAAAAACTCCAGCAGCGCGGCTTGTGGATTGTCGGCACGGCAGGCGAGGCCGAGGTCAGTATCTATGACCAGGACCTCACCGGCCCGACCATCCTGATCATGGGCGCTGAAGGCAAAGGCATGCGTCGCCTGACTCGTGAACATTGCGACTATTTGGTCAAATTGCCGATGGCCGGCAGCGTCAGCAGCCTCAACGTCTCGGTAGCGACCGGGGTGTGCCTGTTCGAGGCGATGCGCCAGCGTGGGACGAAGGCTGCTACGGCCGCCAAAAAGCCCTGATCCAGTTGCAGTCCCTGTGGGAGCGAGCCTGCTCGCGATAGCGGTGGGTCAGTTTGCATTTGTGCTGACTGACCCACCGCTATCGCGAGCAGGCTCGCTCCCACAGTGGTTTGGTGTGTGGGCGCGATTGTGACTGTTCAAATAATCACCAATTGCCTTGCGCCGCCTTCGACCCTTCTCTACAATTGCGCCCCTTGCTGTGATGGCAGGCACTTATGTGTCTAGCGTCCTCAAGTCCATAAGTGTCATTCACTCCTTGTCTGACCGTTTTTAAGCGGCAGGCTACAACCCGTAAGGAGCATTCATGCGTCATTACGAAATCATCTTTTTGGTCCACCCGGATCAAAGCGAGCAAGTCGGCGGCATGGTTGAGCGTTACACCAAGCTGATCGAAGAAGACGGCGGCAAAATCCACCGTCTGGAAGACTGGGGCCGTCGTCAACTGGCCTATGCAATCAACAATGTTCACAAGGCTCACTACGTGATGCTGAACGTTGAGTGCACCGGCAAGGCCCTGGCCGAGCTGGAAGACAACTTCCGCTACAACGATGCAGTGATCCGTAACCTGGTCATCCGTCGCGAAGAAGCCATCACCGGCCAATCCGAGATGCTCAAGGCTGAAGAAAACCGCAGTGAGCGCCGTGAGCGTCGCGACCGTCCTGAGCACTCTGACAGCGCCGATGGCGATGACAGCGATAGCGACAGCGACAACAGCGATAACGCTGACGAGTAATCCACGGACCTTTTAAGGAGCCAATCACATGGCACGTTTCTTCCGTCGTCGTAAATTCTGCCGCTTCACCGCTGAAGACGTGAAAGAGATCGACTACAAAGATCTCAACACCCTGAAAGCCTACGTATCCGAGACCGGCAAAATCGTTCCAAGCCGTATCACCGGTACCAAAGCTCGTTATCAGCGTCAGCTGGCCACCGCTATCAAGCGCGCCCGCTTCCTGGCCCTGCTGGCCTACACCGACAGCCACGGCCGCTGAGACCGGGCAGTCGACGAGTAGTAAGGGATCGAATGCATGCGCGCCTTGGCTGACTTCATCATGCGGGGACGTGTGCAGGCCACGCTGGTCGTGGCCGGATCCGCGGCATTGCCGCTGTTGTTCTGGTTGAGTGCCGCCGCCGGGAGCCTGGTGCTTCTGCGGCGCGGTTCGGACGCCTTGAGCGTCCTGGGTATCGGGGTGGTGTCAGCGTTGGTGAGCTGGTACTTCCTGAAGGACCCGACGACACTCCTGGTGTTGCTCGGGGCTGGCGGCCTGGCGTTGATTCTGCGCGCCGGGCATACCTGGAATCGCGTGCTGCTTTGCAGCGTGGCCGTGGGGTTGTTGTGTGCGGTGAGCCTGGGGACTGTATTCAGTTCCATCATCGAATCACTGGCGCAGACGTTCGAGAACGTCCTGCCGCTGGCGATGGGTGGGGTCTACGAGACACTCTCGGCAGACGAAAAGGCGTTTTTCACCCGCATGGCCGCACCGCTGACGATCATTTCGATAGCAGCTTCGTTGCAGATCCTTAGCGTGCTGTGCCTGATTCTCGGGCGCTATTGGCAGGCTTCGTTGTACAACCCCGGTGGTTTCGGGCGTGAATTTCGCGCAATCCGATTCCCCAAGAGCGTGGCGCTGTCACTGCTGGCCGTCATGTTTGTGGCCCCGTTTTTCGGGCTGCATGCACTGATTCTGATGCCGTTGTGCAGTGTACCGCTGGTCTTCGCCGGCCTGGCCCTGGTTCACGGGCTGGTGGCGCAGAAACGACTGGCTGCTTTCTGGCTGGTGGGGATGTACGTGACGTTGTTGCCTTTCATGCACTTGCTCGGTCCGTTGCTCGTGGTCCTGGCCATCGTTGACAGCCTGATTGATTTTCGCGGTCGGATGGCGTCGAAAGACGCCGACAACGCGAACGGTGAAGGTTAAAAGTTAGAGGATTTTCACATGCAACTGATCCTTCTGGAAAAAATCGCCAACCTGGGCAACCTGGGCGACAAAGTAAACGTTAAGGCCGGCTACGGTCGTAACTACCTGCTGCCTTTCGGCAAAGCCACCGCTGCGACCGCTGCCAACTTGGCTGCGTTCGAAGAGCGTCGCGCTGAGCTGGAAAAAGCTGCCGCAGACCGTAAAGCCTCGGCTGAAAGCCGTGCTGCCCAACTGGCCGAGCTGGAAGTGACCATCACTGCCACTGCTGGCGACGAAGGCAAGCTGTTCGGTTCGATCGGTACCCACGACATCGCTGACGCACTGACCGCCTCCGGCGTTGAAGTCGCGAAAAGCGAAGTTCGTCTGCCGAACGGCACCATCCGCAACGTGGGTGAATTCGACGTCGCCGTGCACTTGCACGCCGAAGTTGAAGCCACTGTACGCGTTGTCGTGGTAGCAGCCTAAGCAACATCTGTCGGCTGGCACCCTTGGGTACTAGTCGGTAACATCGGGCACGATCCTGTCTACAGGTCGTGCCCTTTGTCTTTCTGCAATTGCTGTTTCCATCACCAGAATCCCCGTGGCCATGAACGAAATCACCGCTCCTGAGCAATATGATCTGCAAACCGCTGCCCTGAAGGTGCCGCCGCATTCCATCGAGGCCGAACAGGCCGTACTCGGTGGCCTGATGCTGGACAACAACGCCTGGGAGCGCGTGCTCGATCAAGTGTCCGACGGCGATTTCTACCGGCATGACCACCGCCTGATCTTCCGTGCGATCGCCAAATTGGCCGATCAGAACATGCCGATCGACGTCGTGACCCTGGCCGAGCAATTGGACAAGGAGGGACAGACGTCCCAGGTCGGCGGCCTTGGCTACCTGGGTGAGCTGGCGAAAAATACGCCGTCCGTCGCCAACATCAAGGCCTATGCGCAAATCGTTCGGCAACGTGCGACTTTGCGTCAGCTGATCGGCATCAGTAACGAGATCGCCGACAGTGCATTCAACCCCGAAGGCCGCACTGCCGAAGAGATCCTCGACGAAGCCGAACGGCAGATCTTCCAGATAGCCGAGGCCCGGCCGAAGACCGGCGGCCCGGTCGGCGTCAATGAGCTGCTGACCAAGGCCATCGACCGGATCGATACGCTGTTCAACACTTCCGACGCGATCACGGGCTTGTCCACTGGCTATACCGACCTCGACGAGAAAACCAGCGGCCTGCAACCGGCCGACCTGATCATTGTCGCTGGCCGTCCGTCGATGGGTAAGACCACCTTTGCAATGAACCTGGTGGAAAACGCCGTACTGCGCAGCGACAAGGCCGTCCTGGTCTACTCTTTGGAGATGCCAGGTGAATCGCTGATCATGCGTATGCTTTCTTCCCTGGGGCGCATCGACCAGACCAAGGTCCGTTCCGGCCAGCTGGAAGACGACGACTGGCCACGCCTGACCTCGGCGGTCAACCTGCTCAACGACCGCAAGCTGTTCATCGACGATACGGCCGGCATCAGCCCGTCGGAAATGCGCGCCCGCACCCGGCGCCTGGTACGTGAGCACGGTGAGATCGGTTTGATCATGATCGACTACCTGCAACTGATGCAGATTCCCGGCTCCAGCGGCGACAACCGGACCAACGAGATTTCCGAGATCTCCCGTTCCCTCAAGGCCCTGGCGAAGGAGTTCAACTGCCCGGTGGTGGCGCTTTCCCAGCTGAACCGCTCCCTGGAACAGCGCCCCAACAAGCGCCCAGTGAACTCCGACTTGCGGGAATCGGGTGCGATCGAGCAGGACGCCGACGTCATCATGTTCGTGTACCGCGACGAGGTGTATCACCCGGAGACGGAACACAAAGGCATTGCCGAAATCATCATCGGCAAGCAGCGGAACGGGCCGATCGGCTTTATCCGCCTGGCGTTCATCGGTAAGTACACGCGCTTTGAGAACCTGGCGCCGGGTAGCTATAACTTCGACGATGATGAATAACCTGCCACCGCCCCTGTGGCGAGGGAGCTTGCTCCCGCTGGGCTGCGCAGCAGCCCCCAACAAGGCAAAAATTTTCCTGACAAATAGCACCAATTGATTGTGCGGCTGCTACGCAGCCGAGCGGGAGCAAGCTCCCTCGCCACAAATTGGTTATTTTTTGTGCTATATTCCGCGCCCGCGATTTTCCATCTTCTATACCGGTCATCGACATGCAAGCAGCCAAGCCGTTATTTGACTATCCCAAGTACTGGGCCGAATGTTTCGGCCCGGCGCCGTTCCTGCCCATGAGCAGGGAGGAGATGGATCAGCTCGGCTGGGATTCGTGCGACATCATCATCGTGACCGGTGACGCGTACGTCGACCACCCGTCGTTCGGCATGGCGATCATTGGCCGTCTGCTGGAAGCCCAGGGCTTCCGCGTCGGGATCATTGCCCAGCCGAACTGGCAGTCCAAGGACGACTTCATGAAGCTCGGCGAGCCCAACCTGTTCTTCGGTGTCGCGGCCGGCAACATGGACTCGATGATCAACCGCTACACCGCCGACAAGAAAATCCGCTCCGACGACGCCTACACGCCCGGCGGCCTGGCGGGCAAGCGGCCGGACCGAGCGAGCCTGGTCTACAGCCAGCGCTGCAAGGAAGCCTACAAGCATGTGCCGATCGTGCTGGGCGGCATCGAGGCGTCCCTGCGGCGCATCGCCCACTACGACTACTGGCAGGACCGGGTGCGCAACTCGATCCTGATCGATGCCTGCGCCGACATCCTGCTCTACGGCAACGCCGAACGGGCGATTGTCGAAGTCGCCCAGCGTCTGTCCTACGGGCACAAGATCGAAGACATCACCGATGTGCGTGGCACTGCGTTCATCCGCCGCGACACGCCGAAAGACTGGTACGAAGTCGATTCCACGCGCATCGACCGCCCGGGCAAGATCGACAAGATCATCAACCCGTACGTGAACACCCAGGACACTGCGGCCTGCGCCATCGAGCAGGAGAAGGGGCCGGTTGAGGACCCCGGCGAAGCCAAGGTCGTGCAGATCCTGGCCAGCCCGAAAATGACCCGTGACAAAACCGTGATCCGTCTGCCATCGGTGGAAAAAGTACGCAACGACCCCGTGCTCTACGCCCACGCCAACCGCGTGCTGCATCTGGAAACCAACCCGGGTAACGCCCGGGCGCTGGTGCAGAAGCACGGCGAGGTCGATGTCTGGTTCAACCCGCCGCCCATTCCCATGACCACCGAGGAAATGGACTACGTGTTCGGTATGCCTTACGCGCGTGTTCCGCATCCGGCGTACGGCAAGGAAAAGATCCCGGCCTACGAGATGATCCGTTTCTCGGTGAACATCATGCGCGGCTGCTTTGGCGGTTGCACCTTCTGCTCGATCACCGAGCACGAAGGCCGGATCATCCAGAACCGTTCCGAAGAGTCGATCATTCGCGAGATCGAAGAGATCCGTGACAAGGTCCCGGGCTTTACCGGGGTTATTTCCGACCTTGGCGGCCCGACCGCGAACATGTACCGCATCGCCTGCAAGAGCCCGGAAATCGAATCCGCTTGCCGCAAGCCGTCCTGCGTGTTCCCTGGCATCTGCCCGAACCTGAACACCGATCATTCTTCCTTGATCCAGCTGTACCGCAGCGCCCGGGCCTTGCCTGGGGTGAAGAAGATCCTGATCGCCTCCGGCCTGCGTTATGACCTGGCGGTCGAGTCGCCGGAATACGTCAAGGAGCTGGTGACCCATCACGTCGGCGGCTACCTTAAGATCGCGCCTGAGCATACCGAGGAAGGGCCGCTCAACCAGATGATGAAGCCGGGTATCGGTACCTACGACCGGTTCAAGCGCATGTTCGAGAAGTTCAGCAAGGAAGCCGGGAAAGAACAGTATCTGATCCCATACTTCATCGCTGCCCACCCAGGCACCACCGACGAAGACATGATGAACCTGGCGCTGTGGCTCAAGGGCAACGGCTTCCGTGCCGACCAGGTGCAGGCGTTCTACCCGTCGCCGATGGCCAGCGCCACCGCGATGTACCACTCGGGCAAGAACCCGCTGCGCAAGGTCACCTACAAAAGCGACGGCGTGACCATCGTCAAGAGTGAAGAACAGCGCCGCCTGCACAAGGCCTTCCTGCGCTATCACGACCCCAAGGGTTGGCCGATGTTGCGTGAGGCGCTGACCCGCATGGGCCGCGCCGACCTGATCGGGCCGGGCAAGCACCAGTTGATCCCGCTGCACCAGCCGGCGGCTGACAGCTACCAGAGCGCTCGTCGCAAGAACTCGACGCCGGCCGGCAGCCACAAAGTGGGCAAGGGCACCAAGATCCTGACCCAGCACACCGGCCTGCCACCGCGTGGCAGCGACGGCGCCAACCCTTGGGACAAGCGCGAGCAAGCCAAGGCCGCGGCCTTCGCCCGCAACCAACAGGCCGCCAAGGAGCGCAAGGATGCCGCCAAGGGCAAAGGCCCGAAGCCTGCGCGCAAGCCTGTGGTACCGCGCTGATCCTTGAGCGATAACGCAAAACGCCAGCCTGAGTGCTGGCGTTTTGCTTTCTAGCGACGCTGCTGGCCGTTTGTTATCGTGGCGCCCGCCAATGAAAGCGGGCGCACTCCTGTGACGAGGGAGCTTGTTCCCGCTGGGACGGTCCGACGCCTCGGGCGAAGCGCCCCCCCAATACACACCGAAATGACCTGACACACTGAGGTGTATGGTTTTGGGGCTGTTTCACACCCCAGCGGGAGCAAGCTCCTCGCCACAGGTTCAGTGTTGGTAAAGACATTTCTCGACTGCCAAGGACGATAGACATGAGCACCCCGCTGCCGGGTATCGGCATGGACAACACATTCTCCCAATTCATGGCCCGCCAACGCATCGAAAGCCAGATCAACCTGCCACGCTTGTTCGCTGCCATTGATGCCGACCCCGGGATTGTTGGGGCGGGCGTGGTGTACATCGACGCCGAATTCAACGTGGTGACCCTGCGCGAGTTCAAGCCGATCTGCAGCATCGCGCCCAAGCGGATCATTTTGCGTGAGGCGCAGAAGTACATTGCGCCGGCTCAGTTTGCCCAGCAGGTGCAAGACAACCCTCGGGAGTCGCGATTGGTCGCAGAGGCGATCAATACCAGCTTGTCCTGTGCGGGAGCCGTTATCGGTTGGGTCGTGGTGCTTAGCGGTTCCGTTGCAATCCCCTTTTCAGCTGGAACCAGTAGCGTGATCGCTGCCTTGGGCTATACCGCTGCCGTCGCCAGCACCGTCCAATGTCTTGCGAGCGGCTATCGCGCTCGCAATGAAATCAGTAATCCAGCCCGAAATGATCAACTCGACAGCGAAGAGTGGTACCAATACACGATGATTGCTCTGGACGCCGCGTCCTTGGTAGGGGTAGGTGCGTCTTCGCTGACGACCCTCAAGCTGGTCAGACTGAATAAGGCTACAACAGGTAAAAGTGTGCGAGAGGTGCTTAGGGGGTTAAATCGACAAGAACGGGCCAAACTGACCAAGGAGTTGTTGAGTATCAATGACCCTCGCTTGACCTCAAAACTCCTGAAGTTGAAGCAGTTGTCCGGTGAGCTACCCAAACGCTTCACATCAACTCAGCTCAAGCATGCAACGGTCACGCAGATACGGGACGCCTTGGGGGCCGTGATCGGCTTCACCGGAAGCGCAGTTTCTGGAAATGTCCGGACGATTGCCGTAGGCCTGTATGAGGAAATAGACCAGTGAAGGATCAACCCAGTATTCGCGGCTTTTTATTCAGGTATTTCCCCGTCTTCATAGGGGGAATACTGGCGTCGGTCTTTGCCTTGGTGTTCGCTGTTCCGCTGTTCTTTGACAGCTATTTCCGGGACCTTTCCTTGGCCGATGACGCGAAATGGTCGTTTCTGAGCGGAGTTGCCCTTACCCTTGTCATAGTGCATTGCAATTTCATGATTGCGCGCGGACGCCCGCGCTGGGTGTTGCTGTTGTCGATGGTGCTGGGCCTTTGTTTTTTATGTGTACTGCCCACAATTGAATATCGACCCAACAGGCTGATTTACAGTTTGAGTCTGCTTTTTCCGCTGCTCGCCCTCTTGCTGCTCAACAGCAAGCGCCACCGTGAAATGCGCCGCAAGCTGGTGGAAATCCGTCGCCAGCGCGAACTCATTATCCAAGCTATCAAGAGCCCACGGTCCCGCCGATGAGTCGTTATACAGGCAACGGCCATGAAGACCGTCGCCGTCGGCCTGTACGAGGAGTTCACGGAATGATTGGCGGCGGATCGCTGAAGGGCTTCCTTGCCCGTTATTTTCCGGTGTTCATGGGCACCATCCTACTGGCCTGCTTTTCAGGATCAACGTTGCTGGTGCTGGCTGGAACGACTTACTGGCGTGCCTTGGAACCCTCCGTCAGGACCGACTATGTCGGGCTCGGGACCTTGGCTCTAGTATTGGTCCTGGTAGTGGGCAACCTCTTGATTGCTCGCGGACGTGCCTGGGCCGTCTGGTGTGTATCGGGTTACTTTCTGGCCTGTCTGGGTGCGGTTATTCCGATGTTTGCCTACCGGCCGCATCAAGGCGTTTATTTGTCCGCGATGCTGCTGCCGCTGTTGGGATTACTACTGCTCAACAGCAAACGCCACCGTGAAATGCGCCGCAAACTGGTGGAAATCCGCCGCCAACGTGGACTCGTCATCCAAGCGGCCAAGACCTCGCGTTCCCGTCGCTGAGTCGATTCGCTACCGTCTCCCGCCACATTTATGTGCGCCCCTTTGCACGCGAAAGCGAGCAACGTCCGGTTTTAGTGCTCTACTGCCTTGAGTAGACAAAGAAAGTGTCCGGCCTGCCTGCATGGCATAAGTCTTGCGCCGCTTTCGATAACGCTCAGGCTCGCAGGAGGCACGCCGTGTCGATCCATGTTGCTTTGCATCACGTCACGCACTACCGCTATGACCGCGCTGTCGAACTCGGCCCGCAGATCGTTCGCCTGCGCCCGGCGCCCCACAGCCGTACGCGGATTCTCTCCTATGCGTTGAAAGTCTCGCCCGAGCAGCATTTCATCAACTGGCAGCAGGATCCCCAGGGTAATTACCTGGCGCGGCTGGTGTTCCCCGAAAAAACCAGCGAGCTGCGGATCGAGGTCGACCTGTTGGCGGAAATGGCGGTGTTCAATCCGTTCGATTTTTTCCTCGAACCTTATGCCGAGCAGATTCCCTTCACCTACGCGGCCGATGAAAAGCATGAGCTGATGCCCTATCTGGAAAAGCTGCCGCTGACGCCCGGGTTCCAGGCGTATCTGGATAGCATCGACCGCACGTCGCTGCCGGCGGTGGACTTCCTGGTGGCGCTGAACCAGCGCCTGAGCGAAGACATCAACTACCTGATCCGCATGGAGCCGGGCGTGCAGACCCCGGAGCACACCCTGGAGCATGCCTGCGGTTCCTGCCGCGACTCGGCCTGGTTGCTGGTGCAGCTGTTGCGCCACCTCGGGCTGGCCGCACGTTTTGTTTCCGGTTATCTGATCCAGTTGACCGCCGACGTGAAAAGCCTCGATGGGCCGTCTGGAACCGACGTGGACTTCACCGACTTGCATGCCTGGTGCGAAGTCTACCTGCCGGGTGCTGGCTGGATCGGCCTGGATGCGACGTCCGGATTGTTCGCCGGTGAAGGGCATATCCCGTTGGCCTGTAGTCCCGATCCGACATCCGCGGCGCCGATCAGTGGCCTGGTGGAGCCTTGCGAGTGCGAGTTCAGCCACGAGATGTCCGTCGAGCGGATCTGGGAAGCGCCACGGGTGACCAAGCCGTACACCGAAGAGCAATGGCGGGCGATCCAGGCGCTGGGACGACAGATCGATGCCGATCTGCTGGAGGGTGACGTGCGCCTGACCATGGGCGGTGAGCCGACCTTCGTTTCCATCGATGATCCGGACGGCGCCGAATGGAACACCGCGGCACTCGGGCCGGACAAGCGGCGGCTTTCCGCCGAGCTGTTCCTGCGCCTGCGCACTCACTACGCGCCCCAGGGCCTGGTGCATTTCGGCCAGGGCAAGTGGTACCCCGGCGAGCAATTGCCGCGCTGGTCGCTCAATTGTTATTGGCGGCGCGACGGCGTGCCGATCTGGCACAACCCGGCGCTGATTGCCGATGAGCGGCAGGACTACGGCGCTGATGGCGGACTGGCCGGTCGCTTTCTGAGCAGCGTCGCCGAACGCTTGAAGATTCCGACACGCTTCGTGTTCCCCGCCTACGAAGACAATTTCTATTACCTATGGCGCGAAGGTGCATTGCCTTCGAATGTCACGGCCCAGGACCCGCGTCTTGACGATCCACTGGAGCGGGCACGCCTGCGCAAGGTGTTCAGCCAGGGCCTGGACAAAGTGATCGGCCAGGTGCTGCCACTGGCCCGCACCGCCAAGGGCGATCGGTGGCAGAGCGGTCGTTGGTACCTGCGGGACGACCACTGCCGGCTGGTGCCAGGGGATTCGCCCCTGGGCTATCGCTTGCCACTGGCCTCGCAACCCTGGGTGACGGCGGCCGAATATCCGTTCATCCATCCCACCGATCCGAACCAAGCGTTGCCCGAGCTGCCCGATACCGAGTGGCTGGCCCGTCATGGTGACGCGGTCATCGAGGAGAGCCGGGTTCCGCAGATCGATCAATCCGCCGACTGGCTGACCCGCACCGCCTTTTGTGCCGAGGCCCGCGAAGGTCGGCTGTACCTGTTCATGCCGCCGCTGGAGCGGGTCGAGGATTATCTGGAACTGGTCAATGCCATCGAGGCGACCGCCGAAGAGCTGCATTGCCCCGTGCTGCTGGAAGGCTATGAGCCGCCGAGCGACCCGCGCTTGAGTAACTTTCGTATCACCCCAGACCCCGGTGTGATCGAGGTCAACGTGCAACCTTCGGCAACCTGGGATGAGCTGGTCGAGCGCACCGAGTTCCTCTATGAGCAGGCGCGACTGACCCGGTTGACCACCGAGAAATTCATGATCGACGGCCGGCACACTGGCACCGGTGGCGGCAACCATTTCGTCCTGGGTGGCGCGACACCGGCTGACTCACCGTTCCTGCGGCGTCCCGACCTGCTGCGCAGCCTGATCAGTTATTGGCACAACCACCCGTCGTTGTCCTACCTGTTTTCCGGATTGTTCATAGGTCCGACCTCCCAGGCGCCACGGGTGGATGAAGCGCGTAATGACGCGTTGTATGAACTGGAAATCGCTTTCGCGCAAATGCCACAGCCCGGCGAAGCATGTCCGCCCTGGCTGGTCGACCGGCTGTTGCGCAACCTGTTGATCGACGTGACCGGCAACACCCATCGCGCCGAATTCTGCATCGACAAACTTTATTCACCGGACGGCGCCACCGGGCGCCTGGGTCTTTTGGAGCTGCGTGCTTTCGAGATGCCGCCTCACGCCCGCATGAGCCTGACTCAGCAACTGCTGTTGCGGGCGCTGGTGGCGCGGTTCTGGCGTGAACCCTACGCGCCGGCGAAGCTGGCGCGCTGGGGCACCGAGCTGCATGACCGTTTCCTGCTGCCGCACTTTATCGAGCAGGATTTTGCCGATGTCATCCACGAGCTGAACGCCGCCGGCTATCCGTTGCGGGCCGAATGGTTCGCCGCGCACCTGGAGTTTCGTTTTCCCAAGGTCGGCGACTATGCGGTCGCTGGCATCGAGCTGCAATTGCGCCAGGCCCTGGAGCCGTGGCATGTGCTGGGGGAAGAGGGCGCGGCGGGCGGCACGGTGCGCTATGTGGATTCCTCCCTGGAGCGTTTGCAGGTCAAGCTCAGCGGCCTGGCGCCGCAACGCTATGTGCTGACCTGCAATGGCGTGCCGGTGCCGCTGCGCGCCACCGGACGGGTAGGCGAATTCGTCGCGGGCGTGCGTTTCCGCGCCTGGCAACCGGCCAGTTGCCTGCAACCGACCATCCCGGTGCACGCACCGTTGGTCATCGATCTGCTCGACACCTGGATGCAACGTTCCGTGGGCGGCTGCCAGTATCACGTGGCCCATCCGGGCGGGCGCAACTACGAGAGCCTGCCGGTCAACGCCAACGAGGCCGAGAGCCGGCGAATGGCACGCTTTTTCCGGCTTGGGCACACGCCAGGGAAAGTGCCGATCCCGCACCTGGAAACGGATGACGAGTTTCCGCTCACGCTCGATCTGCGGCGTTTCCACGGAGCCCCGAACATATAAACGCACAACCTCTGTGGCGAGGGAGCTTGCTCCCGCTGGGCTGCGAAGCGGCCCCTTTTGTGTGCGTTGCGCACTGGTGCGCCAGCCCGGTCAAGCGGGAGCAAGCTCCCTCGCCACAATGGTTCCAGGCGAAATCTATTGCCAGGCCCAAGGCAAAACACATCTATCCGCGCGTCATCTGCTTGCGCTAGTCTGATCTTTCATTGCCGTTCGCCGAGCTTTCCATGCCTGAGCTGCTTGACCGCTACCCGCTGACAACGGGCACTTATCACGAACTGCTGGACGACAGTGGTGCGGTGCGTGCGCACTGGCGGCCATTGTTCGACCAGTTGCAACGCAGCACGCCAGCCCAGTTGCTCCAGCGCCAGGCTTTGCTGGCGCGGCAGATCCAGGAAAACGGTGTCACCTACAACGTCTACGCCGATCCGAAAGGTGCCGACCGGCCGTGGGAGCTGGACCTGCTGCCCCATGTGATCGATGCGCAGGAATGGAAGCACCTGTCGGCCGGAATTGCTCAGCGCGGGCGGCTGCTCAATGCAGTGCTGGCTGATCTGTATGGGCCGCAGCGGCTGATCCATGAAGGGCTGCTGCCAGCGGAACTGATATTCGGGCACAACAACTTCCTCTGGCCGTGTCAGGGCATCGCGCCGCCAGACGGGACGTTCCTGCACCTGTATGCGGTGGATCTGGCGCGCACCCCCGATGGTCGCTGGTGGGTGACGGCGGACCGGACCCAGGCACCTTCAGGAGCCGGGTATGCGCTGGAAAACCGCATGATTGTGTCCCGTGCCTTCCCCGACCTGTATCGCGACCTGAACGTGCAACACCTGTCCGGCTTCTTCCGCACCTTGCAGCAAACCCTGGCGCGCCAGGCGCCCAGCGATGGCGAGCCGCCGCTGGTGGTGCTGCTGACGCCGGGGCGGTTCAACGAAAGTTATTTCGAGCACCTCTACCTGGCGCGCCAGTTGGGCTATCCGCTGGTGGAAGGTGGTGACCTGACGGTTCGGGACGCCACGGTCTACCTCAAGACCCTCAGCGGATTGCGTCGGGTCCACGCGATCATGCGTCGGCTCGACGATGACTTCTGCGATCCGCTGGAACTGCGCACCGATTCCGCCCTCGGCGTGCCTGGGTTGCTGGAGGCGGTACGCCAGGGCCGGGTGCTGGTGGCCAATGCCCTGGGCAGCGGCGTATTGGAGTCACCGGGCCTGTTGGGCTTTTTGCCAAAGATCAATGAGTTTCTGTTTGGCGAGGAACTGCTCCTGCCCTCCATTGCCACCTGGTGGTGCGGTGAGCCGCCGGTGCTGGCCCAGGCCTTGGAGAAGCTGCCTCAGCTGTTGATCAAGCCGGCGTTTGCGTCCCAGAGCTTCAAGCCGGTATTGGGTCGTGACTTGAACGAAGAACAGCGTGCAAAACTGGCGACGCGCATGCAGGCGCGGCCCTATGCCTATGTCGCCCAGGAGCTGGCGCAGGTATCCCAGGCACCGGTCTGGCAGGCCGAGGACGGCCATATCCTGCCTCGGGCCATCGGCATGCGGGTATATGCCGTTTCCGGGAAAGACGGTTATCGGATGCTCTCGGGCGGCCTGACCCGTGTGGCCGCCAACGCCGACGCCGAAGTGGTGTCGATGCAGCGCGGCGGCGCCAGCAAGGACACTTGGGTGCTTGGGGAGCAGGCTCCAGAAAGCGAACAGTGGACCGCCCAGCGGACCGTCGGCGTGCACGACCTGGTCCGGCGTGATCCGTACTTGCCGTCGCGAGTGGTGGAGAACCTGTTCTGGTTCGGTCGCTACAGTGAACGCTGCGACGACAGTGCGCGGCTGCTGCGCATCATGCTGGCGCGCTATGTCGATGGCGATGACCCGCAAGCTCTGCAATCGGCGGTGTCGCTGGGCGAGCGCCTGATGCTGTTGCCGGAGGAGGGCGAGTTACCCGAACGCCTGCTGGCGGCGTTGCTGGGCGAAAACTGGTCGTTCAGCCTGCGCTCCAACCTGCAACGTTTGCAGTGGGCGGCCTCGCAGGTCCGTGGCAAGCTGTCCCGGGAGAACTGGCAGGCGCTGGTGGAGTTGCAGCGCGAAGCCCTGGAACTGGAAACCGGCGATCCGGATTTTGGCGAACTGCTGGATTTCCTCAACCGGTTGGTGATGTCCCTGGCGGCGCTGTCCGGCTTCGCCCTGGACGACATGACCCGCGATGAAGGCTGGCGCTTCTTGATGATGGGCCGGCGTCTTGAGCGCCTGCAATTTCTCAGCAGCAGCCTGGCGGCCTTCCTGCGCAGCGAGGCGGTGTTCGACCAGGCGGGGTTGGAGTGGTTGCTGGAACTGGGCAACAGCAGTATCACCTACCGTTCGCGCTACCTGGCGGTGGCCCAGTTGATCCCGGTGCTCGACCTGTTGCTGCTGGACGAACAGAACCCCCATGCGGTGCTTTTCCAGTTGAAATTGGTGACGCGCACGCTCAAGCGCCTGAACGATGATTTCGGCGTACCCAGGGACAGCGCATTGCCGGTATTGGTAGCGCGTCTGTCACGCTTTGATTTGCGCTGCCTGGAGAACCCGTTGTTCGGCGAAGCCAGCCTGCGGGCGGCGCTCGATGGGCTGGCGGATCTGTTGCAGGAGGTGGCCGACGTCAGCGGCCAGGTCTCCGATCGCCTGGCCTTGCGCCATTTCGCCCACGTCGATGACGTCAGCCAGCGCACGGTGTCCGTCTGATGAACGCTCGCTACCAGATCCTCCACGACACGCATTATCACTACGACAGCCCGGTGTCCCTGGCCCAGCAACTGGCCCACCTGTGGCCGCGTGCCTGTGACTGGCAACGTTGCACCGAGCAGCAGTTGTCGATCAGTCCGGAGCCGACGACCCGTCGCGATGAGCTGGACGTGTTCGGCAATCCGTTGACCCGCCTGGCCTTCGAGCGGCCCCATGATGAGTTGTTGGTCAACGCCCGCCTGAGCGTCGAGGTGCTGGCGCGCCCGGCACTGGATTTCAATGAGTCGCCGGCCTGGGAGTCGACCCGTGACGCACTGACCTACAGCGGTCGGCCCCTCACTGCTTCGCTGCTGGACGCTTGCCGTTATCGTTTCGAATCACCCTATGTGCACCTCAAGCGCAGCTTCGTCGAGTTTTCCGAAAGCTGCTTTATACCGGGGCGCCCTCTGATGCTTGGCGTCCGCGCATTGATGGCGAAAATTTTCCAGGAGTTCACCTTCGACGCCGAGGCAACCCAGGTGGCGACGCCGCTGGTGGAGGTGCTGGAGCGACGGCGTGGCGTGTGCCAGGACTTTGCCCACCTGATGCTGGCCTGCCTGCGCTCCCGTGGATTGGCGGCACGTTACGTCAGTGGCTACCTGCTGACCCAGCCACCGCCCGGTCAACCACGGTTGATCGGTGCCGATGCGTCCCATGCCTGGGTCTCGGTGTATTGCCCGGTGCTGGGCTGGGTGGATTTCGACCCGACCAACAACGTTCAACCTGCCCTGGAGCACATCACCCTGGCCTGGGGCCGGGACTTCTCCGATGTATCGCCGTTGCGCGGGGTGATCCTGGGGGGCGGCAGCCATGATCCTGAGGTGCGGGTGACGGTGATGCCGGTGGAGTGAAAAAGCGCCTTTGAACTGCAGACACTTGTGGCGAGCAAGCCTGCTCCCGCCGGGACGGTCCGACGCCTCGGGCGAAGCGGCCCCAGATACTGGGGCGGTTGCTGCGCAACCGAGCGGGAGCAAGCTCCCTCGCCACGCGTTATTCATCAATCGTGAGGCTTGTGCGATGTTCCCGGTTTCCATCAAAGGCGTGCTGCAATCCCCCGAAGGCCTGATCGTGTTGATGCTCAACGAGCGGGATGAATGGGAACTGCCCGGCGGGCGGATCGAAGTGGGCGAAACGGCACCGCAATGCCTGGCGCGGGAAATCGCCGAGGAGCTGGCGCTCGAGGTCAGCGTCGGGGAGCCGCTGGATTCATACCTGTTCGAGGTGATTGCCGGGCGGCATGTGTTCATTTCGACTTACCGCTGCCAGTTACTGGGCGGTTTCGTGCCGACGATCAGCCATGAGCACAAGCAGATCGGCCTGTTCGAGCCGAGCCGCTTGCCGGAAAATCTGCCAATCGGTTATCGCGCGTCGATCATCAAGGCGTTGGGTCTATGAGAACCGGCAGTCGGGCTGCCGGCCCACCACAGGCTCAGGCGTCTGGTGCCTGGTCTTTGGGTGTATCGACGTCGTCTTGCGCCGTTTCTTCGCCTTCGATACCCGGGTTCAGTGCGGCTTCTTCAGCCAACGCTTTCTTGCGCTGCAGCTTTTCCTCTTTCTTCTGCTCCTTGGCCAAGTCTCGCTGACGTTTGGCGAAGGAATAATTAGGTTTGGCCATGGGCGATCCTTTTAGGGCGAAGGGGAGGTTGAGCGGCAGCTATTCTGCCCTGTATCGGCGATGAGGGGTTAACCGGGTTTCCCTTGCGCCCACTTGGGTGGTTGCGAAGGTTGCCATTCGTCCAGCGCATCGAGCAGATCCTGCGGTGATTCGCTCACTTGCAGCATGTCGCGATGCGGTGCGCGAACGAACCCTTCTTCGACAATGTGATCGAGAAAACCGGTGAGTTTGCTGTAGAACCCGTTCACTTCCAGCAGGCCCAGCGGCTTGGCGTGGTAACCGAGCTGGCCCCAGGTCCAGACTTCGAACAACTCTTCCAGCGTACCGAGGCCGCCGGGCAGGGCGATGAAGGCATCGCTGAGTTCGGCCATGCGGGCCTTGCGGGCGTGCATGCCGTCCACGACTTCCAGGCGGGTCAGACCGCTGTGGCCGATTTCCTTGTCCTTCAGGCTTTGCGGGATGATGCCGATGACTTCGCCACCGGCTGCCAGGGCCGCGTCGGCTACGATGCCCATAAGGCCCACGGCCCCACCGCCATAAACCAACGTCAGCTTACGCTGTGCCAGCGCCCGGCCCAGGGCCTGAGCGGCTTCACGATAAGCAGGGTTGGCGCCGGTACTGGCGCCGCAAAATACACAGACAGACGCAATGGTCATGCTTTACTCCGAGATCCTTGACCGGCCCAGAGTAAAGCCTGGCCACTGTGGTGTGCAAAGGGCTCAGTCCTCGCGCAGGGGTTTTTCGTAGGTGCCACTGGCGCCACAGGCGTAGGCGGCAAGCAAGCTGCATATCAGGCTGTTGAGGTTCATGACCGGTACTCCAGGGGTTGATGGAGCCGATCATAAAGGGCCGTCGTTCGCCTGGCCGGTTGATTGTGTCCATCAGGCTGATAGCCTTAAGTTGTATACAATTTTTGATTCAGGTCATAGGAACTTGTCTGAAATTAGGGCAGTCTTCCCCTTTGAAGGAATTTTTAACCCATGCCTTGGAGATTCATGATGTTTGCCAAACTTGTAGCGGTATCCCTGTTGACCCTGGCCAGCAGCCAGCTGATGGCAGCGGAGTGCAAGACCACCATCGACTCGACCGACCAGATGTCCTTCAGCACCAAGGCCATCGAAATCGACAAGAGCTGCAAGACTTTCACCGTTGAATTGACCCACTCCGGCAGCCTGCCGAAAAACGTCATGGGCCATAACTGGGTGCTGAGCAAAGAGGCTGACATGCAGCCGATTGCGACCGATGGCCTGGATGCCGGGATCGATAAGAATTACCTGAAAGACGACGACGCTCGTGTGATCGCCCACACCAAGGTCATTGGTGCCAAGGAGACAGACTCGGTCACCTTCGACGTGTCGAAGCTCGATGCGGCAGAAAAATATGGTTTCTTCTGCTCGTTCCCCGGCCACATCTCGATGATGAAAGGCACTGTGACCCTGAAGTGATTGCTGGGCTTGCCCGCGAAGGCAGCGTCTCAGGTCATGCAGTTTTGCCTGGTCTACTGCTTCGCGAGCAGGCTCGTTCCCACATGGAAGCTGTGGCGTTCACAGAGCTTGTGTTCACCGCCGATCCCTTGTGGGAGCGAGCCTGCTCGCGATAGCGCCGGGTCAGTCAAGCCCGAAGCTGGCTGACACACCGCCATCGCGAGCAGGCTCGCTCTCACAGGACAGGCATCTGACCGTTACGGCGCGTACGGCATCACCCGCTTGTGTTCGGTCTTGCGGTAGGTGTCGCAAATGATCCTGGCCGCTTCTTCTCGAATCGGCTGTCCATGCAGGAAGGCATCGATCTCGCCATAGGTCACGCCGTGGGCGGCTTCGTCGGGCTTGCCGGGGGACAGGTCTTCGAGGTCGGCGGTGGGGACTTTCTCCACCAGCGATTCCGGAGCGCCAAAGTCCCGGGCAATAGCGCGTACCTGGTTCTTCACCAGGCCACTCAAGGGCGCCAGGTCACAGGCGCCGTCCCCGAACTTGGTAAAAAAGCCCATCACGGCTTCGGCCGCATGGTCGGTCCCGATCACCAGGCCCTGCTCGGCGCCGGCGATGGTGTATTGCGCCACCATGCGCATCCGCGCCTTGGTATTGCCCAATACGAAATCCCGTGCGCCCGGCGCCTTGCCTTCGAACGCCAGGACTTCCTTGGCCAGCGCCTTGACCGCCGGACCGATGTTCACGGTGTGGCGCTCATCCGGCTCGATGAAGTCCACACAGGCCTGGGCCTCGTGTTCATCGAACTGGGTTTCGTAGGGCAGGCGCACGGCGATGAACTTGTAGGCCGGGTTACCGGTTTTCTCTCGCAACTCGCGCGCGGCGCGCTGGGCCAGCAGGCCGGCGGTCAATGAATCGACCCCGCCGCTGATGCCCAGGACGAGCGTCTTGAGCCCGGAATTGACCAGGCAGTCCTGGATGAAGCTCACCCGGCGAGCAATTTCGGCCTTCAGGGCTGCATCATCGGCGAACGGTGGCTGGACCTTGAGCTGTTCAGCAATCTCACGCTGTACGGCTTGCATGATTCACTCCTTGCTTGATGTGTCAGAAAGGGCGGCAGGTACTTGGAAAACGTGTCGCATGTAGGCGACGAAATTCGGATCCTTGCAGTGGGTCTTGCCGGGCTCGTCTGAAATCTTGGCCACGGGTTGCCCGTCACAACTGATCATTTTAAGCACGATGCTCATGGGCTCTACGCCCGGGATGTCGCAGGTCAGGTTGGTGCCAATACCGAAGCTGACATTGATGCGACCACGCAAGGCGCGGAAAATCTCCAGGCATTTGGGTAATGTCAGACTGTCGGAGAACACCAGGGTCTTGCTCATCGGGTCGATGCCGAGCTTGTGGTAGTGGGCGATGGCCTTTTCGGCCCAGAGCACCGGGTCGCCGGAGTCATGGCGCAGGCCGTCGAACAGCTTGGCGAAAAACAGATCGAAGTCGCTCAGGAAGGCGTCCATGGTGATGCAGTCGGTCAGGGCGATGCCCAGCAGGCCACGGTATTCGCGCACCCAGCAATCGAGGGCGGCGATCTGGCTGTCGATCAGCCGCGGCCCCAGTTGCTGGTGGGCCATGATCCATTCATGGGCCATGGTGCCCAGGGGTTTCATGTCCAGCTCGCGAGACAAGTGCACGTTACTGGTGCCGACAAAGCGCCCCGGGAAGTCATGCTTGAGCACGTTCACCACTTCTTCCTGGACGCGGTAGGAAAACCGACGCCGGGTACCGAAGTCGGCGACTTGCAGTTCGGCCAATTCATCAGCGCCGGCGTTGGCACTCAGCCAGTCGAACTTGCGATACAACTGCTCCCGCGCCTGCTCCAGGACGACCTCGCGATAGCGATAGCGATTGCGCACTTCACTGACGATGGCCAGCAGCGGGACCTCGAACAGGATGACATGCAGCCATGGCCCGCGCAGGCGGATGAACAACTCACCGTTGTCGATGCCGGTGTGGACATAGCGCAGGTTGAAGCGAAACAGCCCCAGAAAGCGGAGGAAGTCCGGCTTGAGGAAGCTGATGCGCTCCAGGAAACTCAATTGATCGGCACTCAGGCTCAATTCGGCCAGGCGCTCGATCTGGAAGCGGATCTCCGCCAAGTACGGGCGCAGGTCTTCGCTGTTGCGGCAACGGAATTCCCATTCGACTTCGACGTTGGGGTAGTTGTGCAGCACCGCCTGCATCATCGTCAGTTTGTAGAAGTCGGTGTCGAGCAGGTTCTGCACGATGCGATCGGCAAATACACTCTCGCTCATGGCGGGAATCTCCAGGCAGTTCGCTGCGCTGGGCAGCGTCGGACAGCGGTTATGGATGAAGTGGCTAGTGGCGCATAACCGGGATGGATATTGCCAGTGATTTATCGTCACCACATCTTCTGTGGCGAGGGAGCTTGCTCCCGCTCGGCTGCGAAGCAGCCGCAAAATGGGTATCCAGGATGTCGCTGGAGGGGCGCTTCGCACCCCAGCGGGAGCAAGCTCCCTCGCCACAGGGATTGTGTGGGCTGTGATTAACGTGGCAGATCCGGATTGTTGATCTGCTCCAGCATCCACTCCACAAACAGCCTCACCTTGGGCACTTCCGCCGAATGCTCCGGATAGGCCAGGTAATAGGCGCTGGTGCTGGGCATCGCATGTTGCCAGGGAATCACCAGTTTGCCGTCGGCCAATTCTTCTTCCACCAGGAACCGCGGCAGCAAGGCCACGCCACAGCCGACCTGGGCGGCGCGGATGCACATGTAGAAGGTTTCGAAGCGCGGCCCATGGTAGCTGTGCTCGGTGTGGTAGCCCTGGCTGTCGAACCAGTCGTGCCAGGCCTGGGGGCGCGAGGCGTTTTGCAGCAGTACCAGGTCCGCCAGTTGCGTCGGGTCGCTGAACGGTTGCTCGGGCAGGCTGCCCGGTGCGCAGACCGGCACCAATTCTTCGCCGAAGAGCTTGAGAGACTCGCTGCCGGGTCGTGAACCCTGGCCGAAATAGAACGCCAGGTCGCTGCGCCCTTGCAGCAGGTCGTCGGCCTCCTGTTCGCTGCACAGGTCCAGATGGATGCTTGGGTGTCGCAGGCGCCAGCCTTTCAGTCGTGGCACCAGCCAACGTGCGCCGAAGGTCGGCGGTGTTGAGACTCGCAGGACTTCGGTGTCGCCGCCGTAGGAACGCAGGTAATGCGTGGACATTTCCACCTGCGTGAGGATTTTTCGCACTTCGCCCAGGTACAGATCCCCGGCCGGGGTCAGCTGCAGGCGCCGGCGCACGCGGCGGAACAGCAAGTGCTGGAGCAATTCCTCCAGTTGTGCCACCTGCTTACTGACGGCGCTCTGGGTCAGGTTCAGCTCCTCGGCGGCACGGGTGAAACTCAGGTGGCGGGTCACCGCTTCAAAGCATTGCAGCGCCGTGATCGAGGGCAAGTAGCGTTTATTGAGCATGATGAGGCCTTATTTCGTGTCGCTCTGCTTATTCTGGGGGCAGCATGAATAAACGGAATGATATCTCGCTTAAAGGTCGTTTGTTGGCAACTCTGCGGACGGCTACAACTACAGGTCTGATCAGCCGTTTTCGTCCGGCTGCCAATCCTTTGTCTTTCGCTTGAGGAAATTTTCCATGGTTGCTGCATTGCTTGATCGTCTGGGCGTCTCGCCAGCCCTGTACCAGAACGGCACACAACCGGTGCATTCGCCTATCGATGGCAGTCGCATTGGTGCGGTGAACTGGGAAGGCGCCGCCGAAGTCGAGCAGCAGGTCAGCCGCGCCGAGCACGCCTTCGATCTGTGGCGCCAGGTACCGGCGCCGCGCCGTGGCGAGCTGGTGCGTCAGTTCGGCGACCTGCTGCGTGAATACAAGGCCGACCTCGGCGAGCTGGTGTCGTGGGAAGCCGGCAAGATCACCCAGGAAGGCTTGGGTGAAGTGCAGGAGATGATCGACATCTGCGACTTCGCCGTCGGCCTGTCCCGCCAGTTGTACGGCCTGACCATCGCTTCCGAGCGTCCGGGCCACCACATGCGTGAGTCCTGGCATCCGCTGGGCGTGGTCGGCGTGATCAGTGCCTTCAACTTCCCGGTGGCGGTGTGGGCCTGGAACACTACGCTGGCACTGGTCTGCGGCAACTCGGTGATCTGGAAACCGTCGGAAAAAACGCCGCTGACCGCCCTGGCGTGCCAGGCCCTGTTCGAGCGCGTACTGAAGAATTTCAGCGATGCCCCGCCGTACCTGAGCCAAGTGATCATTGGCGGCCGCGATGCCGGCGAAGCCCTGGTGGACGATCCGCGCGTGGCGTTGATCAGCGCCACCGGCAGTACTCGCATGGGCCGCGAGGTGGCGCCGAAGGTCGCGGCACGTTTCGCCCGCAGCATCCTGGAACTGGGCGGCAACAACGCCATGATCCTGGCGCCCAGCGCCGACCTGGACATGGCCGTACGTGCCATCCTGTTCAGCGCCGTCGGCACTGCCGGCCAGCGCTGCACCACCCTGCGTCGGTTGATCGCCCACGAGTCGGTCAAGGAAGAGATCGTCACCCGCCTCAAGGCCGCCTATTCGAAAGTGCGCATCGGCCATCCGCTGGAAGGTAACCTGGTGGGCCCGCTGATCGACAAGCAAAGCTTCCAGAACATGCAGGATGCACTGGAGCAAGCCTTGAGCGAAGGCGGGCGGGTGTTCGGCGGCAAGCGTCAGCTCGAAGACCAGTTCCCGAACGCCTATTACGTGTCGCCGGCCATCGTCGAGATGCCGGAACAGAGCGACGTTGTGCGCCACGAGACCTTCGCCCCGATCCTCTATGTGGTCGGCTACAAGGACTTTGCCGAGGCACTGCACTTGAACAATGCCGTGCCCCAGGGCCTGTCTTCCTGCGTTTTCACCACTGACGTGCGTGAGGCCGAGCAATTCATGTCGGCGGTGGGCAGCGACTGCGGTATCGCCAACGTCAACATCGGCCCGAGCGGCGCGGAAATCGGCGGTGCGTTCGGTGGCGAAAAGGAAACCGGCGGCGGTCGCGAATCCGGCTCCGATGCATGGCGCGGCTACATGCGTCGCCAGACCAATACCGTGAACTATTCGCTGGAACTGCCTTTGGCGCAGGGGATTACCTTTGATTAAGCAGCTTCAAGCCACAAGCTCCAAGCTGCAAGCGATCCCTGCTTGCAGCTTGAGGCTTGAAGCTCGCAGCTGCTCCTGACCAGGAGCTGGCAATGCCGTTACGCGAAGAATGTCTGTGGGAAAAACTGACGCCGCAAAGACCTGAGAACACGCCGCTCACCGGTGAAGTCACGGTGGATGTCTGCGTGATCGGCGCCGGTTTCACCGGGTTGTCGGCGGCGGTGCATTTGCTGGAGCAAGGCAAGCGTGTCGCGGTGCTGGAAGCGCATCGCGCCGGGCAGGGAGGGTCGGGGCGTAACGTCGGGTTGGTGAACGCCGGTCTGTGGATCCCGCCGGATGACATCGAGGCCGGGTTCGGCGAAAAGGTGGGCAGTCAGCTCAACCGTATGCTGGGCGCGGCGCCGGCGCTGGTGTTCAGCCTCATCGACAAATACAACATCGATTGCCAACTGCGCCGCGAAGGCACCTTGCACATGGCGCACAACGCCCGAGGCGAGGCGGACCTGCGCAGTCGCGAACAACAATGGATGCGCCGTGGCGCCCCGGTGGAGCTGTTGACGGGGCAGGCCTGTGTCGAGGCCACCGGTACGAGCCAGATCGCCGCCGCGTTACTCGACCGCCGCGCCGGGACTCTCAATCCCATGGCCTATACCAGCGGGTTGGCGAAGGCGGCCAAGGATCTTGGCGGCCAGTTGTTCGATCATTCCGCCGTCACGCGCCTGGAGCGCCAGGGCCCGCGCTGGTCGGTACAGACCGCCCGGGGTTCGGTGTCGGCCGAGCAGGTGGTGATTGCCTCCAATGCCTATACCGAGGGTGATTGGACCGAGCTGCGGCGTAACTTCTTCCCCGGCTATTACTACCAGGTTGCCTCGGTCCCGCTGACCGACGAGGCTGCCCGGCGCATTCTGCCGGGGGGGCAGGGCTCGTGGGACACCCGTCAGGTGCTGAGCAGCATCCGCCGGGACCAAGACGGGCGGTTGCTGCTGGGCAGCCTGGGCAATGGCAACCGCAAGCCGACCTGGTTCCTCAAGGCCTGGGCCGACCGGGTCCAGCGGCACTATTTTCCCTACCTCAAGTCGGTGGAATGGGAATGCACCTGGACCGGCTGTATCGCCTTCACGCCTGATCACTTGATGCGCTTGTTCGAACCAGCCCCCGGACTGGTGGCAGTGACCGGTTATAACGGACGGGGCGTGACCACCGGTACGGTGGTGGGCAAGGCTTTCGCCGATTACCTGTGCCACGGCGACGCCACGGCGCTGCCGATCCCGTTCGCGCCCATGCAGCCACTGGCCAGGGTCGGATTGCGTAGCTGCCTGTACGAAGCGGGCTTCTCGCTGTACCACGCGGGCCAGTGCCTGCGCATCGTCATTTGAGTGTTGAAAAGTGTTGCAGGAGGCGGCCTTTTCCAGCATAGCGTCTAGCCTGTTATGGTGCGCGTTGTAGCAATCGCGCCCCGACAGTGTGCAGTTCGGTGACGCAGGTTGTTACAGCGTGGTTGCACGCAGTTTCCTGTCACGGTTGCAATGATGGCTCATGGAGGGTTCTACCCAGCTAAATTTAAGGTTGCACCTCGTGCGGTTTAGACGGTTGCACGCCCTGTGAAAAAGGGCCCGAAACAGTCGAAATAACAATAAAGCACCGACTTTTTTAAGAATAAAAAACCGATGGCACGGCCCTTGCTCTGAGCTTTTCAGTGAATGAAGTCGCAGTGCCAACTAAAAAAACCTTGGAGCACCACCTCATGTCCCAGACGTTTTACAAGAAAGGCTTCCTGGCCCTCGCAGTGGCAACTGCGCTGGGTGTTTCTGCGTTTGCTCAAGCTGATGTGAAATTGGGTGTAGCGGGGCCGATGACCGGTGCCAACGCTGCATTTGGCGAGCAGTACATGAAGGGTGCCCAGGCGGCAGCCGATGTCATCAACAAGGCAGGTGGCGTCAACGGGGAGAAAATCGTGCTGGTCGCCGGCGACGATGCCTGCGAACCCAAGCAGGCCGTGGCCGTGGCCAACCGTCTGGTTGACCAGGACAAAGTCATCGGCGTGGTCGGGCACTTCTGCTCGTCCAACACCATTCCCGCTTCAGAGGTCTACGATGAAGCCGGCGTCATCGCCATCACGCCGGGCTCGACCAACCCACAGGTCACCGAGCGCGGCCTGAGCGCGATGTTCCGCATGTGCGGTCGTGACGACCAGCAAGGCATCGTGGCGGGCGACTACATCGTCGACGTGCTCAAGGGCAAGAAGGTCGTTGTGCTGCACGACAAGGACACCTACGGCCAGGGTCTGGCGGATGCCACCAAGGCACAGCTTGAGAAGCGTGGCGTGAAGGCGGTGCTGTATGAAGGCCTGACCCGCGGCGAGAAAGACTTCAGCGCCGTGGTCACCAAGATCCGTGCCGCCGGCGCCGACGTGGTGTACTTCGGTGGCCTGCATCCGGAAGCTGGCCCACTGGTGCGCCAACTGCGTGAACAAGGCCTCAAGGACGTTAAGTTCATGTCCGATGACGGCATCGTCACCGATGAACTGGTCACCACCGCCGGCGGCGCGCAATACGTCGATGGCGTGTACATGACCTTCGGTGCCGACCCACGCCTGCTGCCGGACAGCAAGGCTGTGGTCGATGCCTTCCGTGCCCAGGGCGTCGAGCCTGAAGGTTACACCTTGTACGCCTATGCCTCGGTCCAGGCACTGGCGGCCGGTTTCAACGGCGCCAAGTCCAACAAAGGCGAGGACGCGGCCAAATGGCTAAAGGCCAATCCGGTCCAGACCGTGATGGGCAAGAAGGAGTGGGATTCCAAGGGTGACTTGAAAGTCTCCGACTACGTGGTTTACCAGTGGGACAAGGACGGCAAATACCATCAGCTGGAAAAGCAGAAGTAATTCGAAGGGATGACCAGCCTGTGGCGAGGAGGCCGACTCCTTCGCCACAGAGACTGCGCTCAGCCTTCCCTCGCCGGCGAACGCCGGCAGGCCCGTCTGTTTTTTCTCTACGAGCCGCACAGCCCCGGACCCGTCTTCATGGCATCGAGGTTGTGCCGTCTCTTACTGCGTGAGATCGCGTTATGGATGGTATTTTCCTGCAGCAACTGATCAACGGCCTGACCCTCGGGTCGGTCTATGGTCTGATCGCCATCGGCTACACAATGGTCTACGGCATCATCGGCATGATCAACTTCGCCCACGGCGAGGTTTACATGATTTCCGCTTACCTGGCGGCAATCAGTCTGGCTCTGCTGGCTTACTTCGGTATCGAATCCTTCCCGCTGATGATCCTTGGCACGCTGGTGTTCACGGTCGTGGTCACCGGAGTGTATGGCTGGGTCATCGAACGCGTCGCCTACAAACCCCTGCGTAACTCCACCCGACTGGCACCGCTGATCAGCGCCATCGGCATCTCGCTGATCCTGCAGAACTATGCACAGATCAGCCAGGGTGCCCGCCAGCAAGGTGTGCCGACCCTGCTCGAAGGCGCCATGCGCGTCGACATCGGCAGTGGTTTCGTCCAACTGACCTACACCAAGATCTTCATTCTGGTCGCTGCATTCGCCGGCATGGCCCTGCTGACCTACATCATCAAGTACACCAAGCTGGGGCGCATGTGCCGTGCCACCCAGCAAGACCGCAAGATGGCCTCCATCCTGGGGATCAACACCGACCGGGTGATTTCCTACGTGTTCGTCATCGGTGCAGCCATGGCGGCCCTGGCCGGTGTGCTGATCACCATGAACTACGGCACGTTCGACTTCTATGCCGGCTTCATCATCGGCATCAAGGCGTTCACCGCGGCGGTACTCGGCGGCATCGGTTCCCTGCCCGGGGCGATGCTGGGCGGGATCATCCTCGGGATCTCCGAGTCGCTGTTCTCCGGTCTGATCAACTCTGACTACAAAGACGTGTTCAGTTTCTCGCTGCTGGTGCTGATTCTGATTTTCCGTCCCCAAGGCCTGTTGGGTCGCCCACTCGTGGCGAAGGTATAAGTATGTCTGCTGCCAATAAACCGCTTGATATCAAACAGAGCGTCATCGATGCGATCCTGGCCGGGCTGATCTCGCTGATCGTGTTCGGGCCGATTGTCGGCGTGGTGCTCGACGGCTACAGCTTCAACCTGCAACCGGCCCGCGTCGGCTGGCTGGTGGCGATCGTGATGATCGGGCGCTTTGCCTTGAGCCTGTTTCTGCAAACGCCCAAGGGCCTCAAGGTGCTCCAGGGTTTCGAAAGTACCGGCTCCGGCGTGCATGTACTTCCACCGGACTACAAGTCGCGCCTGCGCTGGATCATCCCGGCGCTGATCGTGATCGCCATCGTGTTCCCGTTCTTCGCCAACAAATACGTGCTCACCGTGGTTATTCTCGGGCTGATCTACGTGCTGCTGGGCCTGGGCCTGAACATCGTGGTCGGCCTGGCGGGGTTGTTGGACCTGGGGTACGTGGCGTTCTATGCCATCGGTGCCTACGGTCTGGCGCTGGGTTATCAATACCTGGGACTGGGGTTCTGGACGGTGCTGCCATTGGCTGCCATTACCGCCGCGATGGCGGGATGCATACTCGGCTTCCCGGTGCTGCGAATGCACGGTGACTATCTCGCAATCGTGACCCTCGGATTTGGCGAAATCATCCGGCTAGTGCTCAACAACTGGCTGTCTTTCACCGGCGGGCCGAACGGCATGCCAGTGCCATCGCCGACCTTTTTCGGTCTGGAATTCGGTCGCAGGGCAAAGGATGGCGGGGTGCCGTTCCATGAGTTCTTCGGCATCGACTACAACCCCAACCTGAAATTCCTGTTCATCTATATCGTGCTGTTCATCGTGGTGCTGCTGGTGTTGTACATCAAGCATCGCCTGACCCGCATGCCAGTCGGGCGTGCATGGGAAGCCCTGCGTGAAGACGAGATCGCGTGCCGCTCCATGGGGCTGAACCATGTGCTGGTCAAGCTCTCGGCGTTCACCATCGGTGCCTCCACCGCTGGCCTGGCCGGGGTGTTCTTCGCCAGTTACCAGGGCTTCGTCAACCCATCGTCGTTCACCTTCTTCGAGTCGGCGCTGATCCTGGCGATCGTGGTCCTGGGCGGCATGGGCTCGACGGTGGGCGTGGTGATCGCGGCATTCGTGCTCACCGTGGCACCGGAGCTGCTGCGCAGCTTCTCCGAATACCGGGTGCTGTTGTTCGGCGTGTTGATGGTGCTGATGATGATCTGGCGACCTCGTGGCCTGATCCGGATCAGTCGCACCGGGGTGACGCCGCGTAAAGGAGTAGCGCCATGAGCGAAGTCGTACTCAGCGTTGAAAACCTGATGATGCAGTTCGGTGGGATCAAGGCCCTCAGTGACGTCAGCCTGCAGGTCAAGCGCAACTCGATCTTCGCCCTGATCGGTCCCAACGGTGCGGGCAAGACCACGGTCTTCAACTGCCTGACCGGGTTCTACAAGGCGACCGGCGGGAAGATCGAGCTCAACGTGCGTGGTGAGCGGACCAATGTGATCCAGCTGTTGGGCGAGGCGTTTCGCCCGACGGATTTCGTATCGCCGAAATCCTTTGCCAGCCGGCTGTACTACAAGATGTTCGGCGGTACTCACCTGGTGAACCGCGCCGGCCTGGCGCGTACCTTTCAGAACATCCGCCTGTTCAAGGAAATGTCGGTGCTGGAAAACCTCTTGGTGGCCCAGCACATGTGGGTCAACCGCAGCCTGGTGGCCGGCATCCTCAACACCAAGGGCTACCGCAAGGCTGAAAGCGACGCGCTGGACCATGCCTTCTACTGGCTTGAAGTGGTGGACCTGGTGGACTGCGCCAACCGCCTGGCGGGGGAGCTTTCCTACGGCCAGCAACGGCGCCTGGAAATCGCCCGGGCCATGTGCACCCGTCCACAGATCATCTGCCTGGACGAGCCGGCCGCAGGCCTGAACCCTCAGGAAACCGAAGCGCTGAGCGCGATGATCCGGCTGCTGCGCGACGAGCATGATCTGACCGTGGTGCTGATCGAACACGACATGGGCATGGTAATGAGTATTTCCGACCACATCGTGGTGCTGGACCACGGCAACGTGATCGCCGAGGGCGGGCCCGAGGCGATTCGCAACGATCCGAAGGTGATCGCGGCCTACCTGGGCGCCGATGAAGAGGAACTGGTATGAGTACGCCTATCCTCGAACTCAAGGAACTGGACGTGTTCTACGGGCCGATCCAGGCCCTGAAGAAAGTCTCGCTGCACATTGGCGAAGGCGAGACCGTGAGCCTGATCGGCTCCAACGGTGCCGGCAAGTCCACGTTGCTGATGTCGATCTTCGGCCAGCCGCGTGCGGCGGGCGGGCAGATCATTTACCAGGGCGTCGACATCACCCATAAATCCTCCCACTACATTGCCTCCAACGGTATCGCCCAGTCGCCTGAAGGTCGGCGTGTGTTTCCCGACATGACCGTCGAGGAAAACCTGCTGATGGGCACCATTCCCATTGGTGACAAGTACGCCGGCGAGGATATGCAGCGCATGTTCGAGCTGTTCCCAAGGCTCAAGGAGCGTCGTAACCAGCGCGCCATGACCATGTCCGGCGGCGAGCAGCAAATGCTTGCCATTGCCCGGGCGTTGATGAGCCGGCCGAAGTTGTTGCTGCTCGACGAACCGAGCCTGGGGCTGGCGCCCATCGTGGTGAAACAGATCTTCGCCACCCTCCGTGAACTGGCGTCTACCGGGATGACCATCTTCCTGGTGGAGCAGAACGCCAACCACGCCCTCAGGTTGTCGGACCGGGCCTACGTGATGGTCAACGGTGAAATCCGTTTGACCGGCACCGGCAAGGAGTTGCTGGCCAACGAAGAGGTGCGCAACGCGTATCTGGGTGGGCATTGACGCAGGCTTGCAATGAAGAAACCCGGCGAGTGATCGCCGGGTTTTTTTCTTCCTCAAACACCGGTGACCCCCTGTGGAAGCGAGCCTGCTCGCGATGGCGCTGGCTCAGTCACCGAAATTTCGGCTGACGATCCGCTATCGCGAGCAGGCTCGCTCCCACAGTCTCATGCGCCAACAGCAATTGTGGACAACAATCCTGAACCCTTGCCAAACCGCGACATAAAGTCGCCGCAAATAGTTGTTTTGTCGGCGTTTTGACTTGTCCCCGTTTGCTGTGGAACTGGCTGTGGGTAACGTGGGTGTATCTGGTTGCAGGCCTTGTAATACGTAGCTTGTAGAGGTGTGGTTGTTTTTTGATCAGGCGTTTTTGCCCAAGCGACAACGAGGATTGTCAACCATTTTATAAGCCTTGCAACAAGGGACTATGGGAGTGGACAGGCCTGTGGATAACTCTGTGATTAAACTCTGGAAAGACCTCCCGGAGGGCCGTAGTTACTGGCTTGGAGCCATCTCGCTTTCTCGTTTGGCTTATAGCAGATAACCGGGTCTGCACAACCTGACTTGCAGGGTCAAGGGAAAAAATTTTCCAGATACCTCGCAAACCCTTATGCACAGCGGCTTGCAGCGTCTGCACTTGCCCCCGATTATTGTGGACGTGCCTGTGGATAAGATGCGGGCAACTGGCTGTAAGCCGCGGAAAATCGGGCTTGGCGCGAATTGGCTGTTTTATGAGCAGTCATGCAAGCCTGGCAAGCCTTGCCCCCGATGGGCATGGCCGGGCATGCTGTGGGCCGATTTCCATTCACGGCGAAAGCCCAAGCAAGGAGAACACGATGTCCAACACCCTGTTTATCACCGGCGCGACGTCCGGTTTTGGTGAAGCCTGCGCCCGTCGTTTCGCCGAGGCCGGTTGGAAGCTGGTGCTGACCGGTCGTCGTGAAGAACGCCTCAATGCGCTGTGTGCCGAGTTGTCGAAGCAGACCGAAGTCCATGGACTGGTGCTGGACGTGCGTGACCGCAAGGCCATGGAAGAGGCCATCGCTAACTTGCCACCGTCGTTCGCCAAATTGCGCGGATTGATCAACAACGCCGGCCTGGCCCTGGGCGTTGACCCGGCGCCCAAGTGCGATCTCGATGACTGGGACACCATGGTCGACACCAACGTGAAGGGCCTGATCTACAGCACCCGTCTGTTGCTGCCGCGCTTGATCGCCCATGGGCGTGGCGCGAGCATCATCAACCTGGGCTCAATCGCCGGCAACTACCCGTACCCTGGCAGCCACGTCTATGGCGCGAGCAAAGCGTTCGTCAAACAGTTTTCCCTGAACCTGCGTTGCGACCTGCAAGGCACGGGTGTGCGGGTGAGCAACATCGAGCCGGGCCTGTGCGAGAGCGAATTCTCCCTGGTGCGCTTCGGCGGCGACCAGGAGCGCTACAACGCGACCTACGCCGGCGCCGAGCCGATCCAACCGCAGGACATCGCCGATACTATTTTCTGGGTGCTCAATGCCCCGGCGCACATCAACATCAACAGTCTGGAACTGATGCCGGTGAGCCAGACCTGGGCCGGGTTTGCGATTGAGCGTAACAAGGCCTGACCGCTGAGTTGGTTGGGGCTGTCTACGGAAACCTGTGGCGAGGGAGCTTGCTCCCGCTGGGGCGCGCAGCGACCCCAAAAGCTTGCGACTGCTTCGCAGCCGAGCGGGAGCAAGCTCCCTTGCCACAAAAGCATTACGCCAGGCAGTCGGCCAACCCGAGATAGCAGGTCATGAGGTGATAGGGCGTGGTGGACGGCATGTCCCGCCGGCTGACGATGCCATCGGCATCCAGGCATTCGTTCCAGCCCTTGGCATGCAGGAAGTGTTGCTGCAGGGCCTGTAGCTGCGGCAGCAAAGCCTGCTGACCGTGCGCACGCAAGGTAAGTGCGCGCAGGTATTCGGCCTGGGCCCAGATGCGCTGGGTCGCGTCCCGCGGGACGGCATGCGGCTCCAGGCTCAGCATCGCGCATACCGCGCCGGACTTTCGGTCTACGCCACGCTGCTCGGTATATTCGAAGCTTCGCTCAAGGGCCATGCGCAGCTTGCCGTCGCGCAACAAGGGCGACGATGCGAGTAAGTAGTACCACTCGAACTGGTGCCCGGGCTCGAACCAGTTATCCACAGCCTTGAGCGGTTTTTCCATCATCACGCCCAGTTGCGGGTCGGTGAAACACTTGAACATCGCCTCGCACAGGCTCAGCAATGCCTGG
The DNA here is from genome assembly GCF_052041925.1 of Pseudomonas sp. SMN5. Classification (NCBI taxonomy): domain Bacteria; kingdom Pseudomonadati; phylum Pseudomonadota; class Gammaproteobacteria; order Pseudomonadales; family Pseudomonadaceae; genus Pseudomonas; species Pseudomonas sp. SMN5. The sequence goes on from NZ_JBKGGX010000003.1 coordinate 237,890, forward strand.
CGTACGTTGGCGTCTTCGCGAACCGAAAGGACGGCAAGGAGCGCTTCGGCCAGGTGCATCAATGGGTTTTGCAGCGGGCCGGATTCGACAGTCGACCAATCGCGCTTGAGGCTGGCTTCGTAGAGACCGTCACCCGTGGCGAAGCGTCGGGCGATGACTTCCAGCGCGGCGTTGAGCACCGACTCCACCAGCGGTTCGCGAACCTTGCCCCAGTAATGGGCGCAGGCGAACAGGATAAAGGCGTGGGTGTAGAGGTCCTTGCCGGTGTCCAGCGGCGCGCCCTGTGGGTCGATGCTGTAGAACCAGCCGCCATGTTCGGCATCGTGGAAGTGCCGTTGCAACGAACGAAACAGCGCAGCCGCACGTTCTTCGGCCTGCGGCACCTCGCCGATCAGGCTGGCGAACAGATACAACTGCCGTGCGCAGGCCATGGCGCGGTAACGTTGCGGCGGCAGGGGGGCGTGGTCGGCATCCAGGGATTCATAGGGCAATGCCAGTTCGCCGTTCCAGCCCGGGCCTTGCCACATCGGCACGATCACCTCGTGAAAATGCCGGCGCACCGCTGCGAACAGCGTGATCAATTCAGGCGAAGGAGCGGGGCGGGAGGCATCAGGCATGGGCGGCGTTCGTCACGGCTGGAGGGGCGATTGCGCGACATGGTAGCAGAGTGGTTGGCTTCAGAGAGAGGGTGCCGGCAAGGCCGCCATCGCGAGCAGCTCGCTCCCACAAAGGGGGCGGTGTACACCGATCAATTGTGGGGTGTGACTTGAGAGGTGCGGTGCCTGGCAGGCCGCCTTCGCGAGCAAACCCGCTCCCAGATTCGGGCGGTGTACGCCGTCCCTGTGGGAGCGAGCCTGCTCGCGATGAGGCCCGGACAAACGCTATGGAATCAACCTGCGAGCAACCAGACCCCAGCCCCCGCTGAAGCCGCTCCGGCCAGCCGTACTAGCGGCGCCGCTGCCCGTGGCAATACACGCACCACCGCGAAACCGACGCCATGCAGCGCCGCCGTGGCTGCGACAAACCCTGCCGCGTAGGCCCAAGGGCTCGACATGTCTGGCAATTCCAGACCGTGAGCGACGCCATGGAACAACGCGAATACGGCCGTGGCGCCGACCGCCAGGCTCAATGGCGGACGCACCGCCAATGCCACCGCCAGGCCCAGGGCCAGTACCGAAGCGGCGATTCCACTTTCCATAACCGGCAGCTCCAGTCCTGCGAAACCCAGCAAGCCGCCGATCAGCATCGTGCCAACGAAGGTGCACGGCAGCGCCCAACGCGCCGCGCCTTGTTGCTGCGCGGCCCACAAGCCGACCGCCAGCATCGCCAGCAGATGATCCAGTCCGCCGATGGGGTGCCCGAGACCGGCCATCAGGCCATTGTCGCCATGACCCGGATGGGCGAAGGCCAGGGTCGGGGTCAGCAAAAGCGCGAAGGCGCCGAGGATGCGTTTGAGGGTCATGGAGAGGCTTCCTTGTAATCGGTTTGTAAATTGGAATGAGTCGTCATGCGCCGGTCAGCAGGCCCTGGCGTTCGATGAAGGCGATGATCTCGTCCAGGCCCTGGCCGGTTTTCTGGTTACTGAACACGAACGGCTTGCCGTTGCGCATCCGCCGGGTATCGCCGTCCATCATGTCCAGGGACGCGCCCACCAGCGGCGCCAGGTCGATCTTGTTGATCACCAGCAGGTCGGACTTGCAGATGCCCGGCCCGCCCTTGCGCGGCAGCTTGTCGCCGGCCGAGACGTCGATCACGTAGATCGTCAGGTCCGACAACTCCGGGCTGAAGGTCGCCGAAAGATTGTCACCACCGGACTCCACCAGGATCAGGTCCAGGCCGGGAAAGCGCCGGTTCAACTGGTCCACCGCCTCGAGGTTGATCGAGGCGTCCTCGCGGATGGCGGTGTGCGGACAGCCGCCGGTTTCAACGCCAATGATCCGCTCCGGCGCCAGGGCTTCGTTGCGCACCAGGAAATCGGCGTCTTCGCGGGTGTAGATGTCGTTGGTGACCACCGCCAGGTTGTAGCGATCACGCAGGGCCAGGCACAGGGCCAGAGTCAGGGCGGTCTTGCCGGAACCTACCGGGCCGCCGATGCCGACGCGCAGAGGTTGTGTATTCACGGTGTGTCTCCTAGGAACGGAACAGACGGCTGTACTGGCGCTCATGGGCCATGCACGCCAGGGACAGGCCAAACGCGGCGCTGCCATAGTGATCGGGCTCGATATTCGAGGCGTGGTGCTGGGCCTGTTGCAGCAGCGGCAGCAGTTCGCTGGTCAGGCGCTGGGCGGCCTGCTGGCCCAGCGGCAGGGTTTTCATCAGCACCGCGAGTTGGTTTTCCAGCCAGCTCCACAGCCAGGCGGTGAGTGCATCCTGGGGCGTGATACCCCAGGCACGAGCGGCCAGGGCCCAGCACAAGGCCAGGTGCGGTTCGCTGGTGTGTTCGAAGAAGCGCCGTGCGGCGGTGTCGAGTTCCGGCAAGCCGTTGAGCAGTTGTTGCAGCGAGTAGCCCATCTGCCGGCTCTCCTGGTACAGCTCGCGGGTTTCCCGGCTGGCGCGGTGTGCCTGGCACTGTTGCGCCAGGGCGTGCCAGTCATCGGCGGCCGCTGCGGTGCAGTGCGCCAGCAGCAAGGGGGCCTCGAAGCGTGCCAGGTTCAGCAGCAATTGATCGCTGAGCCAGCGCCGGGCGTCGTCGCAGCTCTTGACCTGGCCGGTGTCCACCGCCATTTCCAGGCCTTGGGAATAGCTGTAGCCGCCAATCGGCAGTTGCGGGCTGGCCAGACGCAGGAGCGCCCAGGCCGGGTTCATGTGCGCACGCCGAACTGATGCAGGCGCGGTGCGTAGTTGAAGTCGTCGTCGCCATGCCGGGAATGATGATGGCCGCCGCCGTAGGCGCCGTGTTCCGGCTGGAACGGGGCTTCGATGGCTTCGGCGACGGCCCCCAATTGTTCGAGCATCGCCTTGAGCACGTAGTCGTCCAGCAGGCGCAACCAGCCATCGCCCACTTGCAGGGCAACATGGCGATTGCCGAGGTGGTAGGCGGCGCGGGTCAGTTCGAAGGCGTTGGCGCAGGTGACATGCAGCAATTGTTCGGGGCGGGCACAGACCCGCACGATGCGACCGTCCTCGGCTTGCAGGCATTCGCCGTCGTACAGCGGCGACTGGCCGCGCTCCAGGAACAGGCCGACGTCTTCGCCCTCGGCACTGAAACAGCGCAAGCGGCTCTTGCTGCGGGCGTCGAAAGTCAGGTGCAGCTCGGCGTCCCAGTGGGGTTCAGGATCGATTCTGCGGTGAATCACCAGCATCGGCGTGCTTCCAGCAATGAACGGTGCTGTGTTTAGAGCAAGGGGCTTGCCAATTGACTGGGCTGTAGGAAACGGCAGGGAAACTGGGAGGTGGGGGTGGGGGTGGGTGGTTCTTTTTGGTGCGAAGACTAAGCGGCGTGCACTATTTTGCGGCTCAAGAAAAAACTTTGTGGGAGCGAGCCTGCTCGCTCCCACAGGGAGAATTTTTTCAATGATTATTCGACGCTTCCCAACCCCTGCCAATGCTTGAGGCCGATAAAGATGAACCGCAGTTGCTGGGTGATCTTCGCCTGGGGCGTGAGGTGTTCAGGCAGGGCTTTGGCGGGTGGGTCGATGATGTCGGGCAGGGTGGCGAACACACTCTTGACGATGAGATCGGCCATCACGCTCAACCCGGCGAAGTCCAGATGCTGCAGCTTGGGCATCAAGGCCAGGTCAGCGGCCAGGTCCGAGCTGATGTCTTCGCGCAGTCGAGCGATGGCCTGGCGCACCGGCAGGGAGCCGCCGTACTGTTCGCGAGCCAGGAACAGGAACTGTGACCGGTTGGCCTGCACGACATCGAGGAATATCCGCACCGATGCGTCGATGATGCCACCCATGACGAACTCGTTGTGGCGCACCAGGCGGATGGTTTCGCGGAAGGTCTGGCCGACCTCGCAGACCAGGGCCAGGCCCAGTTGGTCCATGTCGTCGAAGTGCCGGTAGAATCCGGTGGGCACGATGCCCGCTGTCTTGGCGACCTCCCGCAGGCTCAGGCTACCGAACCCCCGTCCGCACTCCATCAGATGACGGGCAGCGTCCATCAGGGCAATTCGGGTCTGTTGTTTCTGTTCGGCGCGGGGCAGCATCGCAGGACTGACTTCCGAGTCATGGGAGCGACGCACTCTAGCAAATCGGCTTTGCCGACGTCGAACGGTAGAAAGGGGCGTGGGAAACAAGCGCTTTGAAAAATCAAAAGCCCGATTGCAGGAATCGGGCTTTTTTCTGGGCCAGCATGGGCTCAGCTCGCTGTACGGTTGCGTTCGATCACACGGTCACCGCCGCCTTCGGCGAGGGCTTCACCCAGTGGAGTGCGGTCGGAACCGTCGGCTGCAAGGCTTTCACCCAGTGGGGTACGGTCGGAACCGTCGGCTGCAAGGCTTTCACCCAGTGGGGTACGGTCGGAACCGTCGGCTGCAAGGCTTTCACCCAGTGGGGTACGATCGGAACCGTCGGCTGCCAGGCTTTCACCCAGTGGAGTGCGGTCGGAACCGTCGGCTGCGAGGCTTTCACCCAGTGGAGTGCGGTCGGAACCGTCGGCTGCCAGGCTCTGGCCTTGTGGGGTGCGGTCGCCACCGTCCTGGACCAGGCCTTTTTCTTCCAGGCGATCCCGGCCACCTTCTGCGACGGTCTGGCTGTAGACCGAATGGCTATCTTTAACCTGTGGCGTGGCTTGTTCGGAAGCCGGCAGTGCGAAAGCAGTGGAAGCCAGCAGTGAAAGGGACAGACTCATCAGTAATTGGCGTTTCATGATCATTGCTCCTTGGGAGGGCGATAAAGTGGGTACGGAGGCAATGCTACTCTCGATAAGTCGATATAAAAGTTCATAAACGCAATGGTAATAATCAACCGAATTGATTGTTCCGCAGAGAGGCTCTAGATCGGGCCTTTCAGCGGGATGGTTTTGCACGTAAGTGGGTATTTTGTACTCACTCGTGCCTCACAAACGTGCGGGAGCGGTAACAGATAGCTGGCGGATTGGTCAGGATTGGCCGGTCTTCTGATGCCGTTCATCGGCCCTGGTGTTAAACCAGTTGGCCGTTTCGCCAGTCCAATCCATCACGAACGGGCCGAGCACAGGTTCGTCTTTCCAAGCGTCGCGGTCTGGACGCCCTATTTGTCATCAGGAGCCTTGTGCATGACGCGCACTTCAAAAATCCTCGCCTGGAGCCTTGCCAGTCTTTTCGTCTTGCTGGCCGTGCTGGTGCTGGTCATCGCGTTCTTCGATTGGAACCGGATCAAGCCCACGCTCAACGCCAAGGTTTCCGAGGAGTTGCACCGCCCGTTCGCCATTAACGGGAACTTGGCGGTGGTCTGGCAGCGCGAGCCGGAGGAGGGCGGTTGGCGAGCCTGGCTGCCGTGGCCCCATGTCGTGGCCGAGGACTTGAGCCTGGGCAACCCTGACTGGTCGAAGACCCCGCAGATGGCCACGCTCAAGCGTGTCGAATTGCGCATTTCGCCGTTGGCGCTGCTGGCCCGCCGGGTGTCGATCCCGCGCATTGACCTGACCGATCCCAATGCCAATCTGCAACGGCTTGCCGACGGCCGCGCCAACTGGACCTTCCAGTTCGACCCGAAAGACCCCGACGCCGAGCCCTCCAGTTGGGTCGTGGACATTGGCGCGATCGGCTTTGACAAAGGCCACGTCACACTGGACGACCAGACCCTCAAGACCCGGCTCGACCTGATGATCGACCCGTTGGGCAAACCCATTGCGTTCAGCGAGATCGTTGGCGACAAGGCGGCCAAAAAGGTCCAGGAGCAGGGCGCGGCGGCCCAGGACTATGCATTCGCCTTCAAGGTCAACGGGCAATATCACGGGCAGGACCTGAGCGGCTCGGGCAAGGTCGGCGGTTTGCTGGCCTTGCAGGATGCGGCCCGGCCTTTTCCATTGCAGGCCCAGGCGAAGATTGCCGACACGCGCATTGAACTGGCCGGTACCCTGACCGATCCGATGAACCTCGGCGCCCTGGACCTGCGCTTGAAACTGGCCGGCAACAGCCTGGCGCACCTGTACCCGCTCACCGGTGTGACCCTGCCGGATTCTCCGCCCTATGCCACCGATGGCCGGCTGATCGCCAAGCTCCACGAGCCGACTGGCGCGCTGTTTCGCTATGAAGGGTTCAAGGGCAAGATCGGTGACAGCGACATCCATGGCGACCTGGCCTATGCCGCCAGCCAGCCCCGGCCGAAACTCAGCGGCGCGCTGGTCTCCAATCAACTGTTGTTCAGTGACCTGGCGCCGTTGATCGGTGCGGACTCCAGCACTGAGCAAAAGGCCCGTGGCGCTGCGAGCAAGCAGCCGAGCGACAAGGTCCTGCCGGTGGAAGAGTTTCGCACCGAGCGCTGGAGCGCGATGGACGCCGATGTGGAATTCACCGGTAAACGCATCGTCCATAGCGAGCAGTTGCCCTTCACCGATCTCTACACTCATCTGGTACTCCACGACGGCCAGTTGAGCCTCGAACCCCTGCGCTTTGGCGTGGCCGGTGGCAAGCTCGATGCGCAGGTTCGCCTCAACGGGCACACCCAGCCTCTTGAAGGCCAGGCCAGGTTGACGGCGCGCGGCTTCAAGCTCAAGCAGCTGTTCCCGGGTTTCGAACCGATGAAGACCAGCTTCGGCGAATTGAATGGCGATGCCGACATCAGCGGGCGCGGCAATTCGGTCGCGGCGTTGCTCGGCACCTCCAACGGCACCCTGAAGATGCTCATCAACGACGGCGCCATCAGTCGCGAGCTGATGGAGCTGGCGGGGCTGAACGTCGGTAACTATGTGGTGGGGAAAATCTTTGGCGACAAGGAAGTGAAGATCAATTGCGCGGCGGCGGATTTCGATATCAAGACCGGCTTGGCGACCAGCCGCCTGTTCGTGTTCGACACCGAGAACGCGATCATCTACATCGACGGCACCGCAAACATGGCGACCGAACAATTGGACCTGACGGTGACGCCCGAGTCCAAGGGCTGGCGCCTGATTTCCCTGCGCTCGCCGCTGTACGTGCGGGGCACGTTCGCCAAGCCCGCTGCCGGCGTCAAGGCGGTGCCGCTGATGCTGCGCGGCGCCGGGATGGTCGCCCTGGGGGTGATCGCCGCGCCGGCGGCGGGATTGCTGGCGCTGGTTGCACCCAGCGGTGGTGAGCCGAACCAGTGCGCGCCGTTGCTGGAGCAAATGAAGGCGGGCAAGGCGCCGGTGACGGTGAAGCCGACGCGTTGATCAATCATTAAGTTGCAGTGAAGCAGCCGGCCCTATCGCGAGCAGGCTCGCTCCCACATCGAACGGGTTTCTTCAGGAAGAACACGATCACCTGTGGGAGCGAGCCTGCTCGCGATGGCGATATCACAGGTCAGCGAGGATATCGGCCATGTCATCGGCATGCTCTTCTTCCTGAGCCAGGATGTCTTCAAAGATGCGCCGGGTGGTCGGGTCTTTTTCGCCGATGTACTGGATGATTTCCCGGTAGCTGTCGATGGCGATCCGTTCGGCCACCAGGTCTTCGTAGACCATCTCCTTGAGCGTATTGCCCGCCACGTATTGCGCATGGGAATGCCGGGTCAACAGGTCGGGGTTGAATTCCGGCTCGCCGCCCAGTTGCACGATGCGCTCGGCCAGTTTGTCGGCATGTTCGGCTTCCTGGGTCGCGTGTTCGAGGAATTCCCCGGCCGCCACGCCGGCCTTGAGGCCGGTTGCCATGAAATAGTGGCGCTTGTAGCGCAGCACGCACACCAGTTCGGTGGCCAGTGCTTCGTTGAGCAGGCGGATGATTTCCTGTCGGTCGGCACCGTAGCCCTCGGTCACCGCGCCGTTCTGCACATTCTGCCGGGCGCGCTCGCGCAAGGTGGTTACGTCGGTCAAGTGCATGTCGTTCATCTCGTTCTCCTGGAGGCTGATCCGGTTGAGGTGTCGCGCTCTGCAGGCGCGATCGCTCTGAATCTGAGTGACTCGCGCCTGGAAAAGTTTTACCGGATCTTTCAGCAGGCTCTTCCCCTGGCCTCCCAATCAAACCGCAGACAGGCGTGCCTCCTCCTCAAGCCATTGGAAGAATGCGCGCACCGGCGCATGGCGTTCGCGCCCCGGTACGCACAGGGCGCTATAACCGGCGCCCTTGACCTGAATCTCGGGCCGATAAGCCACCAGCAAGCCGCTGGCCACGCTCGCAGAAACTAGAATGTTGCTCGCCAGCACCAGGCCCTGTCCGGCAATCGCCGCCTGCAAGGCGTAATGCTCCTCGTCGTACTCGCGCACGCAAGGTTGCCGGGTGAGCCAATCTTCCCCGGCCCGGGCGCACCAGGCGTCCCAGCCGTGGGCATAAAGCTTGGAGTTGTGCCAGCGCACGCTGATCAATGTGGGGGGCTGCCGCGCTGCCAGGGACACCTGGTCGGGCGAGCCGTAGACGCCAAAATGTTCGTCGAACAGGCACAGGCCATAAAGGTTCGGGTAACTGTCCAGGCTATAGCGCAGCACCAGGTCGACGCTGGCATCCTGATGCAGGTCGATCACCTCGCAGTGGGTGTCCAGGCGCACATTGATGTTCGGGTGACGTGCGTAAAACCGTCCCAGGCGCGGCACCAGCCACAGCGCGGCAAACGCCGCCGTAGTGGAGAGTGTCAGGTGCGTGTTGCTGCGTTGCGGGCGCAGGGTCTCGACGCTTTGCGCCACGTCCAGCAAGGCCCCATGCAGGCTATGAAACAACCGCTGGCCGCCGTCGGTGAGACGTACCTGACGTGGCAAGCGTTCGAACAGTTGCACGCCCAGCCAGGTTTCCAGGGCGCGGATCTGATGGGAAACCGCAGTGGGCGTCACTGATAACTCTTCGGCGGCTGCCTTGAAACTGAGCAGGCGCGCGGCGGATTCGAAGGCACGCAAGGCGTTGAGAGGCAGGGCAGAGAACATCGACGGGCGCTCGGTTATGGGTGAGAAAAGCTCATCCAGCTTGATTAGCGTTCGTTTGTCGGGAAATGCAATCGACCGTCAATCTGATGGCTCCAGGCAGTTCTGAGTGTAGCTGAACAACAGGAGCTTCAGATGAGCAATATTCTTGTGGTACATGGCAGCCCCCGTGGCGAACGTTCCCATTCGCGGCGTCTGGCCGAGGCGTTTCTCTCCGCCTGGCAGGCGGTGCATCCCGATGCTGTGCCGACCCGTCGCGAAGTGGGGCGCACACTGGTTCCTCCCGTCAACGAAGCCTTCATCGCCGCCGCGTTCTACCCCGAGCCCCAGGCCCGGCCGCTGACCATGCAGGCGGACCTGGCCCTGAGCGACGCCCTGGTCGCGGAGCTGCAGGCCCACGACCGGCTGGTGATTTCCGCGCCCATGCATAACTTCAGCGTGCCCAGCGGTGTGAAGGCCTGGATCGACCAGATCGTGCGGATCGGCCTGACGTTCAATCACAGCCTGGACAATGGTGTATCGCACTACGAGCCGTTGCTGCTGGGCAAGAAGGCCTTGATCGTGACCAGCCGTGGCGACTTCGGCTTTGGCCCCGGTGGCCCATTGGAGGGCATGAACCACGCCGACACGCTGTTGCGTACGGTCTTGGGTTTCATCGGCATCACCGACGTGACGGTGGTGGCCGCCGAAGGCGAGGAGTCGGCCGAGCGCAGCTTTGCGTTGTCTTGCGCCGAGGCAGAACAGCGCTTGCTGACCCTGGCCCGGAGCTTCTGATGGCCTGGGTCCTGCTGCTGGTCGCCGCCGGGTTCGAGGTTACCTTTGCCATGGGGATGAAATACGCCGAGGGCTTCACCCGGTTCTGGCCCTCGCTGGTCACAGTGCTGGCCGCCGTGGGCGGGATCGGCTGCCTGACCCTGTCGATGCGCGAACTGCCAGTGAGCGTGGCCTACCCGATCTGGACCGCCATCGGTTCATTGGGCACGGTGTTCCTGGGGGTTGCGCTGCTCGGTGAGAGCCTGACGCTGATGAAAGTCGTTTCGGTGGGGCTGATAGTGGCGGGCGTGGCCGGGCTGAAGTGACGCAGGTGTCATAGACTGGTCATCATCGATGTCGATGCTGACCACCTCTTGATCACAAGGATGTTGCCATGTCGCAACGCTGCGCCACTCGCTACCCCCTGGTACTGGTTCCGGGCATGCTCGGGTTCATTCGCCTGGTGCTGTATCCGTACTGGTATGGGATCGTCGCGGCATTGCGCCAGGAAGGTGCGGTGGTGGTAGAGGTGAAAGTTTCGCCGCTGCATTCATCCGAGGTGCGTGGCGAGCAGCTACTGTCGCGCATCGAGGAGGTCCTGCGCCAGACTGGCGCGCAGAAGGTCAACCTGATCGGCCACAGCCAGGGCAGTCTCACTGCCCGCTACGCCGCCGCCATGCGCCCGGACCTGGTGGCCTCGGTCACTTCCGTGGCCGGTACCAATCACGGCTCCGAACTGGCCGACTACCTGCAAACCCACTACCCGGCCGACAGTGCCAAGGGCCGCCTGCTCAGTGCCGCCCTGCGCCTGGTCAATGCCCTGATGAGCCTGTTGGAGACCGGTTATCGCGGGCCCAGGTTGCCGGTGGATATCCAGGCCTCCCACGCCTCCCTCACCACGGCCGGGGTGGCACTGTTCAACCAGCGTTATCCGCAAGGACTGCCACAGCACTGGGGCGGGCACGGAACGGAGGAGGTCAACGGCGTGCGCTATTACTCCTGGTCCGGGACCCTGCAGCCGGGCAAGACCGACAGGGGCCGCAACCTGTTCGACGGCACCCACCGCAGTTGCCGCCTGTTCGCCCGCACATTCGTGCGCGAGGCGGGGCAGTGCGACGGCATGGTCGGACGGTTCAGCTCGCACCTGGGCACGGTCATTGGCGATGACTATCCGCTGGATCATTTCGACATCGTCAATCAGTCGCTGGGGCTGGTGGGCAAGGGTGCCGAGCCGATCCGGTTGTTTGTCGAGCATGCAGAGCGATTGAAAGCGGCTGGGGTTTAGGCCATCGAGCAGCACCGTGTAATCGTTCATCGCAAGCAGGCTCGCTCCCACAGGGTTTCGCGGGCGGGTGCGCAAATGGCTACCTTTTGGGAGCTAGCCTGCTCGCGATGACGGCATTCGGGCAGATCGACCTGAGGAAGGTGTAACAGGCTTTGTCTACACTGCAACACGTCGCCGTACCCTCCGGGCGGCCTTCAGGAGAAATTCCATGAAAATGCTGCGTGTCCCGTTGTTGCTGATCGGTTTGCTGGCATGCTCCCAGGGCTTCGCCGCGACGGCGCAACAGACCAAGATGACCACCTGCAACGCCGACGCCAGCGCCAAGGCGCTCAAGGGCGATGAGCGCAAAGCGTTCATGAGCGAATGCCTCAAGACCAAGCCGCCAGAGGTGCGAGGCGGCACGCCGCAGGAGCGCATGAAGAACTGCAATGCCGTTGCCACCACCAAGGCGCTCAAGGGTGATGAGCGCAAGGCGTTCATGAGTGATTGCCTGAAGAACAAGTGACGTTTTGCGTCAGTGCGGGCCTCATCGCGAGCAAGCTCGCTCCCACATAGGATTGGCGTGGCTCGGTCCATTGTGGGAGCGAGCTTGCTCGCGATGGGCCTGCACAGACGCTGCAAAAACCTCTGAACTGCGCCAGAGATCGGCCGATACAATCCCTAGTGCTGCTCGCTGAAGGCTGGCAGACTGCCAATCCTTTCACGCCGTTCGTTCTTGAGGCTGTATGCCAACGTTTTCTCAGCGTCATGTGTTGTTGGTGATCAGTTGGGTGATCATTTTCGGTGGGTTGTTGCTGGTGCTGCCGCTGCGCCTGCTGCCGAGCCTGTTGGCCGGGTTGCTGGTGTTCGAGCTGGTCAACATGCTCACGCCCCAGTTGCAGCGTTTGATCGAAGGCCGACGGGCCCGTTGGCTGGCGGTGGCGCTACTGGGAACGCTGGTGGTCAGTGTGCTGACGCTGATTTTCGCCGGCGCAATCAGTTTCCTGTTGCATGAAGCGGAGAACCCCGGTGCGTCCCTGGACAAGTTCATGGGTGTGGTCGACCGAGCCCGTGGACAACTGCCGCCGTTCATCGACGCCTACCTGCCGGCCAGCGCCGCCGAGTTCCGGGTGGCCATCGGCGCCTGGATGAGCAAGCACCTGAGCGAGCTGCAACTGGTGGGCAAGGATGCGGCCCATATGTTCGTGACGCTGCTGATCGGCATGGTCCTGGGGGCCATCGTCGCCCTGCAGCGCATCCCCGACCTGACCAAGCGCAAACCCCTGGCCGCCGCGCTGTTCGATCGCCTGAACCTGCTGGTCAAGGCGTTTCGCAATATCGTCTTCGCGCAGATCAAGATTTCCCTGCTCAACACCTTCTTCACCGGGATTTTCCTGGCGGTGGTGCTGCCGCTGTTCGGCATCAAATTGCCGCTGACCAAGACCCTGATCGTAATGACCTTCCTGCTGGGCTTGCTGCCGGTCATCGGCAACCTGCTCTCCAACACCTTGATCACCATCGTCGGCCTGTCGCTGTCGATCTGGGTGGCGGTGGCGGCGCTGGGTTACCTGATCGTGATCCACAAGCTGGAATATTTCCTCAATGCGCGGATCGTTGGCGGGCAAATCAGCGCCAAGTCCTGGGAACTGCTCATGGCGATGCTGGTGTTCGAGGCGGCGTTCGGGTTGCCTGGGGTAGTGGCGGGGCCGATCTATTATGCGTATCTCAAGAGTGAGTTGAAGCAGATCGGGATGGTCTAGGACAGCGGTTGCCGGTTGCCGGTTGCCGGTTGCCGGTTGCGAGCTTCAAGCTTCAAGCTTCAAGCTTCAAGTAAAAGCTATCGGCGATAACCCGACTGCTCTTCCTTGAAGCTTGCAGCTCAAAGCTCGAAGCTGCTTTTTATCCATAGCGCTTCATCGCCTCGATCGCCAACCCGCTGCCGATGCTGCCGAAGATGTTGCCTTCCACATGCCGTGCCTGGGGCAGCATGGCCGAGACGCTGTTGCGCAGCGCCGGGATGCCGCTGGAACCACCGGTGAAGAACACCGTGTCGACCTGATCGACGCCGACGTTGGCATCGCCCAGCAATTGCGTGACGCTGGTGCGCACTCGCTCCAGCAGACCATCAATGGCCGACTCGAACAGGGCCCGGCTCAGGTCCACGCTCAGGCCCGGTTCGATCCGGTCCAGGGCCACGTGGCGCTGGTCGGTGTGGGTCAGCTGGATCTTGGTTTCTTCCACTTCCATCGCCAACCAATGCCCGGCGCGTTGTTCGATCAGCTTGAACAGCCGGTCGATGCCGCCGGTGTCTTCAATGTCGTAGCGCATGCTGCTCAGGGCCAGGGTGGATTTCTGTGAGTACACCCCGTTGATGGTGTGCCAGGTCGCCAGGTTCATGTGGTGGCTGGTGGGCATGTAGGCGCCGCTCTTCATGCGGCTGCCGTAGCCGAACAGCGGCATCAGGCCGGCCAGCGACAATTGCTTGTCGAAGTCGGTGCCGCCGATGTGCACGCCACCGGTGGCGAGGATGTCGGCGTGGCGGTTGTCGTGCATGCGGCGCTCGGGTGACAGGCGCACCAGGGAGAAGTCCGAGGTACCGCCGCCGATGTCGACGATCAACACCAGCTCTTCTTTGGTGATGGTCGATTCATAATCGAACGCCGCCGCGATGGGTTCGTACTGGAACGAGACTTCCTTGAAGCCGATGGCGCGGGCCACATCCGCCAGGGTGTTTTCCGCTTCCTGGTCGGCCGCCTCATCATCGTCGACGAAATACACCGGACGACCCAACACCACCTCTTCGAACTCCCGACCGGCGGTGGCTTCGGCGCGTTTTTTCAGCTGGCCGATGAACAATCCCAGCAGATCCTTGAATGGCATCGCCGTGCCCAACACGCTGGTGTCGTGCTTGATCAGCTTGGAACCCAGCAGGCTCTTGAGCGAGCGCATCAACCGGCCTTCGTAGCCTTCCAGGTATTCGTGCAGGGCCAGGCGGCCGTATACCGGGCGACGCTCCTCTAGATTGAAAAAGACCACCGAGGGCAGGGTGATCTTGTCGTCCTCCAGCGCGATCAGCGTTTCCATACCGGGGCGCAGCCAGCCGACGGTGGAGTTGGACGTGCCGAAGTCGATGCCGCAGGCACGGGCTGGGGATGCGTTTTTCATGTCTTTCAGCTTCCGGGTGAAAAAACGGCCGCGCAGTGTATGCCAGTGCGGCGCGGATTCGAAGGCCGGCGATCTGCTAATTCCGGAACATCGGCCTTGAAAGACGCGGTTTTGTCCCCAAACTTGCTGGCATGGGTCTGGCAGCACAGGGCGGTTACAAGAACCGCCACCTTCTGCCGATAAACTTCTGACGTACCGCCCGGTCCCAATCTTGAGGTCGGTCAACCCGCTGTCCGGTCATCCGGGCAGGCTGTGCGTGGCGGTGCGACATCGATAACGGATGGTGATGCTTAGATGGATTTCAAAGACTACTACAAGATCCTGGGTGTCGAGCCGACGGCCGACGATGCCACGATCAAGGCCGCCTATCGAAAACTGGCGCGCAAATATCACCCGGACGTGAGCAAGGAAAAAGACGCCGAGACCCGGTTCAAGGACGTCTCCGAAGCCTATGAAGCGCTCAAGAGCGCCGACAAACGCGCCGAATACGACGACCTGCGCCGCTACGGCCAGCACGGCCAACCATTCCAGGGCCCGCCGGGCTGGCAGAGCCGCGGTGGTTTTGGCGGTCAGGACACCGGCGACTTTTCGGATTTCTTCAGTTCGATTTTCGGTAATCGCGGGCCGGGTTTCGGCGGCGGACATTCAGGTCGCAGCGCCGGCCGTCGAGGACAAGACGTGGAATTGGAATTACCGATCTTCCTGGAAGAAACCCTCGCGAGCGAGTCGAAAAAAGTCAGCTACCAGGTGCCGCAATACAACGCGGCGGGCCAGCACGTGAGCAACACCAGTAAAAGCCTGAACGTGAAGATCCCGCTGGGCGTGACCGACGGCGAGCGCATCCGCCTCAAGGGCCAGGGCGCGCCGGGTATTGGCGGTGGCGCCAATGGCGACTTGTACCTGACCATCCGCTTCGCGCCGCACCCCAAGTTCGACGTCGAGGGTCAGGACCTGATCATCACCTTGCCCCTGGCTCCATGGGAGTTGGCGCTGGGCGCCGAAGTGGCGGTCCCGACCCTCACCGGCAAGATCAACCTCAAGGTTCCGGCCGGCAGCCAGAACGGCCAGCGCATGCGCGCCAAGGGCCACGGCTTGCGTAACAAGGCCGGTGAGCGCGGTTACCTGTTCGTCCAGCTCAAGGCTGTGATGCCCAAGGCCAGCGACGACACAATCAAGGGCCTATGGGCGGAGCTGGCGAAGAAAGCCGCGTTCGACCCACGGGAGAATTTCTGATTGTTTGAGGGCTAGACTCGACAGTCAAGGCATTGGGAGAAGCAGACCATGAACAACCCGATCATTGAACTGAACTTGAGCGAATTCTGCGAAGCCGCCGCGTTGCAGGATGTCCATGTCATCGAAATCGTCGCCCATGGCATCCTCGAACCCCACGGCGCGGCGCCGAAGGATTGGCGTTTCACCGACTACGAACTGGTCCTGGCCCGCCGCGCCGCCAGGCTGCGCCGCGAGCTGGAGCTGGAATGGGAAGGCGTCGCCCTGGCGCTGGACCTGCTGGAGGAAGTGCAGCACCTGCGCAACGAAAACCGCATGCTCAAGCAGCGGTTGGGGCGGTTGGTGGAGTGAAGCATATATTCCTGAGCCAGATGTAAGCCTTGTGGCGAGGGAGCTTGCTCCCGCTGGGGCGCGAAGCGGCCCTGAAAAAATGGGCCTGCTGCGCAGTCCAGCGGGAGCAAGCTCCCTCGCCACAGGAAACGGGTCAGGCCATCGTCAAAACAGAAAATACCGCTGCGCCATCGGCAGCACTTCAGCCGGCTCACACCACAACAACACCCCATCGGCCTTGACCTGATAGGTCTGTGGGTCGACGTCGATGCTCGGCAGGTAGTCGTTGTGGATCAGGTCGGTCTTCTGCACGTCGCGGCAGCCTTTGACCACGGCGATTTTCTTTTTCAACCCGAGCTGCTCCGGCAGCCCCGCTGCGGCGGCGGCCTGGCTGATGAAGGTCAGGCTGGTGGCGTGGCGCGAGCCTGCGAAGCTGGCGAACATCGGCCGGTAATGCACTGGCTGCGGCGTCGGGATCGAGGCGTTGGCGTCGCCCATCAAACTGGCGGCAATGGCCCCTCCCTTGAGGATCAGGGTCGGCTTGACGCCGAAAAACGCCGGGCGCCACAGCACCAGGTCGGCCCACTTGCCGACTTCGATGGAGCCCACTTCATGACTGATGCCATGGGTGATCGCCGGGTTGATGGTGTACTTGGCGATGTAGCGCTTGATCCGGAAGTTATCGTTACCTTCGCCATCGCCGGGCAATGCGCCGCGCTGTTTTTTCATCTTGTCGGCGGTCTGCCAGGTGCGGGTGATGACTTCGCCGACGCGGCCCATGGCCTGGCTGTCGGAGCTGATCATCGAAAACGCGCCGAGGTCATGGAGGATGTCTTCGGCGGCGATGGTCTCGCGGCGGATACGGCTCTCGGCGAACGCCACGTCTTCGGCAATGCTCGGGTCCAGGTGATGGCAGACCATCAACATGTCCAGGTGTTCGTCGATGGTGTTGCGGGTGAACGGCCGGGTCGGGTTGGTGGAGCTCGGCAGCACGTTGGCGAAGCCGCAGGCCTTGATGATGTCCGGTGCGTGACCGCCACCGGCGCCTTCGGTGTGGTAGGTGTGGATGGTGCGGCCCTTGAACGCGGAGAGGGTGGTTTCGACGAAGCCTGATTCGTTGAGGGTGTCGGTGTGGATCGCCACCTGGACGTCGTACTGGTCGGCCACGCTCAGGCAGTTGTCGATGGCCGCCGGCGTGGTGCCCCAGTCTTCGTGCAGTTTCAGGCCGATGGCGCCGGCCTTGACCTGTTCGATCAACGGCTCCGGCAGACTGGCGTTGCCTTTGCCGGTCAGGCCGATGTTCATCGGGAAGGCATCGGCGGCCTGGAGCATGCGCGCCAGGTGCCAGGGGCCGGACGTGCAAGTGGTGGCGTTGGTCCCGGTGGCCGGCCCCGTGCCGCCGCCGATCATGGTGGTGACGCCGCTCATCAGCGCTTCTTCGATCTGCTGCGGGCAGATGAAGTGAATGTGGGTGTCGATGCCGCCAGCGGTGAGGATCATGCCTTCGCCGGCGATCACTTCGGTACTGGCGCCGATGGCGATGGTCACATCCGGCTGGATGTCCGGGTTACCGGCCTTGCCAATGGCGGCAATGCGTCCGTCCTTGAGGCCGACATCGGCCTTGACGATACCCCAGTGGTCGATGATCAGCGCATTGGTGATCAAGGTGTCCACGACCTCGGCGGCCAGCAGTTGGCCCTGGCCCATGCCGTCGCGAATCACCTTACCGCCGCCGAATTTCACTTCTTCGCCATAGGTGGTGAAGTCTTTTTCCACTTCGATCCACAACTCGGTGTCGGCCAGGCGCACCTTGTCGCCGACGGTGGGGCCGAACATGTCGGCATATGCCTGACGACTTATTTTCATTTCATGGTTCCTCGGAACTGAGCTGCAAGCTTCAAGCTGCAAGCCTCAAGTAACAACAAAGCGAAGGGGAGCGCCGCAAACCGCTGTTTCTTGCAGCTTGCAGCTAGAGACTTGCAGATGAAGTCTACAAGTCGCCCATGATTCGTCCCGCGAACCCGTAAACTCGCCGCAACCCAGCCAGATCGACAAGCTCGACTTCCCGACTCTGGCCCGGCTCGAAGCGCACGGCGGTGCCGGCCGGGATGTTCAGGCGCATGCCGCGGCTGGCGGCGCGGTCGAAGGTCAGGGCGTCGTTGGTCTCGAAGAAGTGATAGTGCGAGCCGACCTGGATCGGCCGGTCGCCGCTGTTGGCAACGCTCAGCGTCAGGGTGCGGCGCCCGGCGTTGAGTTCGATTTCGCCGGGCTGGACCTGGTATTGGCCTGGAATCATTGCGGTTGCCCCAAAGTCTTGTAGTAGATGGCGGTCGGGGTGTAGGTCCCGTCCGGGCTCTGGCAGTAGTCCGGCAGTTCGCCGACACGGGTATAGCCCAGGGCTTTGTAAAACGCTTCGGCTTCGGAGCCGGCCTGGGTGTCCAGATACAGCAGGCCGCGCTTGTGCTGGCGTGCGCCGAGTTCCAGGGCGTTCATCAGCTGCTGGCCCAGGCCGCGGCGGCGGGCATCGCCGCGTACCAGCAGCTTCTGCACTTCGGCCCGGTTCAGGCCGTTGGGTTTCTGGCACAGGGCAAGCTGGACGCTGGCCTGG
Organism: Pseudomonas sp. SMN5; assembly: GCF_052041925.1. NCBI lineage: Bacteria > Pseudomonadati > Pseudomonadota > Gammaproteobacteria > Pseudomonadales > Pseudomonadaceae > Pseudomonas > Pseudomonas sp. SMN5. The sequence continues at coordinate 256,189 of NZ_JBKGGX010000003.1, forward strand.
ACTTGCTCATCCTTGACCACTACCCACAGCAACAGACTGCCTTGGTTGAGGCTGGCCTGGACCTCGTCGAAATAGGCACGGGCCTGGGCCGCATCGAGGTCGGCCATGAAGCCGACACTGGCGCCGTGTCCCACGGCATCAAGCAACAGATCGATCAGGCCCTGGCGATAATGCGCAAAGCTCTCAGCGTGGACTCGACGCAACTGGGCAGCGTTCATCGCGGTTCACTCCTTGTTGGCAGCAGGCGCAGGTGCGCCGGGATTGAGGGTCAACTGCATGAACGTCAGGTCCAGCCAGCGACCGAACTTGGTGCCCACCTGGGGCATTTGCCCGGTGGTGACGAAACCGGCCCGCTCGTGCAGTCGAATCGAGGCCGCGTTGCCGCTTTCGATGGCGGCCACCATGATGTGTTTGCCACAGGTCCTGGCGCGTTCGATCAGCGCGCTCATCAACTGCGGGCCGAGACCATTGCCGCGCTGGTCATTGCGCACGTACACCGAATGCTCGACGGTGTGGCGGAAGCCGTCGAAGGGCCGCCAGTCGCCGAACGAAGCGTAGCCGAGGACGTTGTCGTCGGCATCGACCACCACCAATACCGGATAACCCTGGGCTTGCCGGGCGCTGAACCAGGCCTGGCGATTGCCTAGGTCCACGGCCTGCTCGTTCCAGATCGCCGTGGTGTTCAGTACCGCGTCGTTGTAGATGTCGCGGATCGCTGGCAGGTCAGTGTGCCGGGCATCCCGAACGTGATAAGTCATGGCGCGGCCTCAAGCGATGGGTTGGTGAACGGTGACCAGTTTGGTGCCGTCGGGAAATGTCGCCTCCACCTGGATCTCCGGGATCATTTCCGGGATACCTTCCATTACCTGTTCGCGGGTCAGCAACGTGGTGCCGTAGTGCATCAGCTCGGCCACGGTCTGGCCGTCCCTGGCGCCTTCGAGCAGGGCTGCGGAAATATAGGCCATGGCCTCGGGGTAGTTGAGTTTCAAGCCACGGGCCAGCCGCCGCTCGGCAACGAGGCCGGCGGTGAAGATCAGCAGCTTGTCTTTTTCGCGTGGAGTCAGGTCCATGGGCAGTCCGTAAAGGCAGTTAAATAAATTCGGGTTAACTACACACAGCCCCTGTGGGAGCGAGCCTGCTCGCGATAGCGGTGTGTCGGTCAACTGCTATGTTGAAGCTTCCATTGCTATCGCGAGCAAGCTCGCTCCCACAGAAAAGCCAAATCATGTGCTCCAGATTCTTGGGGGGACGGCCTCTCGACCGAGCAACGCTGGCCGCAGCAAACGCCACAACTCAACCAACCACCCCCGCGCCAGCAACGCCTCGCTCGCCAGGCACCGCGCCACGACCAGCCCAGGCAGTTGGGTCAGGTCACCGCGCACCGCATGGTCCAGGGATCGGCATTGCTCCAACAATTCGCTATCGATTTCACCCGTCACCAGCAACGTGGCGAACACCGGATCCCCGCCCAGCCCGATGGCCGAGTCCAGCAATCCGTCGTCGCCGACGATGCGCTGGCGTTCATGCCACAGCAACTGGCCGTCGCGGCGAATGTCCAGCCGCGACTGGAAATGCCCGAGGTCGAATCGCTCACCGCTGGCCGGTCGGCCCAGGGCGACTACGTCCCAATAGAACAAACGCCCATCGCCTTGCAGGTCGATGCGGGTGCTGAGTTCGGCCTGGGCCGCGCTGAAGACGATGGTTTCCTGAGGCAGCCATTCCAGGGTCGCGCCGGGGCTGACCTCCAGGGTCAGGTTCTGATACGCCGGGCCGCCGGCGCGATACCACTTGGCCGCGCCAGGGCTGGTCAGCTGTGCCCAGGCGCCCGGGCCGACACTGGCCGAAATATCCAGGCGGTCGCCTCCGGCAATTCCGCCCGGTGGGTGGACGATGATGTGCTGGCACACCTCGGGCCCTTCGGCGTACAAATGCTTTTGCACCCGCAACGGGCCTTTATGGCGGCGTTGGACCGGGCGGGTACAGTCGCCGAACCGGGCGTAGCCGAGCTCCAGCGCCGCTTGCCAGCTGGGGGTGAACAGCGCCGCGGGCGCCAACGGAAAGACAGGTAGGTTCATGGTTTCTGATGATTCTCGGGACGCTACAGACTAGATCGTAACCAGTGCGCGTACACCCTCGGCTTCCATATTTTCCCCGCGCCCCTGTTGCACGATCTCGCCTCGGGACATCACCAGGTACTGATCGGCCAGTTCGGCGGCGAAGTCGTAAAACTGCTCCACCAGCAGAATCGCCATGTCGCCCCGGGCCGCCAGTTTCTTGATGACGGCACCGATCTCCTTGATCACCGACGGCTGGATGCCCTCAGTGGGTTCGTCGAGGATCAGCAGCCGCGGTCGGCTCGCCAGCGCCCGGCCAATCGCCAGTTGCTGTTGCTGGCCGCCGGACAAGTCACCGCCACGACGCTGTTTCATCTGCAACAGCACCGGGAACAGTTCATAGATGAACGTCGGTACTTCCTTGGCCTCGGAGCCTGGGAAACGCGACAGGCCCATCAGCAGGTTTTCTTCCACCGTCAGCCGACCGAAAATCTCGCGGCCCTGGGGCACATAGGCGATGCCGGCATGCACCCGTTGGTGCGGCTTGGATGTGGTGATCGGCTGGCCTTCCCAGTTCACCGCGCCTTCCTTGGCCGGCAACAGGCCCATCAGGCACTTGAGCAGGGTAGTTTTGCCCACGCCGTTGCGCCCCAACAGGCACGTCACCTCGCCGACCTTCACATCGAACGACAGGCCCCGCAGGATGTGGCTACCGCCGTAGTATTGGTGAAGATGTTGGACCTGTAACATTTGAACTCCGTTCGTAGGGCTTCAAGCGGCAAGCTTCAAGCGGCAAGTAAGAGCGGGACGGTGCGAGACTTGCTTTAACTGGCCGCTTGAAGCTTGCGGCTCGAAGCTGGCCGATTCATCTTCCCAAATAAACTTCAACGACTCGTTCATCGGCCTGCACCTGCGCCAGCGACCCTTCGGCCAGCACGCTGCCCTGGTGCAGCACGGTGACGTGGTCGGCAATCGCGCCGACGAAGCCCATGTCGTGTTCCACCACCATCAGCGAATGCTTGCCCGCCAGGGACTTGAATAGCTCGGCGGTGAAGTCGGTCTCGGCGTCGGTCATGCCGGCCACCGGTTCGTCCAGCAATAACAGTTGCGGATCCTGGACCAACAGCATGCCGATCTCCAGGAACTGCTTCTGTCCGTGGGACAGCAACCCGGCGGGGCGATTGACCGAGGTGGTGAGGCGGATGGTCTCCAGCACTTCGCTGATGCGCTCATGCTGCTCGCCGCTCAGCCTGGCCCGCAGGCTGGCCCACACCGACTTGTCGGTCTTGAGCGCCAACTCCAGGTTTTCGAACACACTCAGGGCTTCGAACACCGTGGGTTTCTGGAACTTGCGACCGATGCCGGCCTGGGCAATCTGCACCTCGCTCATGCTGGTCAGGTCCAGGGTTTCGCCGAACCAGGCCTTGCCGTGGCTGGGGCGGGTTTTGCCGGTGATCACGTCCATCAACGTGGTCTTGCCCGCGCCGTTGGGGCCGATGATGCAGCGCAATTCGCCAACGCCGATGTACAGGTTCAGATCGTTCAGGGCCTTGAAACCGTCGAAGCTGACGCTGATGTCCTCCAGGGTCAGGATCGTGCCGTGGCGGGTGTTCAGGCCAATGCCTGCGGCCTGGCCGAGGCCGATGGCGTCGCGGCTGCTGCCCTGGTCTTTGTTGGGTTCCAGGATGGGTTCGAGCATGAAGTCGGCCGTGGGTGTGATTCTCATTGTTCGCCCCTTTTCTTCAGCAACCCGATCACGCCCTTGGGCAGGTACAAGGTCACGACGATGAACAGCGCACCGAGGAAGAACAACCAATATTCAGGAAACGCCACGGTGAACCAGCTCTTCATGCCATTGACCACGCCGGCGCCCAGCAGCGGTCCGATCAAGGTGCCACGTCCGCCAAGGGCCACCCACACGGCGGCCTCGATAGAGTTGGTCGGTGACATTTCGCTGGGGTTGATGATGCCCACCTGCGGCACGTACAACGCACCGGCCAGGCCGCACAGCACCGCGCTCAGTACCCAGACGAAGAGCTTGAAGCCACGGGGGTCGTAGCCGCAGAACATCAACCGGTTCTCGGCATCGCGCAGGGCGGTCAGCACCCGGCCGAACTTGCTGCGGGCCAGGCGCCAGCCGAGGAACAGGCTCACCACCAACAGCAGCACCGTAGCCAGGAACAACACGGCCCGGGTGCCCGGCTCGGTGATGCCGAAGCCCAGGATCGAACGGAAATTGGTGAAGCCGTTGTTGCCGCCAAACCCGGTCTCGTTGCGGAAGAACAGCAGCATGCCGGCGAAGGTCAGCGCCTGGGTCATGATCGAGAAATACACACCCTTGATCCGCGAGCGGAAGGCAAAGAAGCCGAACACCAGCGCCAGCAGACCGGGGGCCAGCACCACCAGGGCCAACGCCCAGAGGAAGCTGTCGGTGCCGGTCCAGTACCAGGGCAATTCGGTCCATGACAGGAAGGTCATGAAGGCCGGCAGGCCATCGCCGGCCGCCTGGCGCATCAGGTACATGCCCATGGCGTAGCCGCCCAGGGCGAAGAACAGGCCGTGGCCGAGGGAGAGCAGGCCGGCGTAACCCCAGACCAGATCCAGCGCCAGGGCAACGATGGCGTAACAAAGGATTTTGCCCACCAGCGTCAGGGTATAGGCCGAGACTTGTAGCGGGTTGTCCGCCGACAACAGCGACAGCAACGGCAGGCTCAGCAGCACGGCGAGCACCAACGCGCCGACCACAAGGGTGACTTTGGGACCGGCCTTTTGCGTGGCCGTGACGATCAGGGGCTGGTTCATCAGTCGATTACCCGTCCTTTGAGCGCGAAGAGGCCTTGCGGACGCTTCTGGATGAACAGAATGATCAACGCCAGGATCAGGATCTTGCCGAGCACGGCGCCGATCTGCGGTTCGAGGATCTTGTTGGCGATGCCCAGGCCGAAGGCCGCATAGACGCTACCGGCCAGTTGACCGACGCCGCCGAGCACCACCACCAGGAAGGAATCGATGATGTAGCTCTGGCCCAGGTCCGGGCCGACGTTGCCGATCTGGCTCAGGGCCACGCCGCCGAGCCCGGCGATTCCCGAACCCAGGCCGAAGGCGAGCATGTCGACGCGGCCTGTAGGCACGCCGCAGCAGGCCGCCATGTTGCGGTTCTGGGTCACGGCGCGCACGTTGAGACCCAGGCGCGTCTTGTTCAGCAACAGCCACGTCAGCACTACCACGAACAGCGCAAAGGCGATGATCACGATGCGGTTGTACGGCAGCACCAGGTTCGGCAATACCTGGATCCCGCCCGACAGCCAGGCCGGGTTGGCGACCTCGACGTTCTGCGCGCCGAATACCAGGCGCACCAGTTGGATCAGCATCAGGCTGATGCCCCAGGTGGCGAGCAGGGTCTCCAGCGGACGGCCATAGAGGTGGCGGATCACCGTGCGTTCCAGGGCCATGCCGATGACGGCGGTGATGAAAAACGCCACGGGCAGCGCGACCAGCGGATAGAACTCGATGGCATCGGGGGCAAAGCGCTGAAACAGCATCTGCACCACGTAGGTGGAATAGGCGCCGAGCATCAGCATTTCGCCGTGGGCCATGTTGATCACCCCCAGCAGACCGAAGGTGATCGCCAGGCCGAGGGCGGCGAGCAGCAGGATCGAGCCCAGGGACATGCCGCTGAAGGCCTGGCCGAGCAGCTCGCCGACCAGCAACTTGCGCTTGACCTGGCTGAGGCTGGTTTCGGCGGCGGTGCGTACGTTGGCATCGGTTTCGACGCCGGGTTCGAGCAAGCCCTCGAGGCGAGTACGAGCCAGCGGGTCGCCGGTTTCTCCCAGCAGCCGGACGGCGGCCAGGCGCACGCCGGGGTTGCTATCCACCAGTTGCAGATTGGCCAGCGCCAGGCTCAGGGCGGCATGCACGTCTTCGTTCTGTTCACCGGCCAGTTGCCGGTCGAGAAACGCCAGTTGGGCCGGGCGTGCGCTTTTCTGCAACTGCCGGGCGGCGTCAAGGCGCACGCGGGCATCGGCGGCGAGCAGTTGGTGGCTGGCGAGGGCGGTTTCGATCAGCCCGCGCAAGCGGTTGTTCAAGCGCAGGGTCTTGGGTTGGCCGTCGAGGGTCAACTGGCCTTGCTGCAAGGCGTCGATCAACTCGACGCGCCCAGGCTCGGGCTGCGCGGCCCAGGTTTCCAGGAGCCTGGCCTGCTGGGTCGGGTTGGCGGCGACGAAGTCTTCGGCGTCGCCGGCGTGGGTGGCCACTGGTAACAGCAGCACCAGGGCGAGGATGAGGCGGTAGAGGGCAGTGGGCATAGAAAATCGCCTTACGCGGACAATGTGGGAGCGAGCTTGCTCGCGATAGCGGTGGTTCAGTGTGCAGTTATGCTGAATGTGCCGCCGTCATCGCGAGCAAGCTCGCTCCCACAAGGGAGTTGTGTTGGCTTAAGCACCGTGCTCAAGCCGACACCCATGGGCTCAGTTGCTCTTCACCGCATAGTCGGGCTTCTTGTCGTTGCCGGCGATGAACGGGCTCCATGGCTGGGCGCGGATCGGGCCTTCGGTCTGCCAGACCACGTTGAACTGACCGTCGTCCTGGATCTCGCCGATCATCACCGGCTTGTGCAGGTGGTGATTGGTCTTGTCCATGGTCAGGGTGTAGCCCGACGGTGCGGCGAAGGTCTGGCCGGCCAGGGCTTCGCGGACTTTGTCGACATCGGTGGACTTGGCTTTCTCCACCGCTTGGGCCCACATGTGGATCCCTACATAGGTGGCTTCCATCGGGTCGTTGGTCACCGCCTTGTCGGCGCCCGGCAGGTTCTTGGCCTTGGCGTAGGTTTTCCAGGCGTCGACGAATTTCTTGTTCGCCGGGTTATCCACCGACTCGAAGTAGTTCCACGCCGCCAGGTTGCCCACCAGCGGCTTGGTGTCGATGCCGCGCAGTTCTTCTTCGCCCACCGAGAACGCCACCACCGGAACGTCGGTGGCTTTCAGGCCCTGATTCGCCAGTTCCTTATAGAACGGCACGTTGGAGTCGCCATTGACCGTGGAGATGACGGCGGTCTTGCCGCCGGCCGAGAACTTCTTGATGCTCGCCACGATGGTCTGGTAATCGCTGTGGCCGAACGGGGTGTAGACCTCTTCGATGTCCTTGTCCGCCACACCTTTGGAATGCAGGAATGCGCGCAGGATCTTGTTGGTGGTGCGCGGGTAGACGTAGTCGGTGCCCAGCAGGAAATAGCGCTTGGCACTGCCGCCTTCTTCACTCATCAAATATTCCACCGCCGGGATCGCCTGCTGGTTCGGCGCTGCGCCGGTGTAGAACACGTTCGGCGACATCTCTTCGCCTTCATACTGCACCGGGTAGAACAGCAGGCCGTTGAGTTCTTCGAATACCGGCAACACCGATTTACGCGACACCGAGGTCCAGCAGCCGAACACTACCGCGACCTTGTCCTGGGTCAGCAACTGCCGGCCCTTTTCCGCGAACAACGGCCAGTTCGACGCCGGGTCCACGACCACCGCTTCAAGCTTCTTGCCGTTCACCCCGCCCTTGGCGTTGATCTCGTCAATGGTCATCAGGGCCATGTCCTTGAGAGACGTCTCGGAAATCGCCATGGTGCCGGACAGCGAATGCAGGATACCGACCTTGATGGTCTCGGCGGCCTGGACGGTCCAGGCCATGCCCATCGCGGCAATGCTTGCCGAGAGTGTAAAAGCCTTGATCAAGCTACGACGCTTCATTGTGCGATCTCCGTGGACTTTATGAGTTTTCTTGGTTGGCAGATGCAGACGCTGAAGGAGGCTTTTGCAAGGGGTGTGCCCGGTTGGGCGGAGGCGCGGAAACAGGGAGTTGGCGAGGTTAAGAAAAACGCGGGCGCACCATGAGCGGTCGCATCATGAGGATTGGTGCGAGGAGATGCTCTACATTGGGGCGCGGGGTTGAAGCCTTGGCATGACTCTGCTTGTGAATACAGACCCGTGGCGAGGGAGCTTGCTCCCGCTGGGCTGCGAAGCAGCCCCCATTTGGCAAAGTCATCAGCGATTGCCCCAGAACTCAGAATCCGGGGGCGCTTCGCACCCCAGCGGGAGCTTGCTCCCTCGCCACGGTTGGCGTCAGCCTGCCTTTATCGGCGCCGCATGAGTCCGATGAAAAACAGCCCGCCGATAGCGGCTGTAGCGACACCAATCGGCAAATCTTCCGGGGCGATCAGGGTACGGGCGGCGACGTCCACCCAGACCAGGAACAGGCTGCCCAGCAGCACGCAGGCCGGCAGCAGCCGACGGTGCTCGGCGCCTACCAGGCGCCGGGCAATGTGCGGCACCATGAGCCCGACGAAGCCGATCGAGCCGCTGATGGACACCAGCACACCGGTCATCAGCGAGGCGATCAGAAATATCCACAAGCGCACTCGCGCTGCGTTCAGGCCCAGGGTCACGGCGGTCTGCTCACCGGCCATCAACGCATTCAGCGGCCGGGCCATGCCTAGCAGCAACACCAGTCCGAGCAGTACGCTGACGGCCGGCACCGCCAGCAATTCCCAGCGCGCCAGGCCCAGGCCGCCGAGCATCCAGAACATCACCGCCGAGCTGGCGCGATGGTCGCCGAGAAACAGCAACAGATTGGCCGCCGCCATCATCACGAACGACACCGCCACCCCGCACAGCAACAGGCGATCGCTTTCCAGGCGACCCTGGCGACTGGCAATCGCCAACACCAGCAACATACTCAGCAGTGCACCGATGAACGCAGCGAGGGGCAGGGTCAGCAGGCCGACGATTTCGCCGACATGCAGCACCACGATGACCGCGCCCAGGGTTGCGCCGGACGTGACCCCCAGCAAGTGCGGGTCGGCCAGCGGATTGCGCGTGACCGCCTGCAGCACCGCGCCGATCAACGCCAGTCCCGCGCCCACCAGGGCGCCGAGCAGCAGGCGCGGCACGCGGATCAGCCAGACGATGTGCTCCTGGCCGGGCGTCCAATGGACGTCGCCGATGCCCAAAGCCTTGTTCAGCAGGATGTCCCAGACCACGGCCACCGGCACCCGCGCCGGGCCGAAGCCCAGGGACACCACGCACGACACCAGCAGCAACGCGCCGAGCAGCACCAGCAGCGCGCCATAGCGACGATCGTTCATGGACGTTGAAAACCCTTCGCCAGGGTTTGCACCGCCAGCACGTTATCGATCCCCGGCGTGGCCTGGACGTAGGGGATCACGATGAAGCGCCGGTGCTTGATCGCGTCCACCGATTGCAGGGCCGGGTTGTCCAGCAGGAACTGCTGCTTCTGCTCGGCACTGACTTCGCCGTAGTCGACGATCACGATGACCTGGGGATTGCGCTCCACGACGTTTTCCCAATTGACCCGGGTCCAGCTGGTTTCCACGTCGTCGAGAATGTTGCGACCGCCGGCGGCGTCGATCAGCGCTTGGGGCATGCCCAGACGGCCGGAGGTCATGGCCCGGTCTTCGCCGCTGTCGTACAGGAACACCCGAGGTCGATCCGCTGGCAGCTGCTTACGGACCTCGGCCACTTGGGCCTGCATCGTTGCAATCAGGGCTTCGGCGCGATCCTGCACATCGAAGATTTTTCCCAGGTTGCGCAGGTCGTTGTAGGTGTCTTCCAGCGACGCCGCCGGACGTTTCATCACGAAGGCGCAGGACTCGGTCAGTTCATACACGTTGATGCCCAGCGGTTGCAGGGTCTGCGGCGTCAGGTCGCCGCCTACACGCATGCCATAGTCCCAACCGGCGAAGAAGAAATCCACGTTGGCATTGAGCAGGGTTTCCACCGACGGGTACTTGGCTGCCAGTTCCGGCAGGCCGTCGAGGATCTTCGCCATCTCGGGCGTCACCGATTTCCAGCCACTGATGCCGCTGTAGCCGACCATGCGCGGCTTGAGCCCCAGGGCGAGCATCATCTGGGTCATGTTGATGTCGTGGCTGACCGCGTGCCGGGGTGCCTGGTTGAACTGCACCTGGCGGTTGCAGCTCTGGATCGTCAGCGGATAGTGGGTGGCCTCGGCCAGGGCCTGGGCACTGCCCAGTAGCAAGGGCAGGAGCAGCAGAAAACGCAAAGTCATGGTTGGGTTATCCAGGTGATTCGGGGGTAGCCGGACAGCGGATGCTCGTCCACCAGCGCCTGCACGCCGAACACCTCGCGCAACAGCTCGGCGGTGAGGACATCACTCGGTGTGCCGCTGGCGACGATGCGCCCGTGTTCGATCACGTACAGCCGGTCGCAGAACGCGGCGGCCAGGTTCAGGTCGTGAAGGCTGGCGAGGGTACCGATGCCCAGGCCCTTAATCAGTTGCAGCAGTTGCAGTTGATAGTGCGGGTCGAGGTGATTGGTCGGCTCGTCGAGGATCAGCAGTCGTGGTTGCTGGGCCAGGGCGCGAGCCAGGATCACCCGCTGCTTCTCACCGCCCGACAGCGTGGCGAAGGCATGCGCGCCGAAGCCTTCAAGCCCGGCCGCCGCCAGTGCCTGGAGCACCAGGCGCCGGTCGTCATGGGTGTCGGTGTCGAACAGACCTTTGTGCGGCGTGCGGCCCATGGCGACCACTTCTTGTACCGTCAGGCCAAAGGCTTCGGGAAACTCCTGCAGCACCACGGCGATGCGTTGTGCGCACCAGCGTGACGACTGTTTCCACACATTGTGATGCTCGAATTTCACCTCGCCACGTTCCGGCCGGCTGAAGCGATAGGCGCAGCGCAACAGGCTGGTCTTGCCGCTGCCATTGGGCCCGATCAACCCGACGAACTCCCCGTCCGCCACCTGCAACGTGACGTCATGCAGCTGGAACTGGTGATGGCAATGCCCGTGGCCCAGGGGTGTCCAGGCGAGGTGGGAGAGGGTGAGCGAGGTCATGCGTGTACTCGAAGTCTTTGGTGGCGCGCACATCCCCTGTGGGAGCGAGCTTGCTCGCGATAGCGGTTTGTCTGTCACACCAATGTTGATGTGCCGACGCCATCGCGAGCAAGCTCGCTCCCACAGGGGGCTGTGTTTGCAGTTCGGTAGCGGGCGCGATTGTAGAGCCTTCGCGCCGCTTGCCGTTAACTCACTGTGTTCAACTTGAAGATGAAGCCACCTCAGGCTGGCGATTGATCCGGGTGACGAGCCGGTCCAACAGCCATACCACCACCAGCGACGCCCCTACCAGCGGGAACACCACCGCCAGGGCAAGCATGATGAATACGCCGCCCTTCCAGGTCGGCAGGTCATGACGCAGCGGCGGTACGCCGAACTTGCCCTGGGGTCGGCGCTTCCACCAGATCACCAGGCCACTGACGGCGCTGAGCAGGATCATCAGGCAGATCAGCAGAACGATGATCTGGTTCAGTGGCCCGAACATCTTGCCCTCGTGCAGCATCACACCGGTCTCGGTGGCGCGGGCCACCAGGCTGTAATGCTCCCAGCGCACATCCGCCAGGACTTTACCGGTGTACTGGTCCACATGCAGGGTCGCGTCGTTGCGCGGGTCGTCGGCGAACACGGCGATGGTGAACACACCGCCGGCGGTGGTCGGCAGGGTGATGCTATAGCCCGGTTCGACGTTGCGTTGCGTGGCGATGTCCTGCACCGCTTGCAGGCTGACGATCGGGGCCGCCGGGCCTTCATGGGCGCCACCGTGGGCCATGTGTTCGGCATGGTCGCCGGACATCGGCATCGGCGTGTTCTCCATGGCCCAGGGTACGGTCTGGCGGTGGGCGTTGTTGAGACTGCCGGCCTCGACGTCGGACTTGGGCACGTCATTCCACATCGCCGCCGGAAAGCGGTTCCACAGGTCGGCGTATTGCTTGCCCCAGAAGCCGGTCCAGGTCATGCCGCTGAGCAGCATCACCAGCAGGAATGCCGCGCCCCAGAAGCCGACCACCACGTGCAGGTCGCGCCACAGCAGGCGCCCGCGAGCGCGCCAGCGGGGCCACAGCACCCCGGCCGTCGATTGCCCGCGTGGCCACCACAGGTACAGCCCCGACACCACCAGCACCACGCCCCAGCCGGCGGCCATTTCCACCAGGCGGTCGCCAACCGTGCCGATCAGCAACTCGCCGTGAATCGCCCGCGCCATGGCTTGCAGATTGTTTTTCGCATCCTGCTCGCCCAGGACGTCGCCATGGTACGGGTCGATGAACACGTTCAGTTCCCGGCCCTTGTCGATCACCACGAACTGCGCGCTGCGCTCGGCGTTGACCGGTGGCAGGTACTGCTTGACCTTGCCTTGCGGGTAGGCCTGGCGAACCTGCTTGAGCAGGTCGTCCGCCGCCAGGCTGTGGTGCCCGGCGGGTACGTTCAGCAGGCTGCCGTACATCAGTGGATCGAGCTGCGGCTTGAACAGATAGATGATACCGGTCAGGGCCAGCATCACCATGAAGGGGGCGACGAACAGCCCGGCATAAAAATGCCAGCGCCAGGCGAGGTTGTAGAAATTCGGTTTCGGTTGGCTCATGAAAAAGCGCTCCGCAGGCAAATTGGGTTGTTATGTAGTGCGGTAAAACAAAGACCCTGTGGCGAGGGAGCTTGCTCCCGCTGGACTGCGCAGCAGTCCTGGTTTTTTCGGTCGCTACGCCCGCGGCGTCGGACCGATCGAGCGGGAGCAAGCTCCCTCGCCACAAGAGGTCGGTGTCAGGCCTAGAAACTCATATCCACCTTCGTCCAGAGCGTGCGCCCCGGTTCGTTGATGGCTTGCGGGTCGTTCGCCGGGAAACCGAACCCGGCGTTGCCGGCCAGGTTCAGGTGCTCGGCGTAGGCTTTGCCGAACAGATTGTCGACGCCGCTGCTGACCTTCCAATGCGGGTTGATGCGATACGCGCCATTGAGGGAGAACACGCCGAAGCCCGCGCTTTTGCCGTAGTCCTTGCCCACCACGTTGCCCTTGTTTTCATCGACGCGATGCTGCGCCGCCACCACCCGCCACAGGGCTCCGGCGCTCCAGCGGTCTTCGCTGTAGGTCAGGCCCAGGCGGGCGTCCAGCGGTGGCATCTGCGCCAGGGCCGTGCCGTCGCTGCTGTTCTTGCCCCAGGCATAGGCCAGGGTCGCATCGGCTTTCCAGCGCTCGGTCAGCTTGTAGGCCGCGCCCAGCTCGCCGCCCATGATCCGTGCATCGATGTTCTCGGCCCGCGAAGTGCTGCCCATCATGCCGGGGGTGTAGTCGAACAGGATGTAGTCGCGGACCTGGCCGATGTATCCCGATGCCCAGGCTTCGAGGGCATCGGTCTTGTATTGCAGGCCGAAGTCGAGCTGGGTGGTTTTCTCCGGCTTGATCGAGTCGAAGGCATTCAACGAACCGCTGGGGCCGGCGTTTGGCGAGAACAACTCCCAGTAATCCGGAAAGCGTTGCGCGTGGCCCAGCCCTGCGTACAACGTGGTCGGGCTGTCGGCCAGGTCATGTTCGTAGCGTACGAAGCCACTGGGCAGCGTGTCGGCGCGGGTGTCGTCGGCGGTGGGGTTGGGGCGGGCCGACATGCCGGAGCCGACAGTCTGCCGGTAGTCCTTGGCCGACGCTCGGTCGAGCCTGGCGCCGGTGATCAGCCGGTCGCGGTCGGCTGCGTACCAGGTCAGTTCGCTGAACATGCCGTAGTTGTGGAAATCGGCGTCCTTGGTCCGGGGCAGGTCCTTGTAGGTGTCGATGCCCATGCTGCTGCGCTGGCGATGCTCGTTGGTCTGGGCGTCCAGGCCGCTGATCAACTGCACATCAGCCCAGCGCCAGGTGGCCTTGATGCGGGCGCCGAGGGTCCGGCGGTCGACGTTGGACGCCATCGGCCCGGCCATCATCCCGGTGCCGGACGGCGTGCGCAGCGTGTAGTTGTCCATCACGTGGTCGGCGTAGTTGTAGTAGACCTGGGCCTCGATCTTGTCCAACACCTCGCCGAGGTTCGAGCGCTCGAAACGCAGCCCGAGGCTTTCGCGCTTGAACTGCGCGCCGTCCATGCCGCGTCCGGCGTATCGCGCCTCACCGTCGCCCTTGCCGGCGGTCAGCTCCAGCAAGGTATCGGCATCCGGCGTCCAGCCGACCGTGACGTCGCCGTTCCACTTCTCGTAGCGCGACGGCACCGTATCGTTATTGCCGTCACGGTAGTCGTCGGAATGCGCAGTGTTGCCGATCACCCGCACATAACCCAGCGGTCCACCGGCGGCGGCATCCACCACCTTGTCGAAGCGGCCGTTGGAACCGGCCAGCACGCTGGCGTTGACCCGCGTGCCGAGTTCGCCGAACTGCTCCGGTTCGCGGTCAAACAGGATGGTCCCAGCCGATGAACCGGGGCCCCAGAGTACGGTTTGCGGGCCCTTGATGACGGTGAGCTTGTCGTAGGTCTCCGGCGAGATGTAGGACGTCGGCGCGTCCATCCGCCCTGGGCAGGCGCCCAGCAACATGCTGCCGTTGGTGAGGATATTCAGCCGCGAGCCGAACATGCCCCGCAGCACCGGGTCGCCGTTGGTGCCGCCGTTACGCACCAGGGCAAAGCCGGGAATGGTCTTGAGGTAGTCACCGCCATCACTGGCCGGGACCGGCTGGCGTGGGTCCTTGGGATTGGTGACGACCGTCAGCGGGGAACTGGGGGCGATGGCGGTAATGACCGTCGGGCTCAGCTCCTCGACCTGGGTCTCATGATGCTCGTGCTCGTCGGCAAGCACATGGGGTGACAGCAGCAGGCCGCACAGCGCGGCGACCGTATGGCGAAAACGAACCCGTGGCTCGTTCGGGGGGCAGCGAACCTGGGCAGTGCCCAAAGCGATGCCAGCAGAAATCCTGGACATGATGATTCCATCGAACAGACGTAAACGACACGGTCGGGCAGCCTGGGGCTGTCTTGTGCGACCGGGTAAGTAAGTGCCGGGGCTTACGCGTCGAGGGGCGGGGCGCGGGTGCGGGCACCCGGGAAGAATGAGGCGCGGGCATGGCCCAGCCGTGGAGAAGGGGCGGTAAAACTGTTGATTTGTGGTGTGTCGAAAACGGCGAAGGTCTGGCCGCCAGGCAAGGCCGGGCAGTTGAACAGCAGGCTGCAATAGCCGCATTTTTCCCACAGCGCATGGTGCTCGCTCTGGGGCCGGCAGTGTTTGGCAGTCGGTGCTTTATGGTCGCCATGGGCACTTGCCGACATGTCCATATCCATGTCCATTGGCATGGACATGTTCATGACCGGCGACATGCGCTGATCCATCGGCATCGACTGAGAAATCAGTGGACCGATGAAGATCATCAGCATCGCGAACAGGCTGATCCAGCTGCCGCGCGCCAGGCTCATGGATGGGCGGCGGGGCGTGGACAGTCTGGTGCGAGGAGATTGCACGGGCGGCTACGTCTACTGGGCGTGCACGTGCGTCTTGGTGCCGTCGGGGGCTTTTTTCTGCACCGCTACATCCACGACAACGTCCCCGGCTTTCTGGAAATGCAACGTCATGGGAAAGCGTTTGCCATCGCTCAGCAGGCTGCGGTCCTTCAGGTCCAGCAGCATCACGTGATAGGCCATCGGCGCGAAGGTCACGGTCGCGCCCGGGGCGATATCCACCACCGGCACCGGTTGCATCTTCATCAGGTCGTCTTGCTTTACATGCTCATGAAGCTCGGCTTTGCCGGCAATCGGCGAGTCGACGCCGAGCAGCCGGTCGGCGTTGGAGCCGGCGTTATGGATCACGAAGTACGCGGCCACGGTCGGCGCGTTCGGCGGCAGTTCCTGGGACCACGGGTGGGCGATCTCAAGCTCGCCCGCTTTGTACTGGTGGGCCTGGGCGAAGCCGACAGGCAGCAGCAGGGCGGCCAGCAGGATGAGTCTGTTCAACATGGCAATTCTCCGAAACGATTCAAGGCGCAGGTTTTGCGGGAAGAATCAGGCCGGAGGCGAGGCGCGGGGGTTGAGACTGGGCCATTGCTGGCGGGGCGTGGGGTTATCGAACGATGGCGGGGCGGCGCCTTGGTGGGCCAGTCGTGCGTCCAGATACAGCTGTGGCGTGTTTGCGGCCAGCGCCACCAGCGCGGCTGAACCGGCGCAGCACCAGCAATGCTGCATGTTCGAATGATCGTCTTGCTGCGGTGCGCTCTGTTCGAGCTTGCCGAGGGAAACCGCCACGCTCTTCGTGCCACCCGAAGAACAGAAACTGCCCCACAACAACTGCTCCGACGGAGCCTCTGCCCTAGCGACAGCGCTGCCGGAAAGCGGCATGGCGAGCATGTTGAACAGCACTGCGAAGCAGGCGATCCAGGCAAATGCAAGCCGTTGTCGGGACATGGGCGAATCCGCTCGATTGGGCGATCAGGTGGCGGTATTTAGCCTGATCGGGGGGTAGAAGTAAAAAAGCCACGTGCGGTGTAGGGTCGCAGGGCTTGGATTAACAGTAGCAATAGATTGTCGGGTGCGTATTGGTGCGGTGACGGAGCCAGTGTGCATTTCTCAATGCGCCGGAATAGCGTGAACCTGCATATCCACTTTCAAGGTCGTGCGGATAACCGCAAATATCGCTGCCAGATTATCCATGCTTGGATTGCCCTTGGCTGAGAGCATTCGATGCAAGCTCTTGCTCGGCTTGGAGGTTTCCTTCGCCAGCTCTTCGAAACCAACAGTGGCATTGACGAGATCACGGAGAATCATTCGCGCCATTTCCGGCTCTCCATTTAAAAATAGAGTAGCGGCCTCATCCAGCAAAATTTGCGCAAACTCAGGGTCGCGCTTGGCGCGTTCGGCAATCGTATGTTTATAGCTTCGAGTGAGAGCCATTGGGTTACCTCATGTTCTTTTCTGCCCGCTTCCGTGCTCGGAATTCGGCAATTAGAGTTTTTGCTTGCTTGATGTCTTTTTTCTGGGTGGACTTGTCACCGCCACCAAACAAAATGATCAGACGTTTACCTTCCTGGACCAAGTACACGCGATAGCCTGGTCCCCAATTAATGCGGTACTCGCCCAAACCGTCGAACCATTTGATGTTTGAGGTATTGCCCATCTCTAACCGCATCAGGGCGCTAGACACTTTATATGCCGCCAGGGCATCCAGATTGGAATACCAGCGTTGGAAGGGGCTTGTGTCGTTGTCTTGGATATATTCTTCGAGTGAGATCACGTTCAGCCTTGAAGGTAACAAATAGGTTACTGTTCATGCAAGGCCGAGATATTGGCTCATGAGCCTGAAGGTGCCAACGCCTCAAGTGTTTCTTCAAAAGTCCAAAACTCCCGATCAACAGCCGGCAACACCGGCCGCTTCAATATCAGCACCGGCACCCCAAGCTCCCGGGCCACTTCCAGCTTTGGCTCGGTGGCGCTGCTGCCGCTGTTCTTGCTGACCAGCGCATCGATCTGGCGCCGCTGGAACAGCTCGCGTTCGTCTTCGAGGCGGAACGGTCCACGGGCGCCGATGACTTCGCAGCGTTCGTTGCCGGGGTAAACCTCCAGGGCGCGCAGGGTCCAGAATTGATCGAGGGGAATTTCATCCAGATGTTGCAGCGGTTCGCGGCCAAGGGTGAACAGGGGGCGGCGGAAGGGTTTCAGGGCCTGGGTCAGTTCGGTCCAGTCGGCAACTTCGCGCCAGTCATCGCCGGCTTGGGGCTGCCACGCCGGACGGCGCAGGGCCCAGCACGCGATGGCGCAGGCACGGGCTGCCTCGGCGGCGTTGTGGCTGATTTGTGCGGCGTAGGGGTGGGTCGCGTCGAGCAGCAGGTCGATGCCTTGCTCGCGGATGAATTGTGCCAGCCCTTCAGCCCCGCCATAGCCGCCCACGCGGACCTGGCAGGTCAGGTCCGTCGGGACGCGACCGATGCCCGCCAGGCTGTAGATGTGTTGCGGCCCGAGCGTGCGGGCGATGGCCAGCGCTTCGGTGACGCCGCCCAGCAGCAGGATACGGTTCATTTCAGTGATCCAGCGTGGCCGACGATCCCGCCCTGGCGGTCGATGGCGAAGACTTCGACCTGGACCTGCGGCGGCACGACGCTGCGGGCGAAGGCCAGGGCGTGCTCGCACACCGCGTCACCGAGGGCGATGCCGGCGGCGCTGGCTAATGCCAGGGCTTGCTGGCTGGTGTTGGCGTCACGGATCTGCTGTTGCAGGGGCGCGTCGGCGCCGATTGCGGCTGCCCATTGCGCCAGTTGCGGCAGGTCGATGCTGGAGTGACGGCTGTGCAGGTCCATGTGGCCGGCGGCGAGTTTGCTGATCTTGCCGAAGCCGCCACACAGGCTGAGTTTGTCCACCGGGACCTTGCGCAAATGCTTGAGCACGGCCCCGACAAAGTCGCCCATTTCAATCAGGGCGATTTCCGGCAGGTTGTAGACCCGGCGCATGGTGTCTTCGCTGGCATTGCCGGTGCACGCAGCGATGTGCAGGTAACCGTTGGTTTTCGCCACATCGATGCCCTGGTGGATGGACGCGATGTAGGCCGCGCAGGAAAACGGCCGGACGATGCCACTGGTGCCCAGGATCGACAGACCTCCGAGGATGCCCAGGCGCGGGTTCATGGTTTTCAGCGCCAGCGCCTCGCCGTCCTCGACGTTGACCGTGACCTCGAAGCCGCCGGCATAGCCCGTATCAGCGGCGAGCCGGCCGAGGTGATCGGTGATCATTCTGCGCGGGACCGGGTTGATCGCCGGTTCACCGACATTCAACACCAGCCCTGGCCGCGTTACGGTGCCCACGCCGCGCCCGGCGACAAAACGTACCCCGGTTTCGGCGATCAATCGCACCTGGGAAAACAGCAGGGCTCCGTGGGTCACGTCCGGGTCATCGCCGGCGTCCTTGATCGTCCCGGCTTCGGCGCCCTGCTCGGTGCGTCGACAGAACTCCAGGCGCATCTGCACCTGCTTGCCTTTGGGCAGGACGATTTCCACGGCATCGGCGTCGATGCCGCACAGTAATAGCCGGGCCGCCGCCAGGCTGGTGGCCGTGGCGCAGCTGCCGGTGGTCAGGCCGCTGCGCAGGGGCGCGGGCTGTTCGGCGGTTTCGTCACGCATCGGCAGGCTTCGTCAGGTCCAGCAGGGTGATCGGCAGGGCCTGGCGCCAGGTATCGAAATCGCCCAATGGCTGGGCCTGGGCGATGTGGATCCGGGTCAGTTCGCCGCCGTGGCGTTCGCGCCAGTTCATGAGGGTCATCTCGCTTTGCAGGGTCACGGCGTTCGCCACGAGCCGGCCACCGGGCTTGAGGCGGGCCCAGCAGCTATCGAGCACGCCTTCGCGGGTGACGCCGCCACCGATGAACACGGCGTCCGGCGGCTCCAGGTCGTCCAGTGCCTGTGGAGCCTTGCCGCGGATCAGTTGCAGGCCGGGCACGCCGAGGCTGTCGCGGTTGCGCTCGATCAAGGCTTGGCGGCTTTCATCGGCTTCAATCGCCAGGGCTCGGCAGCTGGGGTGGGTGCGCATCCATTCAATGCCGATAGAGCCGCTGCCGGCGCCGACGTCCCATAGCAGCTCGCCGGGGGTCGGCGCGAGACGGGCCAGGGTGATGGCCCGTACGTCGCGCTTGGTCAACTGGCCGTCATGCTCGAACGCGCTGTCCGGCAACCCGGCCAGGCGTGACAGGCGCGGCGTCGAGGGTTCGGCCCGGCATTCGACGGCGATCAGGTTGAGGTCTGCAACGAGCGGGTCGGACCATTGCGCGGCGTAGCCTTCGATCCGCCGCTCCGCGCCACCGCCCAGGTGTTCCAGGACCGTCATGGCGCTGGGGCCGAACCCGCGCTCGCGCAGCAGCGTCGCCACGGCGGCCGGGCTGTGCCGGTCGTTGCTCAACAACAGCAGCCTGACGCCGGTGGATAAGTGGGCATTGAGCACCGCCAGGGGGCGCGCCACTAGCGATAGGGTCATCACATCCTGCAACGGCCAACCCATGCGCGCCGCTGCCAGCGAACAGGACGATGGGGCAGGGATGACCTGAATCTCGTCGCCTGAAACCTGTTTAGCGAGGCTGGCGCCCACGCCGTAGAACATCGGATCGCCGCTCGCCAGCACGCACACCGCCTCGCCTCGACGGGCCAGCAGCGGCTCCAGGGAAAACGGACTGGGCCATAGCTCCCGTTCGCCGCGAATACACCGCGGCAACAGGGCCAGTTGCCGGGTGCTGCCGATAATACGCGACGCCCGCAGCAAAGCATGCCGGGCGGTGCGGCCCAGGCCCTTGAAGCCGTCTTCGCCGATGCCCACTACGGTCAACCAGGGCGTCATTTTTGTTCCTCGACTGGATCTGTTTGATAGGCAGGCTGATGCCCGCGAACCGGGCCGTCATCATACCGTGAGTGTTTGGTTAAGGTTGCGTTCGATCCATAGCGGTCTGGCAGTCGACCTGGATTTCTGTGTTCATATCCATTGCTGCGGTAACGGCGGCTTAGGGTTCCGCCCTGACGGCGGCTTACTTTTGATAGAGCGCAAAAGTAAGCAAAACGCTCTTGCCCCACCACTGGGCACCTCGCCAAGGCTCGGTGTTCCCTCACTCCGGCATTGCTCCGTGGGCCCGCCGCGATGGGCCATCCATGGCCCTGCGCGGCTATCCCGGCATCCATGCCGGGATGCCCACTGCGCAATGCCTGCGTTCGGCCCTTGTGGTTAATGGGGCGCTCAAGATCAAAAGCCAGAGCCAAAGCCAGAGCCAAAGCCAGGCGGCCTGGTGGGCGGCTTGTTTTTCTCGGCCGGCCTGCGATCCCGTTGTGGGAGCGAGCTTGCTCGCGATGGCTGCGGCGCATTCAATAGTTTCATCACAGGCAGACCGATATCGCGAGCAATCTCACTTCCCCATTTGCCCCTGCGCTACCTCAATCCGACCAGCAAGCTTTTCATGCCCCCCGACAAAGCAGGCATAATGGCGCTCCTTCGCCGTCGTGGCGTGTCTTATCTGCCGGTTTGCCCTTGAACGAATATCCATCCTCCAACGTCATCCGCCCCTCGGGTTGTCCGGGGTTGTTGCGTGTCGTCCAGGCGCTGGACGGTGGGATCTGTCGGATCAAGCTCGACGGCGGTGCCATCCGGGCGGATCAGGCCGAGGCCGTGGCGTCGGCGGCGGAGCGGTTTGCCGGTGGTGTGATCGAGGCGACCAACCGGGGCAACCTGCAGATCCGTGGCATTGGTCCGGAGCATGGGGCGTTGATCGAGCAGTTGCTGGCCGCCGGGCTTGGCCCGCGCAAACCGGCCGGTGATGACGTGCGCAACCTGATGCTCAGCCCTTCGGCGGGTATCGACCGGCAGATGCAGTTCGATATCCGGCCATTGGCCGAGCAGATTCTGTTCACCTTGCAGACCCATGAGCGCTTCCATGAGTTGTCGGCCAAGTTCGCCGTGCAACTGGATGGCGGCGAGGCCATGGCGATGCTCGAACATCCCCATGACCTGTGGTTGTCGGCCTTTTTCCAGCATGGCGAACCCTGGCTGGCCTTCGGATTGGCCGGCACGCCGTTGGATCAACCGGCCGGCAGCGTGCCGCTGGCCCAGGGGCACGCCTTGGTGGTGGCGGTGCTGGAATTGTTTCTCGACCTGGCCCGTCCGGATCAGACCCGCATGCGGCATCTGCTGGGCGAAATCCCACGGCACGAGCTGATTGCCCAACTGGCCCGCCGGGTGCCGTCGCAACCTTGCCGGGATTGGCAGCGCGGTGCGGCCATCGACGGATTGCATCTCGGCATCCATCCCCAGCACGACGAGCGGTTCTACGTCGGCGCGGCGGCGCCCCTTGGCCGGCTCGACGCCACCCTGTTGCGAGGCGCCGCGCAACTGGCGCGGGAGAAGGGCGACGGCACGCTGCGCTTCACGCCCTGGCAAAGCCTGCTGCTGCCTAACGTCAGCCTCAAAGACGCAGACGAGGTGCTGGCGCAGCTCGAAGGCCTGGGTCTGCTGTGCTCGGTCGGTCAGCCTCTGGCACAACTGATTGCCTGCACGGGTTCCAGCGGTTGCGGTAAAGCCCTGGCCGATACGAAAGCCGATGCCCGGCAGCTGGCCGGGCTGCTGCAACGCCAGGGCAGCTCCCCGAAAGTCCATTTGTCCGGTTGCCCACGTTCCTGTGCGGCGGCCCATATCGCGCCCGTCACCTTGCTGGCCGTCGCCCCCGGTCGTTATGACCTGTATTTTCGCGAGGCCACGCAGCCGGGTTTCGGCGTGTTGCAGGCCCGTAACCTCACTATTGAAGCGCTCAGCCACCGGCTCGACGCTCGCCCCGGAGCCCCACTTGATGCTTGATTACATCCGCGACGGTCAGGAGATCTATCGCAACTCCTTCGCGATCATCCGCGCCGAAGCCAACCTGGCGCGCATCCCGGCTGACCTGGAGAAACTCGCGGTGCGGGTGATCCACGCCTGCGGCATGGTCGAAGCCGTCGATGGCCTGCAGTTTTCCGAAGGCGCGGGTACGGCCGGGCGCCAGGCGCTGGCCGCCGGTGCGCCGATTCTTTGCGACGCGCGGATGGTCTCCGAAGGCGTGACCCGTGCCCGCCTGCCCGCCAACAACCCGGTGATCTGCACCCTGCGCGACGAGCGCGTGCCGGAGCTGGCCCTGGAGCTGGGCAACACCCGTTCAGCCGCCGCGCTGGAGTTATGGCGTCCGCACCTGGAAGGCAGCGTCGTGGTCATCGGCAACGCGCCGACCGCGCTGTTCTACCTGCTGGAAATGCTCGACGCCGGCGCGCCGAAACCGGCGCTGATCCTCGGCTTCCCGGTGGGTTTCGTCGGGGCCGCCGAGTCCAAGGCGATGCTGGCGGCCGACAGCCGTGGCGTGCCGTTCGTGATCATGCAAGGCCGGTTGGGCGGTAGCGCCATGGCCGCGGCCGCCGTCAATGCCCTCGCCACGGAGATCGAATGATGCAGCAGCCTGGACGTCTGATCGGCCTCGGCGTGGGCCCGGGTGATCCTGAACTGATTACCGTCAAGGCCCTGCGCTTGCTGCGCGAGTCGCCAGTGGTCGCCTATTTCGTTGCCAAGGGCAAGAAGGGCAACGCCTTCGGCATCATCGAGGCGCATTTGCAGACTGAGCAGACCTTGCTGCCGCTGGTCTACCCGGTCACCACCGAAGCGCTGCCGGCGCCGCTGTCGTACGAACAGGTGATCGCCGATTTCTACGACACCGCCGCCGAACAGTTGGCCGTGCACCTGGACGCCGGCCGCGACGTGGCGGTGATCTGCGAGGGCGATCCGTTCTTCTACGGTTCCTACATGTACCTGCACGATCGCCTGGCCGAGCGCTACGATGCCGAAGTGATTCCCGGCGTCTGCTCGATGCTCGGTGGCGCCTCGGTGCTCGGCGCGCCGCTGGTCTATCGCAACCAGAGCCTGTCGGTACTTTCCGGCGTGCTACCTCATGACGAACTCAAGCGCCGCCTGGCTGATGCCGATGCGGCGGTGATCATGAAACTGGGGCGCAACTTCCCCAAGGTTCGCCAGGTGCTGGAGGAGCTGGGTCTGGAGGGCCGGGCGCTGTACGTCGAGCGGGCGACCATGGCGAACCAGAAAATCGTTCCGCTGGATGAAGTCGAGCCGATGTCCTCGCCATATTTCTCGTTGATCATCGTGCCGGGCGAACGGTGGCAAGGATGACGGCCAAGATACCGGCCATCGTTATCCTCGGCCCCGGCAGTCTGGCCACTGCACGCCGGATCCAGCAGCGCTATCCCGAGGCCCTGATCCACGGTCTGGCCGGGCGGGTCGAGGGCGCGGACCGTCCATACCAGGAATTTGGTGCGACGCTACGCGAACTCTATCAACAGGACACGCCGATCATCGCACTGTGCGCCGCCGGTATCGTCATCCGCACCCTGGCGCCGTTGCTGCTGGAAAAAGGTGTCGAGCCGCCGGTGCTGGCAGTGGCCGAGGATGGCAGCGCCGTGGTGCCCTTGCTGGGCGGCCTGGGCGGGGTCAACGTCATGGCGCGGGATATCGCACAAACCCTGCAAGTCGCGCCCGCGATCACCACCAGCGGTGAACTGCGTTTCGGCACGTGCCTGCTCAATCCGCCGAGCGGCTACAGCCTCGCTGACCTGGAACAGGGCAAGCGTTTTGTCTCCGACCTGCTGACCGGTGAATCTGTGCGCATCGAGGGCGTTGCGCCGTGGCTGGATCAGGCGCGGTTACCGGAAGATGCACAGGCGCGGCTGGCGATTCGTGTCGACAGTGCCGCCGGTACGCCTGGGGCGCACGAGCTGCGTATTTATCCACGCAATGTGGTGGTGGCGGTAAGCGCCGGCGCGTTGCCGAACATTGATGAGGTCCTGCGCGAGGCCGGTCTGGCGATGCAGTCGCTGGCCTGCCTGCTGGCAGCGGACAGTGACATGGCGCGTCCCGAACTGCATGACGCCGCGTTCAAATTGAACGTGCCGCTGCGGTTCGTGCAGGCCGGTGGCGATGCCGTCCAATGGATGGCGGACGCCATCGCGCAACCGGCCTCGGTGCACACGGTGGGCGACCACGCCATCGCCGTGGCCGAGCAGCCTGTTGATCCACAAAACATTGGCCGGCCACGTGGACGCCTGGCGGTGATCGGCCTCGGCCCTGGCGCTGCCGAGCTGATGGTGCCGGCGGTACGCGCTGAGCTCGACCGCGCCACCGACGTATTGGGCTATGAAACCTATGTGCGCATGGCCGGCCCGTTCCGTGCCGATCAGGTGCAACATTGCACCGACAATCGCGAAGAAATGCAGCGTGCCCGACATGCCTTCGAATTGGCCGTCCAGGGCCGTTCGGTGGTGGTGGTGTCGTCGGGCGATCCGGGTGTGTTCGCCATGGCTGCCGCCGTGCTGGAAGCCTTGCACGAGTCGACCGATGCGCACTGGCACAACGTTGACCTGCAGATTCTTCCGGGCGTTTCGGCGTCCCTGGCGACCGCCGCCCAGGCCGGCGCGCCGCTGGGCCATGATTTTTGCGTGATGTCGCTGTCGGACAACCTCAAGCCGTGGTCAATCATCGAGAAACGCCTGGACCTGGCGGCCGAAGCGGACCTGGCCCTGGCCTTCTATAACCCGATCTCGCGTTCACGGCCATGGCAACTGGGCCGGGCGCTGGAAATCGTCGGGCAACATCGCACGGCCCAGACGCCGGTGGTGCTGGGGCGCGATATCGGGCGCCCAGGCCAGACCTTGCGTGTTACCACCTTGGGGCAGTTGACGCCGGACCAGGTGGACATGCGCACCATGGTGCTGATCGGTTCCTCTACGACCTGCGTTTTCCCTCGTGCCGAGGGTGGCGATTGGGTCTACACACCGCGTTGGTATGGCAGCAAACCGCTCTGATCGATTTTTGATCAGAGCTTGGCGAGGGGCTACCGTGGCGAGGGAGCTTGCTCCCGCTCGACTGCGCAGCAGTCGCCAGGTGTAGATGCTGCATTGGGTGATGAGGGGCTGCTGCGCAGCCCAGCGGGAGCAAGCTCCCTCGCCACGAGGCCGGTGTCGGTCTTCGGTAAACGTATCCGGTTTTCTATATTAAGTTGGACATTAATTGAATCTCTTATCGTTTGAGCGGTATTAGGGTGGGCGTTATGTTGTCGACTGTTCAGGAAGGAATCCTGATGAGTTGAATTCAATACATGGAAGTGTCGTTTATGAGTGAGTCTGAAGTTTCATTGGCGGATAACTACGTCAACTTCGTAAGTTTGCTTAAATTAAAAGACCTGGAGCGGGCGCTGATGGCGCATAAAGGCACCGATGAATATGACGCGGTGCTGCGTTATTACTTCGGTTGTATCGCCGTACTGGATTCGCCGCAGATGTTGAAGCCGCTGGGGCTGCTCAAGCAAGCGCTGGGCGAATTAAAGGGAAGCAGCAGGCACCGCCGTTCGCCGCAGTCGTCAGCAAGCCCGGATGAGGCTGGGGGCGCGACGCAGGCCTATGACAAGATAGAAATTTTCGAGGCGCGTCTGCGCAACAGTCTGGACCTGCTGCAACAACCGCCCGTCGAAGTGCCGAAGAACCTGCATTTTGTCTGGCTGGGAGGCGGTATTGGCGCAATCCAGCGTGACTACATCAGTATTTGGAAACAACTACTGGGTACAGAGGGTTATCAACTCAGTCTCTGGTATGACAGCGATGCGCTATTGGCTTATGAAACCAATCGGATCATTGTCGAGGCTGCCAAGGCTGACGCCATGAGCAGTGGCGGAGAGTCCAGCGATAATGCGTTGGAACTGGGCGACCTTTATGAAGAACGGGTCATCGTCCTGAAACAGCAAATGTACGCGCACATCAATAAAGCGATTGAAAACGGCGGCAGTGCTGATGAGGCGAGAATCGATCTGCTAGTCCGGGCTTATGGCCAGGACCGGGCGCGGCTGATGACCCTGAGGAACGATAACCGTCGCAGCCTGGAGGCAATGGCTGAGGACGAATGGGTCCTGCGCGATCTTGCCGGCGGCGGGGCGCTGGAGCATTTGCAGGATATCTATCGGCGCGAGGTCAATCTGCGAGGGATGTTCGCCGGCGCTTCCGATGTCGTGCGGATCGAAGCACTGTTCGCCGAAGGCGGCCGATATGCCGATGTCGATAATCTGCCGCCCTTGCAGGAGCACTTAGGGGGAGTGGACATCCGCGCGTTCAAGAACGACGCACGGATCGGCGTGTTGCAACTGCTGCTTGATCGCAACCCCGAATGGATGCCTGGCCGTCAGGCACTGCGTAGTCAGTACACGGATTACTACGACGCCATTCCCGCGGAGCACCGCCCGGCGCTCGAGCGTTTTGCCGCCAGCCAGCCCAGGTTGAACCGAGTCTTCCGCATCCCGGTTGAACGACAGGCACGTCTGGATGAGCTGCGTGCCGTGACCGTGCGGAACTCGTTGAGCAACGCTTTCCTGATGGCCCATCCGGGGGCAGCGATGCTCAAGGCGGTGATCGAGCGTTTCAGGCTCAACTACCAGATCGTCGATGCCACCGCGCGCCTGGCCGACGAGCAAAACGTTGCCCTGACCGATATCGAAACCATGACCGGGCTGGCGCGGCAGGCCGCGATCGAGGTTTTCGGTGAGTTGCATGAGCTGTCGGCGGAAGTGGAAATGACCGTAATGTTGCTGGTCGAGGCCGCCGCGACCTACTACAGCGATGGGATTCGTCCGCAGAGCGAGGGGACGATCTATCTGACCGGGCCCGCCGCCATGCGGGTGGGCATGGACGATTATCAGCGAGCCCATTTCACTCCTCGGACCGCTGAACAATGGCAAGCGCAGGCGGCCATCGAGGCCATCGGTAGCGTCAATCTGGCGACCGAGGAGGAGCAGGATCACTCCTGGAAAGAGAACCAGAGCGACACCGAAAAATGGCTCGAAAACGAGAAGAAGCGTTGGCAGCAAGGGCAGTTCAAGACTCGTTATGCCGGTGACATGGCCGAGTTGCTCAAGTACCGCACCCTGAAATTCGATGAAGGCTGGCCGGTGGTCGAGGGGCGCCATGTCTTGTCCACCGAGCTGTTGCAGCACCTGGCCGATGAACTGGGTGAGCCGTTTATCCAGGCGATGGGGCGAAGCCATAACGGTACGGTCGTCTTTGGCAAGCCGATACCGCTGGGGTTCGATCAGCGCCAGTCGATTCGCGGCCAGAGCGCCAAGGTGTTGCCGCCCGTCTCGTCAAGCGATGCACAGACACGCTCATTGTCTGTCGCGCAGTTGCTGGACGGCTTTGCCCAAGGCCGGTTCGAGATCATTCAACTGAGCCCGTTACAGCGCCTGTTGCTGGGGGGCTTGATCGGTGCTGACGCCCTGGATAACCGCAGCTTCGACGCGATTCGTCCGCAGTTGGACAACCTGACCAACAGCTTCTCCGGACACGGTACCGCTGGCCGCTATGCCGCGCTCGAGCAGTTGCTGTATCAACGTCAGGCGCCCGCTTTCCTGGCGGGGCTGCGCAGTGCCGGCGATGACGCGCCAGCGCACGGTGAAACCGCCCTGGGACTCAAGAGAGCCGCACTGGCGCAATCCTTGACGTTGCGCCAGTGGGGCCGGCATGTGGCGCGGATCAGGCAGGTGGCGCAGCTTGAGTTCCGGACGCGAATCGTCGAGCGCCTCGGCGGTGTATTGGACGGGTTCGAAGCCGACACCATCAAGCTGGTGCCCCAGGATCTGCTGCTCCAGGGTGAGGGCGACAGGGTGGGGGGACGTTGTTATCCCCTGAGCCTGGCAATGGCCGCCGCGTTGTCCCAAGGCAAGTCGGCGGTCAATACCCTGCGCGAGCGCTTCTATCTCGGTGTGATCGAACCCGGCGCCAGCGACTCGGCCACTTTCCTCGACAGCATCGAATCACTGCGAGACGTGCAGCTCGGCGACGTCGGCCGCACGTTGGCGCGATCGGGTCTGAACGAGGCGGTGGACCTGTTGCACGCCAGGACAACGACCGGCACGCTGATGCTCAACTCCGACAATCACGCGATGCTGGTGGCCAAGACCTTCGAAGGCGAGACCAGCACTTATCACTTCTATGACCCGAATTTCGGGGTGTTCGAGTTCGAGCACTCGGCACGGTTCAGGCAGGCATTGGAACGGTTTTTCCTCGACGAGGGCATGGCTGCTCATTACGCGGCCTATGGCGAGGCGGCGCGCCCGACCTTCGACCTGATCGAGTTGGATGGCGGGCGAGTGGCAAGCGTCGCCTTGCCGGGTGAAATGGACGTTTCGAAACTGCTCCAACCCGGTGCCTTGCCCGGACAGTCCCAGCGCCCGGTCCGGCAACGGCTGGCCAGTGCACGCGGGCAATCGCTGCAGAGTAATCCTCGGCTCGGCAACTGCCTGCTGACGCTGGACGCTTATGGGTGGGGCCGGCAGATCGAGCAGGCTACGGCTCGCCTCCAGCAGGAAAACAAACTGGGAACGCATCTCGTGCCGCTGTTCGACACCCTGGAGGTGACCTCGGACGGCGCGTACCGAATGAACCTGATCGATCCGACCGTTCCTGAGCATCCGGTGCGGATCGTTTCCACTGACCCGCGGCTGCTGCGCATCAAGCATTATCTCGCGGAGCGTTTTTCCACCTTGGCCAACAGGCCGCTCGTGCCGAGCGAGCCCGCTGAAGTGGGCAGCGTCCATACTCTGAACGCCGGCTTCGCCATCCAGGCGCTGATGAACGCGTTGCGAGGGCGGGAAGGGGCGGACCGGCCCCTGACCCTGGCGGTCCGACTGCATGCCTATGTCAATTACGCGCAACTGGTGCATGGCAACGCGGCAGATGTCGCGGGACTGCTGGGATTGGTCCGCCAGGCCCTGGCGGAAGAAAAACTGATTGCCCGAACCGTGGCGCCGGTGGTCAAGGCCGCGGTGGGGAGCAGTGTCAGTGAGGCGACCGGCGGACTGCTGCAACTGGCGAACGTCGGGTTTGATATCTATCAACTGGCGACAGCGCAAAACGCGGTCGAGCGTGCCCAGTTCGGGACCCAGCTGGCGTTCGACTCGGCCAGCCTGGTCTTGTCCGGAGGCGCCTACGCGGTCGGTGCCACGGCCGCCGGAGCGTTCCTGGGCGGTGCGGCGGTGATGCTCGGTGGCCTCGCGGTCGGCGTGACAGCCCTGGCTCAAGGGTTCGCCAGCATTGCCGAAGAGGCCCGGCAGGTCGGGTTGCTTTTCGAAGAGCTGAGCAAGGCGCACCTGGAGGCTTATCGCTTCGATGCCAGGCAGGGAACCTGGTCGCCGCATTCGTCGTTGATCCTCCAGACGCTGGACCTGACCCGCGCCGAGCTGGTGCTGGACGGCCCCCGGCTGTATCCGCTGCGTGACCATTTCGGGGTACCGACCTTCGATGATGATTACGCCAGGGCGATCGATATACGGCGTGAGTTGAGGCTGCCGGGACGCAGCACCTTCAGCCCGGCCGCCGGTTCAGTCATCGTCCTGCCCTGCACACCGCAAACCTGTTATCGCTACGAATACAAGGCGCTACCGTTCGCACGACTGCGCCATGACCCCGGCTTCGACATCGCGCGGCGCCTGGAGAAAAAGAAAGCCGATGGCGGCTGGTTGTTTCTGTTTTCCTTCTACTCGTTTCCGAGCGACTACATCCTCTATCGCATGGTTCCTGACTATCGGCCCACGACCATCGATGTGGTGCTCGACGAAGTCGACCGGTCGCTGGTCGTCCCGGTCCTGCCGACGCCCTGGCACGGCAAGGTCGCCTACAAGATCCGCGGCGCCGGCAAGCGTTGCGCATTGGTGCTTCATCCCGGGATCAGCGTGACCCTCGACTCACCGAGCCTGAAGCAATCGAATTGGGTCCTGGATGTTCCTTGGGCCGCTGAAGGGGATGTTCGGTTCGAGGGCTACGGCAAGCTGTTCATCGGCGATGTGCAGCTGGCATTCACCGGGACCGGTCGCCATCAGACGCTGCTCAGGCTCGCCAATGGGCAGGTGTTCCAGGTCGAGTCGGGGGAGCGCAGGCTTACCCTGGTCGAGGAGGAGGTGCCACCGGGCATGGCGCGCCAGGCACTGCAGGATCGGCTGCGAACCCTGGCGCGAGAACATCGTCTGGTCATGCCATTTACACCGATTCATCACTTCCTGGTTCCCTTCGAGAAACCGGATGAGCCGCGCTATATCACCGCCTGGTACGACGCGCAGGGCGATCGTTTCCTCTACATCCGCAATGACCTGCCGGGCGTCGATGAAGCGGTGCTGGGGGCGGTGGTGGACGATTTCGGCTACTTCTACGACCCGCAGAACCTGATCATCTGGCAAGTCGATGCAGTCACCGGGCTGTTGAGCCATCGTTACTGGTTGTGGAGCACCAGCAACGTGGCAACCCGCATCGAGCGCGTCGAGGCCGATGCGCAGGGTGTGGTCCATGTCGTCCAGCACATCACCCGCGAAGATCAGTCCGTCGATGTCCTGGTGTATGTGATCCACGACGAGCAATTGCTGTTGAGTTCGATCACCCGCGGGCTGGACCCGGCCCTGGAGTCCATCCTGAGTGCCGGCGAAACGCTGACACGCTGGTCACAGGTCTTGGGAGAGGGTTTTGTGCTTGCGCCGAGCGATGCCCCTGAGGCCGCGTTCCGCACCGTCACCTGGCAGCCGGCGCCCTTCGTATCCCTTTGTTGGAAACTGGATGCGCAACGACGGGACATGGCTTGGGTACGCCGCAGCGACGGGCTGATCATCCGTCCGATGCCCAGGCGCAACGAGCCGCGTGGATGGGCCGATTCGATCAAGGACATGGCTGATCTGACGCTGTTGCCGCCGCTGAGTGACGACGATGTGTTTATCGTCTATGACCGGCTCAAGCAGACGCTGTGTTTCAGGCGACGTAGTGTGATCGCGGGCAAAGGGCGTTGGTCCAGCAAATGGGCAAGTTCCGACCGGTTGGAAAATGTGGTCGCCGTTGACGCTGGCTACGTCGCGCTGACATCGGGGGGCCTGATCTACGACCTGACCGATGATGGCGAGCTGAAGCTCAGTGGCGTCAACGAACCCTGGTTCAAGGGCCGGGCGCAGTGGTGGTCGGACCTGGACGCCCTGGCCCGACGAACCCCCAGCGCAAGCCTGGTCCTGATTGGCTTGGGCAACGTCAACGCTGAGGCGCGCTTGTGTGGCTGGTACATCGGCAATCGCCTGTTGCTCGCCTCAGCCACGCCCGGAAAGGAAATCCGCCTGCTGGGCGCCACGCCGGATGGCGAGGCTGCCTGGCTGTTCGATGTGCAAATGGGCCAAGTCCATCGCCAGGCATTCATCGATCCGCAACGGCTGGACGCTGCCTTTGGCCAAGGTTCCCAGTTGCTGCTGGACGACGTACTGCCTGTTCCCCAGCCCGAATGGGCGCCCTGGCAGTTTGCCGAGCTGACGGTCGAGGGCGTCGGGCTGCGTGGCGTGACGTTCGAGGGTGTGGTGGTTGCGTTGCGTGACCGGGAGTCGCCGTTGATCACCGGGGTCACTCATCAATGGGTCATTGCCCAGGGCGATCAGTTGCAAGAGGGACTCAGGCGCCTGGCGACCCAGCCCTCGCACAGCCCCCTGTTGGCGGTGGAGGATCCTTCGAGCCTGAAGTGGTTCGTGGCCGAGACCGAACGGCTGATCCAGGTCTCCAGAGCGGCGCTTCCCGAGGCCTTCGAACTGCTCGGCACTCAACACCAGACCCGCGTATTGCTGCATGAGAGCGGCAGTGGAAAGCTGCTGACCCTGCCGGGCAAAGGGCCGGTGGGGCAACTCAGTTATGTCCAGCGCGAAGGTGAAGTGCTGGTAGTCGAAGGGCATGAGATGAAGATCGACGATCTGTTGCCGCTGATGCCGGACGACGTCACCACGCTGGTATTGCGCATGGGCCAAGGCACGGTGAGTTACCGATTGTCCAAGGCGGCCTGGCTAAGGGCCCGCTTGGTGATCCTTGACTGCCGACCTCCACTGGGCGATGCGGTGACAGTTCCCGGCAAGTTGATCTGGGAGCTGGAGGCGCCTGACTCGTTATTGCTCAGCCTGGTGCTGGAGCACCTGGTGATCATTGATCCGGACAGCGGGCACAGCGTGATTTTCCGCGAAGTGCATGCCACGGACGTCAAACTGCGTGGCGAGGTGTTGCTCAGCTTCGGCAAGGACCAGCACTACGCTGTCTCGGCGTTGGTCCGCTGGCTGGACGGCCAGCCAGGCGCCCGGAACGGCGTGTCGCTGAAAGCGTTCAACGCCCCGTCGCCAGCGCGGCAGAACAGCGTGGTCGGCGTCTAAGGCAGCAGATACCCTCGTACGCCGGTAAAAATGATCTGGGCGGCCAGCGCGCAGACGAACAGCCCCATCAGGCGGCTGACGATTTGCAGGCCCTGGTCGCCCAGTATCCGCTCGATGCGGCTGGACAGGTACAGCACCACGCCGACGGTAAAGCTGGCCAGGGCGATGCTGATGATAGCCATGAGTTTGTCGTCCCAGTGCGGCTGGCTTACGCCCATTACCAGCAGGGCGCCGATGGTGCCGGGGCCTACGGTCAGCGGAATCGTCAGCGGCACGATGGTTACGTCCTGCTGGACGTTGTCGGTCTGTACCGCCGACTTGCCTTGGGCCATGCCCAGCGCGGAGATGAACAGCACACTGCCGGCACCGATCCGGAACGCATCCACGGTGATGCCGAACACACTGAAAATCACCCGCCCGAAGAGGTACAGCAGGACGCTGGAGACCAGGGTCGCGGTCGCGACCTTCCAGGCCAGGCGGCGTTGCTCTTTTCGCGAATAGCCGCGAGTCAGGCCGATGAAACATGACAACACGAAGAACGGGCTATAGAGGACCAACATTTTCAGGTAAACGCTGAACAGCACGTGGAGCATGGTCGGAACTCACGAAGAATGACAATTGGCGTGGAGTCTATCAGGCGCCGGGGTGTCTGTCGGCTGGCCGTGGGTTCGAGGCTTTTTTATGCGGTAAAACCTGGGTTTGTTTTTCCTGTTAGTTGCCGGTTGTTGTCTGGAATTAAGTGTGGTTACAGTTCTGCACTTGTTGCTCTGAAGGTGGATGAGTAAGTATGGCGCTCGGGCCCATGGAGGGCCTTAATTAAATAAGGGATATATTAAATGAACGCTAAATCTGATTCGATCTTAACCTTGGCGGACCGACTGGCGCGTCTGAACGCCTACGATGTAACGCCCACCGATGTCGTTGTTTCTCCTCGAACTGCACAATATGGATCGGCGGGCTTTGTCAATGAAATCGAAAAGCCGGACCGCGCTTCGATTGTCGGCGACGCTATCCTGTCGTTCGTTTCAGGCATGACGGCGCAAAATCAAGCGGATATCCAGCATTCCTATCTGTTTGCATCGTTGGTGGCCAACAAGAAGTTTCCGCGCGATGACGAAGGCGAAGAATGGTATAGAACCTTCCTTGAGGTCATGCAGAGTTGTGGTTGGACCATTGTGCAGCGTTACTACGATAAGGTTGCCGCGTCCGGCAAGAGTTTCAAGATGGATCAACTGGTATTGAAAATCCTCGGTTCGGCCGTGGCGGCGGCTGCCGTCCCGGGTCCCACCTCATTGCTGATGCTTAAAGTGGCCGGTGATGCGATCGCCGCATTGCAGACCAATGACAAGTCGCTGCGGCTCTTTGATCAGAATATCCAGGAGTCCGGTACCGGAGGCTTTGGTGTGGCGAGCTGTCACGAAACCCCGCACGGTGAAATCCTCATGGCCTTGGGCGCCGTACGCTTCATCAAGCGGACAAACCAGACCAAGGTCCTGTTTGTGGATTGGGATAGCAGCTCGGTCGATCTGTATCGCGGTGAATGCCATATGACCATGGTGCCGACAATCATCAATGCGACCCGAGAGACTATCGTTGCAAAACTGGGTGATCGCGCGAAACAGAAAATCGACGAGTATGAGATCTGATTGATCTCCTGGCGACTACCGCGGTAGTCGCCATCCGTTAATGGAATAAGGTAATTGTCATGAAAGATCATTGTTCGGTTTTTATTGATGCCGGCGCTGTTGTCCTGTTGCCCACTGACCTGACTGGGCAGAACCGGCTCGACGTATTGAACTCGGTATTGTTTGCCCAGCTGGTAGCCAGTAAAAAATATCCCACTCTTGCCCGGTCCGGCGACTGGTACTCAGCGTACCGGGAAGTGCTGAATAATGGCTGGATGCAAAAGGCCGTCAGTTGGGATGATTTTTCACTCGCTGCTTCATCGAAAAACAACCTGATGGCGTGCATCGAAGAACGGCTGGAAGAATATGTCGAGAGAACTTTGATCGCGCAGGTAACTGATGTATTGAAGCGTGTCGCTCAATTGTCCAGCACCTTGCCCGCTATTCAATTGCTGCGTGAACATGCCCACAGGCCAAAAAGCCCGGATTCGGCCGAGGTGAGTCATAAGGCACCCGACAGAATAAGGCTGCAAGTCATCCTGGCCCAACAAGGGCCTGTGTTGAGTAGCGTCTGCCTGGAGTTCGAACCCGAGCACGTGACGTCCAATCCTCTCGGGCAACTGTTCTCCACCGATCCCGTGGTGGGCAACATTCAATTGCGCTGCTTCAAGGCCAATCTGTCCCAGGCGCTCTATGCGCCTTTTCGCGATGCGATCGTCCACAAGTTGGGGGATAAAGCCGCCAGGAACATCATCGATATTTCCGATGCGGTCCAGCAAGCGCAACCGGATGTGGGGGCGTTATGACGGATCATGGACTTCTATCGGTCGGTGGGCAGCGGTTGCGCCTGGATGAGGCATCGAGGGCGGCGGTCGTGGGCGCAAGTGTTGTCTCATTCAACGAGGGTTTGACCCTTCAGGATCGGGAGGATATCTACCTGAGCAACTTGTACGCGCAGTTGGCAACCCGCTCGGCGTATGAGGACGGTCTGGTCGGTAACTGGTTCGACTATTACAAGAACAAGCTCAGGTACCTGGGGTGGGACTCGGCGCGTCCGGTCACTCCGGAGCAGGCCGGGCGAGGGCTGATGGCCGATAGCGTTTCGCAACAGATCTCCCGGTCCGTTGGTGCCGGCTATTCGCGGCAGGCCAGCCAGGCGATGGCATCACTTGGGCGAAGCCCTGATGCGCTCCAATTGTTTGAACGAACGAGCCTGCAGCGCGATACGGGACTCTTTCAGATGATCCCTTGTGTGGCCAAATCCCCCGGGAAAGTAGAGATCGTCCTGTATCACAAGCAGTTCCGCACCCGCCGGGCGGTCTCGGGATTTCTGTTCCGGCCTATGGAGGAAGTGGTGGAAAGCAGCGTAGAGCAAATGGCCGTCGTGACATTCAGCACACTGCATTACGCAACGTTCCGGCGAAAAGTCGCGGCCGCGGTGATCGCCGAAACGACTCGTCACCTGCATGAGCTGGAAATCTGAACGGCGCTCCGGATGGTCGCTGATTACCCTGTGCAGGTGTTCAGGGCGTGTGCACCGTTCTGTTCTGCTGTTCGCGCTGGGCCACCCAGTGCTCGATCAATTCACGTAACTGCGACAGCTCTACCGGCTTGGCCATGTGCCCGTCCATACCTGCCTGGCGGGCGCGCTCCTTGTGCTCGGCAAGGATGTGCGCAGTGAGTGCTACTACCGGCGTACGGGTACGCTGGTTCCCGACTTCCCAGGCACGCAACTGCTGGGTCGCGGAGAATCCATCGAGGATCGGCATCTCGCAGTCCATCAGGACCAGGTCGTAACGCCGTTCCTTCATGGCCTTGAGGGCTTCTTCACCATTGCTGGCGGTATCGGGTTGCAGGTTGAGTTTGCCGAGCATGCCGCGGATGACCTTGGTGGAAATGCTGTTGTCCTCGGCCACCAGGATGCGGAAATCGCTGGGCACTTTCACCGGGGCGGGAGGCCCTGGATTGACCGGCGCGCTCGTCGCCTGGCCTTTGTTGCGCTGGTTCAGTTCGTCCGCCAGGGTGGTCTTGAGGGTGTAGCCGGCCACCGGCTTGGCGAGGATGCGCTTGACTCCGCTGTTGCGCGCCACGATCTTGCTCGGCGCGTTGCTGATGCCGGTCAGCATGATCAACAGGATGTCGTGGTTCAGGCTCGGGTCTTCCTTGATCTTGGCCGCCAGTTGCATGCCAGTCATACCCGGCATGTTCTGGTCCAACAGCACCACATCGAAATAATCCCGAAGGTGCGCCTTGGTGCGCAGCAGCGCCAGGGCTTCCTTGCCCGATGGCACGGCGCTGACGTTCAGGCCCCAGGCGCTGCATTGCTGCACCAGCACCTTGCGGCAGGTGTCGTTGTCATCGACGATCAGTACCCGTGCGCCTTGCAGCGGTCCATCGAGATCGGCAGTCGGATGTTCGAGGCGGTCCGGGTCCAGCGGCAGGGTCAACCAGAGGGTGCTGCCCTGGCTGCTGCCGCTTTTGATGCCGAACTCGCCGTGCATCAGGATGATCAACTGACGAGCGATCACCAGGCCCAGGTTGCCGCCCAGGCGGGTGGCAGAGAGGAAGTTCTTACTGTGCAGCTCGGCGTGCATCAGCGTGTCGCGTTCTTCCGCATCCATGGGCGTTCCACTGTCCTGCACGGCAATGCGCAGGCGCGGCTGGGTGCTGCGCTCGTCGAGGGCGACCACAATCAGCACTTCGCCCTCGTCGGTCTTTTTCAGGGCGTTTTCCAGCAGGCTCAGCAGCGCCTGGCGCAGACGCGTCGGGTCGCCGCTGATCACCCGTGGCACCTGGGGCTGGATGAAGCTGATCAACTCGACGTTCTGTTGTTCGGCCTTGGCGCGGAAGATGCTCAGGCAATCCTCGATCAGTGCGTTGAGATCGAACTGCACGTCGTCCAGTTCGATCTGCCCTGACTCGAGCCGGGAAATGTCGAGAATCTCATTGATCAGCGTCAGCAGCTCGTTGCCGGCGCTGTGGATGGTTTGCACATAGTCACGTTGCTTGACCGACAGCGGGGTGCCCAGCAACAGCTCGGTCATGCCCAGTACGCCGTTCATCGGGGTGCGGATCTCGTGGCTGATCTTGGCCAGGAATTCAGCCTTGGCGTTGATCTCGGCGTTGCTCGCCGCCAGGTCGCGGCTGATGCTGAAACGGCTTTCGTTGATCGAGCGCTGGCGCTCGCCCAGGGCGACACTCATCAACAGGCCACTGATGCAGATGAACACCAGCAGGGTGATGATCAAGCCCTGGGGCGGGACCTCCGTGAGCCCTTGCAGTGCCGGAAGAATGATCAGTGTGCCCAGGTTGAACACCACCATGGCGGCGACGAACAGCCGCGCCGGGCGGTAACCTTTCTGCCAATGCCAGGCGCTGACGAACAGCATGCTCAAGCCAGCCAGGGCCACCAGAGCGTAGGTCATGATGTTCAATGGCAGCGTGTTGACGAACAACAGCAACAGGCTGCACAGCATCACCAGGACAATGTCCCCCAGCAGCAGCCGGTTCAATGGGTGTGGCCCCAGTGGCGCGAAGAAGCGATAGGCGAACATCAGGCCGCAGGGCGCCGTAAGCAGCAAGGCCAGGTATGCGCCCGGAGTCTGGACCGCCGGCCAGTCGGGTAGCCAGGGCCCGGCAAGGTTCAAGAGCAGGATCAGGCTGAGCATCAGCAGCCCTTCGCAGGCCGCCAGCCACAGGCAACTGCGCGAACGGGTGTAGGCATAGCGGGTGAGGTTGTGCAGGATCAGCATGGCGATGCAGCCGAACAGCAGGCCGTAGATCAGCGTCTGGTTCTGATCGGCCGCCGCCATGATCGCCGGTTGCAGGGTGACGTAAGGGCGCAGTTCGTGACGCGATGCCAGTCGGACATAGACGTCCAGGGTTTTATCGCTGCGCGGTAGCGCCAGCATGAAGTCGCTGCTGGGCACGGGATGTTCGGAGCGTGGCAGTGCGTTACCGCTGATTTGCTGGTCGACCAGGGTGTCGCCGTCCAGCACGTAGAGGTTCAGGCGTGACAGGTCGGGGGCGAAGACGCGCAGGATCTGTTCATGTTCGTCGGGGGCCAGGCGAAAACGCAACCACAGCGCCCCGCCAGGTTCGGCTGGCTGGAGACGGTCAAGATCGATGGGGCTGAATTGATTGGTGTAGCGGGCAGAACGGATGTCGCTCAGCTTCAGGTCGCCCTGTTCGTCGAGCAATACCGCCCAGCCACTGCCTGGCGCGGCCTGGGCCGGGAGCATGCAGAGCAGCGTCAGCAGGGTGACGGTTAAGCCTATGGCAATCCTGAGCCAGCGCACGGCGAAATCCCTTCGTAGGTTGATGCCAGATTATAACTATGCGCGGCGCCGGAACAGTCAGGCAAGGGCCACAGACCCTTGCCTGGCTGAATGGCCGGGTTATTCCAGATTTTCGCCACGCTCACGGGCAATGGCGCGGTAGCCAATGTCCTTGCGGTAGAAGCAACCTTCCCAGTCGATCTCGGCGGCAAGCTTGTAGGCCTGTTGCTGAGCGGTGTCAACACTGCTGCCCATGGCAGTGGCGCAAAGCACACGGCCGCCTGCGGTAACTACCTGACCGTCTTTCAGCGCGGTGCCCGCATGGAACACCTTGCCTTCGAGTCCAGCGGCGGCATCCAGGCCCCGGATAGCGCTGCCTTTGGCGTAGTCGCCCGGGTAACCACCGGCGGCCAGGACAACCCCGACGCTCGGACTCGGATCCCACTGGGCTTCGACCTTGTCCAGGGCCTGGGCCAGCGCGGCTTCGACCAGCAACACCAGGCTCGATTGCAGGCGCAGCATCACCGGTTGGGTCTCAGGATCGCCGAAACGGCAGTTGAATTCGATGACTTTTGGGTTACCAGCCTTGTCGATCATCAGACCAGCATAGAGGAAACCGGTGTAGACATTGCCTTCTTCGGCCATGCCGCGCACGGTCGGCCAGATCACCTGGTCCATGACGCGCTGGTGAACTTGGGCGGTGACCACCGGGGCAGGAGAGTATGCACCCATGCCACCGGTATTCGGGCCGCTGTCGCCGTCGCCGACGCGCTTGTGGTCCTGGCTGGTGGCCATCGGCAAGACGTTCTTGCCATCGACCATGACAATGAAGCTGGCTTCTTCGCCGTCGAGAAACTCTTCGATCACCACGCGCGATCCGGCGTCGCCGAAAGTATTGCCGGCCAACATGTCGCGCACGGCGTCCTCGGCTTCGGCCAGGGTCATGGCCACGATCACGCCTTTACCGGCGGCCAGGCCGTCGGCCTTGATCACGATCGGCGCGCCTTTCTCGCGCAGGTACGCCAGGGCCGGTTCGATTTCGGTGAAATTCTGGTAGTCGGCGGTTGGAATCTTGTGGCGCGCCAGGAAATCCTTGGTGAAGGCTTTCGAGCCTTCCAGTTGCGCGGCGCCGGCGGTCGGGCCGAAGCAGTCCAGGCCACGGGAACGGAACAGGTCGACGACACCGGCGACCAACGGCACTTCCGGACCGACGATGGTCAGCGCGACGTTCTGCTCGGCGAAGTCGGCCAGTTGCTCCAGGGCCAGCACGTCGATAGCCACGTTCTCGCACTTGGCTTCGATGGCGGTACCGGCATTGCCCGGCGCGACAAAAACCTTCTGCACGCGAGGATCCTGAGCCACTTTCCAGGCCAGGGCGTGTTCACGGCCACCGCTGCCAATGATCAAAACATTCATTTCAAAAACCTCGGATGACGCTGATTCTGTTCTGGAACCTAAAGCGCTTCACGCTGTAGGAGGTCGCAATGAAGTCGGTAGATGCAAGGCGGAGTCGACCTCGATGAGCGGAGTTGCCTTTTGGCAATGAGCATCATCGAGGTCGGCTCCAACGCAGCAGATGCCGGCTTCAGTGCGGCCGTTGTCCTGTTAGTGACGGAAGTGGCGCATGCCAGTAAATACCATGGCGATGCCGGCTTCGTCGGCGGCGGCGATCACTTCGTTGTCACGCATCGAGCCACCCGGCTGGATCACGGCGGTGATGCCGACCTTGGCTGCGTTGTCGATGCCGTCGCGGAACGGGAAGAACGCATCGGAAGCCATGACCGCGCCCTGGACCTGCAAGCCGGCATGTTCGGCCTTGATCGCGGCGATACGGGCCGAGTTCACGCGGCTCATCTGGCCGGCGCCGACTCCGATGGTCTGGCGGTTCCTGGCGTAGACGATGGCGTTGGACTTGACGTACTTGGCGACTTTCCAGGCGAAGATCAGGTCGTTGATTTCCTGCTCGCTCGGGGCGCGCTGGGTCACCACTTTCAGATCAGCACTGCCGATCATGCCGATATCACGGCTCTGGACCAGCAGGCCGCCATTGACACGCTTGTAGTCCCAGGCCGGCGCACGGTCAGCCGACCATTGGCCGCAGGCCAGCAGGCGCACGTTGGCTTTGGCGGCGACGACGGCGCGGGCTTCTTCGCTGACCGAAGGGGCGATGATGACTTCGACGAACTGACGCTCGACGATGGCCTTGGCGGTCTCGGCGTCCAGTTCGCGGTTGAAGGCAATGATGCCGCCGAATGCCGATTCGGTGTCGGTGGCGTAGGCCAGTTCGTAGGCCTGGCGGATGCCGCCCTCGGCGTCCGGGCTCACGGCCACGCCGCACGGGTTGGCGTGCTTGACGATCACGCAGGCTGGCTTGACGAAGCTCTTGACGCATTCCAGCGCGGCGTCGGTGTCGGCGACGTTGTTGAACGACAGTTCCTTGCCTTGCAGCTGAGTGGCGGTGGCGATGCCGACTTCGGCCGGCTTGGCTTCCACGTAGAACGCCGCGCTCTGGTGCGGGTTCTCGCCGTAGCGCATTTCCTGGGCCTTGATGAACTGGGTGTTGAAGGTACGCGGGAACTCGCTGCGGCCTTCGGTGCTCAGGGTATCGGCAGCCTGGTTCACGGTGCCCATGTAGTTGGCAATCATGCCGTCGTAGGCGGCGGTGTGTTCGAAGGCCTTGAGCATCAGGTCGAAACGCTGGGCGTAGGTCAGGCCGCCGGCCTTGAGGTTTTCCAGGACGCTGGCGTAGTCGCTGGCGTTGACCACGATGGCCACGTCCTTGTGGTTCTTGGCCGCCGAGCGGACCATGGTCGGGCCACCGATGTCGATGTTTTCGATGGCGGTCGGCAGGTCGCAGCCTGGCTTGCTGATGGTGGCTTCGAACGGGTAGAGGTTGACCGCCACCAGGTCGATCGGCTTGATGTCGTGCTCATTCATGATCGCGTCGTCGATGCCGCGACGACCGAGGATCCCGCCATGGATTTTCGGGTGCAGGGTCTTGACCCGACCGTCCATCATTTCCGCAAAACCGGTGTAGTCCGCGACTTCCACCGCGGCGACGCCGTTGTCCTGCAGCAGCTTGAAGGTCCCGCCGGTGGAGAGGATCTCGACGCCCAGCTGTTGCAGCTCGCGGGCGAATTCGAGGATCCCGGTCTTGTCGGAGACGCTGATCAGGGCGCGGCGGATCGGCAGGCGGGTGGTCTGGTCGGTCATTTCAATTTCCATCAAAAGCAAGGGAAGTCAGCAAAAAAGGCGACCGTTTTTTACGCGGGCGCCTTTCTGGTTTGATTGAATGCTTACAGCAGATCGTACTGCTTGAGTTTCTTGCGCAGGGTGCCGCGGTTCAGGCCCAGCAGCTCACTGGCCTTGGTCTGGTTGCCCTTGACGTAGTTCATCACGCTTTCGAGCAGAGGCGCCTCGACTTCCGAAAGCACCAGGTTGTACACATCCGTGACGGCAGCGCCCTCAAGGTGGGCGAAATAATTGTGCAGCGCCTTCTCGACGCTCCCGCGAAGGGTCTGACCTTCTTCGCTGGGCGTATTGAGGTGCTGTTTCAAATTCACGTTGTCGCTCACGGGTGTTGTTCCACTCACTAAAGTCTCGGTCATCATCGTCATGCGGCCACCCCTTCGTCCCCTGTCAGGCTCTTGTAACGTTCAGCGAAAAAGGCCTGAACGTCGGCGCATTGTGCTTGTGTACCATCCAAACGATTGAAACGGGCGCGAAACTCCCTGGCGCCCGGCAGGGTTGCGAGATACCAGCCCACATGCTTGCGAGCGATGCGTACACCCATGACTTCTCCGTAGAAGGCATGCAGCGCGGCCAGATGCTCCAGCAGAATTCGTTCCACCTCGGACAATTGCGGCGCAGCGAGCTTTTCGCCGGTGCGCAGGAAGTGTTCGATCTCACGAAAAATCCATGGCCGCCCCTGGGCGGCCCGGCCGATCAACAGGCCATCGGCACCGGTCGCGTCCAGGACGTACCGGGCTTTCTCAGGCGAGTCGACGTCGCCGTTGGCAAAGACTGGAATCGACACCGCCTGCTTGATCGCGGCGATGGTGTCGTACTCGGCTTCGCCGGTGTACAGGTCGGCACGGGTGCGGCCGTGCACCGCCAACGCCGTGATGCCTGCCTGTTCGGCGATCTTTGCCACCGTCAGGCCGTTCTTGTTCTCCCGGTCCCACCCGGTGCGGATCTTCAGGGTCACCGGCACATCGACCGCGGCGACGACCGCCTGCAGGATCTCGGTAACCAGTGCTTCATCCTTCAACAGTGCCGAGCCTGCGGCTTTGTTGCAGACCTTCTTCGCCGGGCAGCCCATGTTGATGTCGATAATCTGCGCGCCCAACGCCACGTTGGCCCGGGCCGCCTCCGCCAGCATCTGCGCGTCACCACCGGCGATCTGCACCGAGCGCGGCTCGGGATCGCCTTCGTGGATCATGCGCAGACGCGATTTGCGGGTGTTCCACAATCTCATGTCGCTGGTGACCATTTCCGAAACCACGAGCCCGGCGCCCAGTCGCTTGCAAAGCTGACGAAAGGGCTGGTCGGTGACGCCCGCCATCGGGGCGAGAACCAGACCGTTGTGCAATGTGTATGGGCCGATGCGTACCGCCGACATAGGACTTCCCTGAAGTGGGGCCGGATCATGAGACTTCGAAAAAGGGTTGGCATGATACCCGCTCTCGATGACTGGATAAAGGTCGAATTGGATAAAATCTGAACAGCTATTTTGTTATCGCCAGCGGTTTGGTCTGGCTGGGTCGAGCCAGAAAGTTGCCGCCAATCGGCCGGCCCTGGCGGGCTTCATTCGGGGGAATGGAAGCTCAGGCTGTAGTTGACGGCCTTGGGACCGGGATCCAGGATATCCAGCGCAATGTGGATCGGGGTCTGGGGCGGCATTTCGCCGCGCCCTTCGAGGTCGCCCCCCAGGTATTCCCCTGGCTTGAAGCGACGGCTGGCGATCAGGTGGCCGTTGAGGTCGGCAAAGCGCAGTTCCAGCAGCGGAAAGGGTTGGGAGAAGGGCGCCCGGTTGTAGATGATCGCATCCACTACCAACGCCCCGCTGAACTCCGGATGGCTGCGCACCACCAGGTTGCTGCTCTTGATCTTGCTGATCTCGACCTTGGACGGCACGTCGCAACCCAGGGTCGGGCAGATTTGCAGGAACCAGGGACGGTACTGGTCCTGGCGCGCCAGTTCTTCAAAGTGATAGGCAATATATTGACCGCCCAGGGCCGCCGCGGCGAGCAGTACCAGCAGTCCCCACAGCAGGCGCCGGCCCCATGGCGAGCGGCGTTTGCGCCAGTCCAGTTGCAGCGGGTCGTCGTCCAGGTCGTGAAGGGCTTCGGCGCGGATCCCTGGTTCCTGCCGTTCCCGTGCCTTGCGCAACGGCGCCACAGGGGCGGGTTCGTCGTCGCGATCCAGGTCGTCGGTCGCGGACAGTCGTTCGAGGTGTTCCTCGGGCTCTTCGTCCGGCTCCAAGTGTAGCGGGGCGACCGGTTCGTCCTCCGGCTCCAGCGGCTCGAGGGCCAGGGACACGGACGGTTCGGTTCGTGGTGGCCGGGCCGGCTCATGGGGCTCGAACGGTTCGTCCGGGATTTGCAGTGCGGCTTCGGCGCGCTCGCTGGGGGACTCGCTGTACAGGCTATCGGGCCAGACCTGTTGCTCCTCGGTATGCGCATCGCGTTGCGCGCTCAGGTTGTCTTCGCGGCGCCGGCCGGTATTGCC
This sequence comes from Pseudomonas sp. SMN5, assembly GCF_052041925.1. Lineage (NCBI taxonomy): Bacteria > Pseudomonadati > Pseudomonadota > Gammaproteobacteria > Pseudomonadales > Pseudomonadaceae > Pseudomonas > Pseudomonas sp. SMN5. Next base: position 300,414 of record NZ_JBKGGX010000003.1, read on the forward strand.
CGGCGCACGCTGGTCGCGCCGTTCCAGGCGAGCCAGTTCCATGTCCAAGTCATCGAGGTCCAGTTCGGCGGCCGACCATTGTTTCTGGCTGATCGCCCGAGGCGGCGCGTCGGCGGCTGGCTTGGGGGGGGGCGCCACTGGGACCACGGCCTGATTGGCGGTGCGTTTTTCCAGCAGTTGGCGTGCGGCGTTGAACACCTGCAGGCACGAGCCGCAACGAACCACCCCGCGGGCCACGCTCAATTGGGCATGGCTGACGCGAAAACTGGTGTGGCAATGCGGACACTGGGTGACGAAGCTGTCGGTCATGCGGCAATCCGGTCTAGACAGGCGGCCATTCTAGCGCCGACGCCCGGTGATGCGCACCCAGCCATCGCGATTGGCAATTGGGTCCAGGTCAAAGTCTGCAGCATAGGCGGCGGCGACCTCTTCGCCCTGTTCGGCGAGGATGCCCGACAACGCCAGGCGTCCGCCCGGCTTGACCAGGCTCGACAGCTGCGGCGCCAGGGAGACCAGCGGGCCGGCCAGGATATTGGCCACCAGCACGTCGGCCTGGACCTGTGGCAGATCCTGCGGCAGGTAGAGCGGGAACAGTTGCGCGGCGATATTGTTGCGCCCGGCGTTGTCGCGGGACGCCTCCAGGGCCTGGACATCGATGTCGGTGCCGACCGCTTCCTTGGCACCCAGCAGCAACGCGGCAATCGCCAGGATCCCCGAGCCACAGCCGAAATCCAGGACGTTGCAGCCCTCCAGGTCCTGGCTGTCGAGCCACTCCAGGCACAGTGCGGTGGTCGGGTGGGTGCCGGTGCCGAACGCCAGGCCCGGATCGAGCAGCAGGTTTACCGCGTCCGGCTGTGGCGCAGCGTGCCAGCTGGGGACGATCCACAGGCGCTGGCCGAAGCGCATCGGCTGGAAGTTATCCATCCAGCTGCGTTCCCAATCCTGGTCTTCGATCACTTCGCTGTGATGCTCTGGCAGCGGGCTGCCGGTCAGCAGCTCAAGGTGGGCGAGCACGCTGGCCGCCTCGGTGCCGCCTTCGAACAACGCCAGCAGGTGGGTGTGCGACCACAACGGCGTGGTGTTGAGTTCCGGCTCGAAGATCGGCTGGTCTTCGGCGTCCATGAAGGTTACCGATACGGCGCCTACTTCAAGAAACGCGTCTTCATAGGTTTCGGCTTGTTCCGGGCTGATGGCCAGGCGTACTTGCAGCCAAGGCATGGCGGGCACCTTTGGAAAAAATACAGGGGGCAGCGCACGGCTGCGAAGGCGCGCAGTGTACGCCAGGTCGAGGTCAATGTGGATAAGCGAGTCTCGGCCGTGCGGGCGGGTGTTTCGATATATATATGTATGGCAAGGGCATGTCGGGCGGCGAATAAGGTGCGGGTCCAAACCACACGGAGCAATGTGATGGACAACACTGCCGAACGGCAAAGCAATAGGAATGACGGGCCACCGGTCCCGTTTGCGCAGGGAACAACGACACAGGCAGTCCTGGAGCGACTGGATCGATGGCAAACGTTCATCGACACGCGACTGCAAGCCCAGATGACCTTGCTGCAAGTGCTGGAAGAATACCTGTTGGTCGAGCTGCGGACCCGCTATTTGCAGGGCAACATCGACCTGCATTTTATCGACACCCTGGTCGACACGGTGCTGAGCCGGATGATCCACCAGCAACTGCCGGTCGCCGACGAAGAGCTGGACGCGCCTTACCGCTGGCCGGAAGGGGCGGATCGGGGTTTTCCGACCGAGCGCCAGGACACCATCGCTCAGGTGGTGGAGGGTGCCGCCGCCGGCTTCATCAATCACTACAAAGACTACTTGCGCCGCTATTGGGCACTGGCCGAGCCCGATCCTGCCCTCGAGGGGGTCATCAGCCAGCGGCTCGGTGATCATCAGGCGCGGCTCGACAGGCTGTTCCTGCCCCAGCAGCTGGCCGGGCTCGAGGTCGAGGAACTGCGGGAACGAATCGAGTCTTTCCAGGATGCCTGGCGCCGGATGGGTTCATTGACTGCATTGGCATCCCCTCAGGAGCGACAGGACCTGGAGGCGACGGCGCGCAAGCAACTGCCTGAATGGCTACGGCACCTGGATGAAGCGCAGCTTCGATCGCTGAAGGCGTATCAAGGCGAGACCGCCCAGGCACAGGCGCTACTGGACGGGTTGCTCGACGGCCTCGGTTCGTTGCAGGCCTTTGCCCGAAGCCTGGGCAAGGATTACGTCAGGCGTGAGCTGGACATGGAAGTGGAACCCGACGCCATTCGCGTGCAGGTGAAGTGGCTCAGCGTATCTGGGCAGCCGCTGCGAACGTATAGCTTGAGCGAGTTGCTTGCATCCGGGCCGTTGCGCCCGGACGCGGTGTCGGTGTTCCTGGTGGAAAACGGCGCCATGTTGCGCAACCAGCCCTTGTCGGCGGATTTCATCTCCACGACGCTGGCGCAGGTCGATGCTCCTGCCGGGTACCGGTCGGCGCTGTTCGAACGCTATGAGCGGGCGGATCTGAGGGACGCCTTGCTTGACTGGTTCGCGGCGCGGTTGCGGCAGAGTGCGTTCATTGCCCGCTGTGCCGGTCATCTGAAGACGAGCAACCATGATGCGCTCACGACCCTGTGGGACCCGCAAGCGTCAGCCGTTCTGAAAGTCGCCGGGCTGCTCCTTCCCAACAGCCTCAGGTGTGCCGAGTTGTTGCTGTTCTACCGCGAAGACCTGCAAGGCGATCTATTGCTGTACGCACCGGACAAACCTGATGGCCAGGAGTGGGTCGAGCTGCCCTCGCTGAGGGCGGTCAGTGCGCAGTTGGGGGCATGGGTCGAGGACGAAGCCGGTCGCGAGTATTTGCTGCAGCAGCTTTCTCCCGCCGATCGCTCGGTGGCTCTGGAGTATTTTGCCGGCGTTGCGCAGAAGCCGACTTCATGGGACCTGGAGCAGGATTTGCGCAGCACCGCGCCGGACCTGCGAGCCGTCCTTGAAACCGCCGTGGCGATGGGCCTGGCCAATAACCTGGCCCTGGTCGAGCGCGAGCAATCGCCTCGCTGGTATGCGGCGCTGCCGCTCGAATCGCGACAGATCATCAGTAGCCTGAATCAGGAAATCCAGGTTCATCAGCACGTTTTCGATGAGCGCATGGGCGGCTACGAAGTGTTCATGGACTTTGCCAAGCGTACGGTCGCCCAGGCCATCGCGCCGTACATGCTGAGCAAGGGCGTGGCGGAGCCGGTCGATCCCGCCACGGTGCTGATCGACTACACGCCGGGGCTGGCCGGGGGTACGTCCAGGATGGCCAATCTGCTGGAGCTGGCGATCCATGGCTACGATGACAACTGGGGAATCGAGCATCCGGGGAAAGGTGTGCGCTCATCGGTTGGCCAGGATTTGGGGGATGTCCGCAGTGCCGATCTGGCGCTGTACATTCGTCGTGCTTTCCTGGGCGAGGCGTATGTCCGGCGGGTTCGCGCGCAATTCCTGGATACCCAGGCGCCGGATTACCCCAAGCGCCGCCTCGCCTTGCGCAATCTGTTGCTGGCTCGGATGGACCGCGATTTGCGTATTGCCAAGGCCCGCTCGCAGGTGGATGACCAGGCCTTCTGGTGGCTGACCCGGCAAGTCTCGCTGCTGGGCGATTCGCTCCCGGGCGATACGCTACTGGCGAGGGGGCCGGGCTATCCCGACGCGGTGGTGCAGCGCGAAGGATTGGTCCGATTTACCGTCGGCGGGCATGTCGTAACGGGCGTCTATGTGTTCAGCTACTTCGAACCGAAGGCCTTCTATTGGCTGTACAGCCCCGACGCTCCGGACGGCGTTGTGTTCCGCAGATACCAGGATTTTTCAGGGGCCGTTGCAGCCCGGCTGCGCGACTATGTGCTGGGCCGAGTCGCACTCTCGGCCCGTGCCGCAGTGACCCGTTCGTTGGCCGCGCTGGCAACGGCGTCCACGCGTGTCGATACCTTGCGGGAGTCCAATCGTGTGAGCGATATCCGGGCTGAGTTCGATGCCAGCATCGAGCGCGCTGTCGCCGATGTACAGGACATCACCCAGAGTCAGGTCGAAGTGATACAGAATCAAGTCATCAAGGGCCTGCTGTTCGTGGCCGTGCCTGTGTGCATGGTGTACCCGCCGTTTGCCTTGCTGTTGGATGTGGCCGTTATTGCCGTCAGCGCCGGGCAGGCGAGCGAGGCCCATGTGCAGGGCGACACTGATCGTGCACTCGCCCATTGGCTGATGGGATCCTGGGGCGCTCTGTTCGCAGTGCTCGGTGCAGCGGGTATCGCCGGTTTGCTGGGAGGAGCCGTCAGACGCTTGAAGCGTGTGGTGCGCCCCTCGTCATTGTCTGCCCGGCATTTGCGGGCCGGGGCCTCGACGACGGCGAAAGAAGCGGGGCCATCGATTCAGCCCTTGCGGTTCAATCCGAAACAGGCGGTCCGCACCCCCCCCGAGCACCTGCAGCCGGTGACCGGAGACGGCATTTTCCACGGTACCTTCCTCAGCCCGGCCAGCGCCACGCAGCCGCGCAACCTTTACTATCTGCGCAGTAACGGTCGGTATTATCAGGTCAGGAAGGATCCTTACTTCGGCGGCTTGTGCCTGGTGGATGCGCGCCGCCCCGACGCCTTGTACAAATTGCCCATACGCAGGATGGCGAATGGCAAATGGACGCACAATGTGGTCGGCCTGCCCGGTGGCAATGGGCAGATGCTCAACCTCGGGCGGTTGAGCGACCTGAGGGAGGCTTTTCCCGGGCATGTTTTTCCGGACGTGGCCAGGGGCGCGCTGCAGGGTGAGGCGGTGGTAGCCAGGTTCAGCGAGGCGGTGTCCGACAACTATCTGTTCTCGCTGAATGCACAGACCTGTGTGATTGCTTCCTTGTACAACCCGACCACCCGGGTCGGAGCGGTCATCCATTTCGATCACAACATCCGGCCGCTCATCGAGCGCAGTGTCCGGGACGTGACGCAACGCCTGGGAGGTGCGGGCAAGGACATTCGCGTCACTCTGGTGGGCGGGGACTGGCTCACGGGCGCCGACATCGGCGGGCGAGTCCGTTCGATAATGAGGCGCCAGGGACTGGAGCCGGTCTGGGACCATTGGTCGTACTCGTCCTGCTTCGGTAACACCTATGGCGTTGCGCTGGACCTGCGCAGTGGCGTCACTTCGGTGTTCAAGACGTCGCGCGGTCAGGTGGAGCGCTATTACATTCCGGTGCTGGCGAGGGCCAAGAACAGCACTGACCCGGTGTCGGTGCGGGCGCGTGGTTTCATGGCGCGGGTGCGCGGCGAACCGCTGATTGCCGATGCCCATGGTGTCGTCCACACCTCCCAGGGCAGGCCGGCAACGGCGGCGCAAATCGAAGCGCAGGCGCTGCCGACGGTGGCGTTGAGCTGAACCTGAATGCCAGGCAAAAAAAGACCCCGGCCAATGGACGGGGTCTTTTTACATCACTTGGAGATCAAGCCTGCTCAGCCAGCTTGTGTTCCAGGTAATGGATGTTGACGCCGCCTTCGCAGAAGCCTTTGTCGCGGGTCAGGTCGCGGTGTAGCGGGATGTTGGTCTTGATCCCGTCCACCACGATTTCGTCCAGCGCATTGCGCATGCGCGCCATGGCTTCGTCACGGGTTGCCCCGTAGGTGATCAGCTTGCCGATCAACGAGTCGTAGTTCGGCGGGACTGCATAACCGCTGTACAGATGCGAATCGACGCGAACGCCATTGCCGCCCGGGGCATGGAAATGCTTGACCGTGCCTGGACTTGGCATGAAGGTTTTCGGGTCTTCGGCGTTGATCCGGCATTCCAGCGCGTGACCGCGGATGACCACGTCATCCTGGGTGAACGACAGCTTGTTGCCGGCGGCGATGCTGAGCATCTCCTTGACGATGTCGATACCGGTGACCATCTCCGAAACCGGGTGCTCCACCTGAACACGGGTGTTCATTTCGATGAAGTAGAAACGACCGTTCTCGTAGAGGAACTCGAAGGTGCCGGCGCCACGGTAGCCGATGTCGATACAGGCCTTGACGCAGCGTGCCAGGACTTCCTGGCGAGCCTTCTCGTCGATGCCCGGGGCCGGTGCTTCTTCGAGGACCTTCTGGTGACGACGTTGCAGCGAGCAGTCGCGGTCGCCCAGGTGAATGGCGTGGCCCTGGCCGTCGGACAGCACCTGCACTTCGACGTGACGTGGGTTGGTGAGGAATTTTTCCAGGTAGACCATCGGGTTGCCGAACGCCGCACCTGCTTCGGAGCGGGTCAGTTTCGCCGAGGAAATCAGGTCTTCTTCCTTGTGCACCACGCGCATGCCGCGACCACCGCCGCCGCCGGCGGCCTTGATGATCACCGGATAACCGACTTCGCGACCGATGCGCAGGGCGGTTTCCTCGTCTTCAGGCAGCGGGCCGTCGGAGCCCGGAACGGTCGGTACGCCGGCGGCGATCATGGCGTGCTTGGCCGAAACCTTGTCGCCCATCAGGCGGATGGTTTCGGCTTTCGGGCCGATGAAGGCAAAACCGGAGTTCTCGACCTGTTCGGCGAAGTCGGCGTTTTCCGCCAGGAAGCCGTAGCCCGGGTGAATGGCGGTAGCGCCGGTCACTTCGGCAGCGGCGATGATCGCCGGGATATGCAGGTAAGAGTGCGCAGCCGAGGCCGGACCAATGCAGACGGACTCGTCTGCCAGGCCCAGGTGCATCAATTCCTTGTCGGCCTTGGAGTAAACGGCGACGGTCTTGATGCCCATCTCTTTGCACGCACGCAGGATTCGCAGGGCGATCTCACCGCGGTTAGCGATCAGGACTTTTTCCAGCTTCGCAGTCATCGAAGGCTCTCCGCGGTTCAAACGATGGTGAACAGCGGTTGGTCGAACTCAACCGGCTGGCCGTCTTCAACGAGGATGGACTCGATCACACCGCTGGTTTCAGCTTCGATGTGGTTCATCATCTTCATGGCTTCGACGATGCACAGGGTGTCGCCTTTCTTCACGGTCTGGCCCACTTCAACGAAGGACGGCGAGGACGGGGAAGATTTGCGATAGAAGGTACCGACCATAGGCGAGCGAGCGACGGTGCCATTGAGCGCTGGTGCGGCGGCTGCGGCTGGAGCCGCTGCAGCGGCAGCCACAGGTGCGGCGGGAGCCGGTGCGGCAGCCGGGGCCTGCATCGGAGCCGGTGCATAGAACTGCTGAGCCGGGGCTTTGCTGTGGCGGCTGATACGTACGGACTCTTCGCCTTCCTTGATCTCGAGTTCGTCGATGCCGGACTCTTCCAGCAATTCGATCAATTTCTTAACTTTACGGATATCCATGAATCATCAACTCCCAAGGGTCGGTCAGGGGCGTTCAACGCTTGTTGTTCAAGCTGTTGCCGGTCTTTCAAGCTGCTCCAGGGCGGCCTCCAGGGCCAGTCGGTAACCGCTGGCGCCAAGGCCGCAGATCACTCCCACCGCTACGTCGGAGAAGTAGGAGTGATGGCGGAAAGGTTCGCGCTTGTGCACGTTGGACAAATGCACTTCGATGAATGGGATGCTCACCGCCAGCAGCGCGTCACGTAATGCGACACTTGTATGTGTAAAAGCTGCGGGATTGATCAGAATGAAGTCCACGCCTTCGCCACGCGCGGCATGGATGCGGTCGATCAATTCGTACTCGGCGTTGCTTTGCAGATAGAGCAGGTGATGGCCGGCGGCGCGGGCCCGCTGCTCCAGGTCCTGATTGATCTGCGCCAGCGTCACGGCGCCGTAGACGCCCGGTTCACGGGTGCCGAGCAGGTTCAGGTTAGGTCCGTGCAGGACCAATAGGGTCGCCATCTGCTGTTCCTTTGTTATCTGTGAGCAGGTGTCAGAGCCCGGCGACTATGCCGCAAAGGCTTGATGACTGTCCAGTTCTCGGCAATAGCCAGCACGATGAGCGATGTTTGCGAAAAATTTGTGACTATGGTTCCAGATCCGGTCACCCAGTCCTGTATAGCTGACCCTGGGATTTGTTGGCCGAGTACATATCCATTGCTGCGGTAACGGCTACTTATGGTTCCGCTCTTACAGCGGGTCACTTTTGAAAAGGCGCCAAAAGTAACCAAAAGCGCCTCGCCCCACCACTGGGCACCTCGCCAAGGCTCGGTGTTCCCTCACTCCGGCATTGCTCCGTGGGCCCGCCGCGAAGGACCATCCATGGTCCAGCGCGGCTATCCCGGCATCCATGCCGGGATGCCCACTGCGCAATGCCTGCGTTCGGCCCTTGTGGTTAATGGGGCGTCCAAGATCAAAAGCCAAAGCCAAAGCCAAAGCCAAAGCCAAAGCCGAAGCCAAAGCCAAAGCCAAAGCCAAAGCCAAAGCCGAAGCCAAAGCCAAAGCCAAAGCCAAAGCCAAAGCCAAAGCCGAAGCCAAAGCCAAAGCCAAAGCCGAAGCCAAAGCCAAAGCCAAAGCCAAAGCCAAAGCCAAAGCCAAAGCGAGGCGGTCTGGTGGCCGGCTTGACTCTTCCGGTCGTGACACAATTCAATTGTGGGAGCGGGCTTGCTCGCGAAGGCGGCCTCACGGCTGGCCTGTTTGTTTCGGTTGTACCTCGTTCCAAATGTGGGGGGCAAAGCTTGCTCGCGATACTGCCCGACAGACGCCCTATCGCTCCCGGTCGTACCCGATCCAATTGTGGGAGCGAGCCTGCTCGCGATGTGGCCGGTTGTATCGGTGGCTCCCATAACGTTTGCGCTCGGGATAAGCAACCTAGCACCTGGATAACCGTTCAAGAGCGTCAGGGATTTTTCCCATGCACATCTCAGAGATGTCCTTCATCTACATGTAGGTATTTCCGGCAGCTTCAGGCGTTTCAATAAACAACCAATGCTCACACCCGAAACGCCTGCACCGCCTTATGCAACCTGCCACCGAGCACCAGCAGGTTGTCGCCCTGTTCCCGGCCCTTGCCGATGCGCAGCAGGTTGTCCCCGCCCAGTTGGTGGATCCGTTCGCTGTGATCACGGATTTCGCTGACGGCGCCGCTTTGTTGCGCGGTGACGTCGGCGATGCGTACTGCGGTGTCGGCGATGGTCTGGATGGCGCCGACGATTTCGTCCAATGCGCCGTCGGCCGCTTGTGCCTGGCTGGCGGTGGCTTCGGCGTGTTCGACCTGGGCGCGCATGCCGTCTACCGATTGGCGGGCGGCCAGTTGCAGGCGGGCGATCAGGGCTTGGATCTCGGCGGTGGCGCCGGCGGTGCGTTGGGCCAGGGAGCGGACTTCTTCGGCTACCACCGCGAAACCCCGGCCCATTTCCCCGGCACGGGCGGCTTCGATGGCGGCGTTCAGGGCCAGCAGGTTGGTCTGGTCGGCAATCGAGCGGATCACCGTCAGCACGCCGCCGATGGTGGCCGACTCTTCGGCCAGTTGTTCGATCATTTGCGCGTTGCCTTGCACTTCTCCCACCAGGGCATGCAGGCCGGTCAGGCTCAGACCGATGACTTTCTGCCCTTGTTCCACGGCCTGGCCGGCGCTGCGGCTGGCGTCGGCGGCCTGGCTGGCATCGCCGGCGACCTGTTGGATAGTCGCCTCCAGTTCGCTGAGAGAGTCACGGATCAGCGCCGTGTCGCTGGCCTGATCCTCTGCACCACCGTGCAATTCGCCGCTGAGGTCGGCCAGGGTCCGGCTGCTGTCGGCGACCTGTTCGGCGTTCACCCGGATGGTGCCCACCAGGTCCACCAGGTAAGCCCTCAGCCGATTGAGCGAGGCCTGGATATCTTGCAGCTCGCGGTTGCTGGCGCCGACGTGGATGTCATGGCTGAAGTCGCCTTCGGCCCAGGTCGACAGGGCCGGCGCCAGGTGCGTCAGGGTGCGGGCCAGGCGCCGCTGCAAGGTGTCGATCAGCAGCGCGATTAGCAGGATCAGGCCGATCATCAGGCCCTGGATCAACCGGACCTCTGCCTGGATCTGTCCATGCTGGGCCCGTACCGCCGGTTCCATGGCATCGATCGCCTGTTGTACATCAGCAGTCTTCAGGTGCGTGGCGTTGCTCAGTTCGGTGCGCTTCTGGATCAGGATGCGGGTGCGCGCCAGCTCGGCGGGGTAGCGTCCCAGCAGGCTGCTGAGCTCGCGCTTGAGTGCGACACCGGCGTCTTCGGCGACGGCCTTTTCCTCGGTTTGCAGACCCATCAGCGCGGCAAAATCATCGCCGGCGGTTTCGCTGCTGGCCGTAACGCCGAGCAGCGGCAGGCCGTCGATGTGTTCGGCCTGGGTGCGGATACTGGCCAGTTCCCGCTCCACATCGGCGGCCAGTTCGCTGCGACCGCTGCTGACCAGTTTGTCTCGCGCCAGGGACAACCGGCCCAGGTGTTGCGACGCTTCGAACAACGGCGGCAGGTAAGCCTGGGCACCGTTGGCGTAGCGAGCAAGCTGGTCGAGGCTGGCGCTCAACTCGCGTTCGGCCTGTAAGAGCAAGGCCTGGGGGTCACCGGCCAATTTGCCGGCAGCCAACAGATCGGTTTTGCTGAATTCGTCCAGGTTGGACAGGCTCGGGCGCAGGGTCTTGGCCAGCTCCGGCGGGAACTGGTCGAGTTCCTTTTGCAGGGTTTCCAGGGTCTGGGTGGCCGCGCTCAGTCGCAAGGCATCGCCGCTGCCCAGGTAGTCCTCGATGTTGCGCGCCACCTCGCCCTGGAACTGCCGCGACAGACCCAGGTAGCGCTCCATCAGCAGATAAGGCCGCTCCAGGGCGACCTGCGACCACCACAGCGTGGCTCCCAGGCCCAGGCACACGGCGACTAGAAGGAGGGTATTGAGATTGGTCAGCAGCTTCAGGCGCATCGAGTGTCTACCACGGGCAGAATCGTAAGTGCCTGAATTTATTGCGCTTGGGTTACAGGTTTATGACCGAATCGGTTGATTCCGATGAAAAAGTGGCACTTTGCTTTGATTGCCGGGCGCTCTGCACGCGGTTACGTCCGGCGTGCTTGGCGCGGTACAAGGCTTCGTCCGCCTGGCTGGCCATCATCAGGCTGTCGCTGTCCTCGCTCATTTCCACCACGCCGGCGCTGAAGGTGCACCACAAGTCGTGGGGCTGGGCCGGATAGTGGATCTCGGCAAAGCGTTGGCGGATTTCATCCAGCACCTTGCAGGCCGCCTCGATATCGGTGTCGGGCATGACGATGGCGAATTCCTCGCCCCCATAACGGCCGATGAAATCGGTCTTGCGCAGGCGCTGCTTGAGAAACAGCGCCAGGCTCTTGATCACCCGGTCGCCCATGGGGTGGCCGTGGCTGTCATTGACCCGTTTGAAATGGTCGATGTCGAGCATGGCAAAGCTCAGCGGCTTGCCCTCGCGGCGCGCACGGAAGCTGCAATCTTCCAGCAGTTGCAGGATGTGGGTGTGGTTGTACAGACCGGTCAGGCTGTCGCGCACCATTCGCGCCTTGAGGTTGCGGGCCCGCGCCGCGCGGTTGCGCACGGTGGTGATCAGGTGGCGGGGCTTGATCGGTTTGGTCAGGAAGTCATCGCCGCCTTCGCTCATGGCGTCGAGCTGTTTGTCCAGGTCGTCTTCGGCGGACAGGTAAATGATCGGCACACTGACGTAGCGGTCGTTGTGGCGGATGACTTTGGCCAGCTCGGTGCCGGTGCAGGCCGGCATGTACATATCGAGGATGATCAGGTCCGGCTGGAAATCCGCCAGCTCGGCCATGGCCTGGATCGGCTCGATCAGCGTACGGGTGACGATGCCGGCACTGTTTAGCAGGCGTTCGGTGTGCAAGGCCTGGGCGCGGGAGTCGTCGATGATCAGCACTTTGTAAGGTTCGTACTGGGCAACGCAGGTCAGCACTTCGATCTTTTCCAGCAGGCTCGACGCTTCGAGGGTGCCGGTGAGGAACTCCTGCCCGCCAGCGCGTACGGCTGCAAGACGCGTCGGCGTGTCGGTTTCCAGCAGGCTGAAAAACAACAATGGCAACGGCTGTTCCAGGCCTTCCTGGGCTTCGGCCGCCAGTTTCAGGCCCGCGCCGGGGCCGCTGAAGTCCACGTCCATGACAATCGCCGCGGGCAGGCGCTCGACCATTGAGGCTCGGAAGGCTGCGACACTGTTCAACGCCTGGGCACTGAGACCGAAAAATTCCAGCTGTTTGGCCAGGCGCTCGGCGCGGTCGTGGTCTTGCAACAGCACGTAGATGGGTTTGCGCAGCGGTGGCAGGAAGGTCTGTTCGAGCTGGTCGCCGTGGCGCAGGCCGGTGCGGGACAAGCGTTGCATCAGTCGATTGATTTCAGTGATCAGCTGGCTGCTCAGGCGCCCGCGGTTGGCATCCACCGCTTGCAGCGACTGGCTGATGCCCTGGGCAAGCTGCGAATGCTCGGGTTGTTCAAAGCGTTCGGCAAAGCGCAGCAGACGCAAATTGGCTTCGCTGAGCTCCGACAGGTCGGTGCTTGACCATTCACTGCGTTGCAGGCGCTGCCAGATCTCCAGGATCTGACGAGCCTGATGAATTACCCGCTGGGCAAAGTGGTGCTTGAGGCGCTCACGGCTGGGGTCTTCTGGCTCGGTCATATCCTGACTACTAGTTAGGGTGCATGCTGAGATCGACTGGTGGCTCTATGCTAGCACCTCTTTTCATTTCCATGAGTGTCATACGTCAATAATCTGCCCTGGCGTGAAATTCAGTTTGTGACCCGCCAGTCTCATAGGCCGATGGCAACGCTTCCTTTATAGTGGCTGTCCGATTCTCCTGTCGCGACCGGCATGATGGGCGCCGCATTATCGCGCGCCAGGGCAGGCACGATGACGTAGGGTTGTGGTCGAACCGTGAACTCAAGTGATTGAAGGGACATCACCATGCTGGACTGGAAAAACCGCGCGGGCAGCGCGCCCGAACGTGCCGCCGAACCGAAATCGGACACCCGCAGCTACCTGGGTGGGCTGTTTTTCAGCCGGGCGCTGGCCACGCTGATCGGCTTGTACCTGCTGGTCACCATCGCCATCGGCTGGTACTGGAGCCAGGAACCCGCGTTGTTCCCGGTGCAGCAGACGGCCCAGGCCGCCGCTGAAAAGGATGGCCGGCAAATGGTGGTGGGCTACACCACCGTCGAAACCCTCAAGAACGTGGCCGGGACCCTGCTGACCAAGCCGGGCGGCTACATTTCCAACGACCGCTTCCCGCCGGGCCTGTGGATGGACAACATGCCGAGCTGGGAATACGGCGTGCTGGTGCAGGTCCGCGACTTGAGCCGCGCTTTGCGCAAGGATTTCGCCCGCTCCCAGTCCCAGTCCGCCGAAGATGCCGACCTGGCCAAGGCCGAGCCGCGCTTCAACTTCGATAACCGCAGCTGGGTGCTGCCTTCCAGTGAGTCGGAGTACCAGGAAGGCATCAATTCCCTGAGCCGCTACCAGGCACGCCTGTCCGATCCTGGCCAGAAAAGCGCGCTGTTCTACGCCCGGGCCGACAACCTGAACAACTGGCTGGGGGATGTGGGAACGCGCCTGGGTTCGCTGTCCCAGCGCCTGTCGGCCAGCGTCGGTCGGGTCAAGCTCAACACCGCGCTGAAAACCGAGATCCCGGCGCCGGGCCAGGTGCCGCAGGTGGATGAAGAGGTGGTCGAGACCCCATGGTTGCAGATCGATAACGTGTTCTATGAAGCTCGTGGCCAGGCCTGGGCGCTGTCGCACCTGTTGCGCGCCATCGAAGTGGATTTCGCCGACGTGCTGGCGAAAAAGAACGCCACGGTCAGCGTGCGGCAGATCATTCGTGAGCTGGAAGCCTCCCAGGAACCGGTCTGGAGCCCGATGATCCTCAACGGCAGCGGCTTCGGTGTCCTGGCGAATCACTCGCTGGTAATGGCCAACTACATTTCCCGGGCCAACGCGGCGGTCATCGACTTGCGGCAGTTACTCAACCAGGGCTGATCCATGAATGACAGCAGCCGGGAGGTCGCTCACCGAGCGGCCTCGGATGCCGAGCTGATCGCTTGGGTCGATGAGCACGACAACCTGCTCGGCAGCCTGGTGCGTTCGGACCTGCGTGAGCGAGGGCTGATCGGCCGCGGCACCTACATCATGCTGTTCAACTCCGCCGGTGAACTGTGCGTGCACCGGCGCACCCTGAGCAAGGCGATCTACCCGGGGTTCTGGGATGTTGCGGCGGGGGGCATGGTCCAGGCGAACGAGACCTACGCCGAGTCGGCTGCCCGTGAACTGGCGGAAGAGCTGGGCGTGAGCGACGTCGAGCTGACGGCCCACGACCATTTCTACTTCGAGGATCCCGGCAGCCGCCTATGGTGCTCGGCCTTCTCGGCGGTGTGGGACGGTCCGCTGGTCCTGCAACCTGAAGAAGTGCTCGAAGCGCGTTTTTTGCCCATCGAACAAGTGCTCGACGAAATCCAGCGCAAGCCTTACTGCCCGGACTCCCTGGCGGCACTCGAGCGCTATTTGCGGGTCCATGGGGAACGCGTCGCAAAGAAGCTATAAATTGGCGCCGATAGGCCCTTAGCAAGTCGGCTTTTTGCCGTTACACTGCGCGACTTTTCAAGCTGTACCGCGTCTGCGGTCCAGTAGCGCTGCCCCTGCCTGAGTGGGGCTTCGCGGTCGGGGCAGGTTGCCCTTCGACCAGTCTTTGTCCTCCCGAGAGGATTGCCGGTGGCCAAAAAAGCCGCATCCTTCGCCGCCCTGGGCGGCCTGGTATTTTCTACCGACGCCGGTCGTCATTGCCCTGATTGCCGTCAACCGGTGGATGCCTGCATCTGCAAACAGACCGTCATCCCCCAAGGTGATGGCATCGCCCGCGTGCGCCGTGAAAGCAAAGGCCGTGGCGGCAAGACGGTGACCACGATCACCGGCGTGCCACTGGCCGAAGACGCGCTCAAGGAACTGGCGACGACGTTGAAGAAACGCTGCGGCACCGGTGGCGCGTTGAAGGACGGCGTCATCGAGATCCAGGGTGACCACGTCGAGCTGTTGCTCGCGGAGTTGGTCAAGCACGGTTTCAAGGCCAAGAAATCCGGCGGCTAGCAGCCTCTGTGAAAACCACCCTCGGCTGGATCCGGACCCTGCGTACGGGATCGCCCGCATGGTTTTCACAGAGCCTGTTCTGAACGGGTTTCTAAACTCATCGCTGACAGCAGGGTCTACCCTGCTGACAGACAATTCGTCATTTTCACTCTCTAGACTGCCCCAGCCTCCGACCGGATGGTGCATTTTGACTTCTTTATAGGGGACTTCGATGTCCGTACGACGCACACGCAAAGACGATGGCAGCCAATGGACAGTTGCGGACAGCCGCAGTGTTTACGGGATTCGCCATTGGGGGGCCGGTTATTTCGCGATCAATGAAGCCGGTCGCGTCGAAGTCCGTCCGAACGGTCCCGGCAGCTCGCCCATCGACCTGTTCGAGCAGGTCGACCAGTTGCGCCAGAGTGGCCTGTCGCTGCCTTTGCTGGTGCGCTTCCCGGACATTTTGCAAGACCGCGTGCGCCAGCTCACCGGCGCGTTCGACAGCAATATCGCGCGCCTGGAATACCAGAGCAAATACACCGCGCTCTACCCGATCAAGGTCAACCAGCAGGAGGCGGTGATCGAGAACATTATCGCCACCCAGAACGTTTCCATCGGTCTGGAAGCCGGTTCCAAGCCGGAGCTGCTGGCGGTGCTGGCCCTGGCACCGAAGGGCGGGACCATCGTCTGCAACGGCTACAAGGACCGTGAGTTCATCCGGCTGGCGCTGATGGGCCAGAAGCTGGGCCACAATGTATTCATCGTCATCGAAAAAGAGTCCGAAGTCGGCCTGGTAATCGAAGAAGCCACCTCCCTCAAGGTCAAGCCACAGGTGGGCCTGCGGGTGCGCCTGTCGTCCCTGGCGTCGAGCAAGTGGGCCGACACCGGTGGCGAGAAGTCCAAGTTCGGCTTGTCGGCCGCGCAATTGCTGTCTGTGGTCGAGCGTTTCCGCGCCGCTGGCCTGGACCAGGGCATCCGCCTGTTGCACTTCCACATGGGCTCGCAGATCGCCAACCTGGCCGACTACCAGCACGGTTTCAAGGAAGCGATCCGTTACTACGGCGAGCTGCGCAACCTCGGCCTGCCGGTGGATCACATCGATGTTGGCGGCGGCCTGGGGGTGGACTACGACGGTACTCACTCGCGCAATGCCAGCTCGATCAACTACGACATGGACGACTACGCCGGCGTCGTGGTCGGCATGCTCAAGGAATTCTGCGACGCCCAGGGCTTGCCGCATCCGCACATCTTCTCGGAAAGCGGTCGGTCGCTGACGGCTCACCACGCGATGCTGGTGGTACAGGTGACCGACGTCGAGAAACACAACGATGACGTGCCGGTGATCGAGAACAAGGAGCAACTGCCGGAGACCGTGCAGTGGCTGGTTGACCTGCTGGGCCCGACTGACATCGAGATGGTCACCGAGACCTACTGGCGCGCCACTCACTACATGAGCGACGTAGCCGCCCAGTACGCCGACGGCAAGCTGACCCTGGCGGAAAAAGCCCTGGCCGAGCAGTGCTACTTCGCCGTGTGCCGCCGCCTGCACAACTCGCTCAAGGCCCGCCAACGCTCTCACCGCCAGGTGCTGGACGAACTCAACGACAAGCTCGCCGACAAGTACATCTGCAACTTCTCGGTGTTCCAGAGCCTGCCGGACACCTGGGCCATCGGCCAGGTGCTGCCGATCCTGCCGCTGCATCGCCTTGACGAAGAGCCGCTGCGCCGTGCCGTACTGCAAGACCTGACCTGCGACTCCGACGGCAAGATCAAGCAGTACGTCGACGAGCAGAGCATCGAGACCAGCCTGCCGGTGCATGCCCTCAACCCTGGCGAAGACTACCTGCTGGGCATCTTCCTGGTGGGCGCCTACCAGGAAATCCTCGGCGACATGCACAACCTGTTCGGTGACACCGACTCGGTGAACATCTACCAGAACGCCGACGGCAGCGTGTACCACGCCGGTATCGAGACCCACGACACCATCGAAGACATGCTGCGCTACGTGCACCTATCGCCGGAGGAGCTGATGACTCATTACCGCGACAAGTGCGCCAGCGCCCGCATCAGCGCCGCCGAACGCACCCAGTTCCTGGATGCCTTGCGCCTGGGGTTGACGCGTTCTTCTTATCTGTCGTCCTGAGGATGCTGCAACCCTCTATGCCAGGGGGTTGTCCACTTGAGGGTGGCGGGATTCCTTGTGGCGAGGGAGCTTGCTCCCGCTCGGCGGCGCAGCCGTCGTAAAACCGGCTGGTGCGGTCTGCCTGAGAGATTGCGTCAGCCTGTTTTGGGGCTGCTGCGCAGCCCAGCGGGAGCAAGCTCCCTCGCCACAGGATGAGTCCAGCGCCATCTTCAACGGATCAGCAATGCCCTCCGATCTGTCAGAAACGATCCCGCATGTTGCGGGATTTTTCCGATAGTCCCGGAGGGCATTCTCATTTGTGCTGCTGCTAATTCCGTAACTCGGTGTTTTTAAGCAGTGCTGTCCTTATTTCGTGTAGTCCCTTTCCGAACTTGTACTTCGGCTCTCTACTCCGCCCTGGCTCTCGGCGAGAATCCCCGGCCGCCCCTCCTGTAGAGAAACGCCGATGTCCGACCCAGCCAGCGAGTCATCATTCCGACTGGAGATTGCCGGTCTGCCTGAACCCTTCGTCGTCCTGGCCTTTACTGGCAACGAAGCCATCAGCGAACCCTTCGTCTTCGAGGCGCAGGTGTTGCTTGGCGATCCGGCACTGGATCTGCAAAGCCTGATGTACCGCAGCGTCTGGTTGAGTTTCGGGCGCGGGGGCCAGGGCATCCACGGCCAATTGCACCAGTTGGTCCAACCTCGCCAAGGAGGCGCCTGCCAGGTGCGCATCGGGCCGAAACTGGCCTGCCTGGCGCAGCGCTTCAGCCAGCGGGTTTTCAGCGCCCGTTCAGTGCCGCAGATCATCCGCCAGGTGCTCAAGGCCCACGGCATCAGCGGACGCAGCCTGTGCCTGGACTTGACGGGTGACTATCCGTTACGAGACGTCTGCACCCAATACCGGGAGTCGGACCTGCAGTTTCTCCAACGCGTCTGCGCCGAGGCGGGTATCCACTTTCATTTCGAACATACCCGGCAGGGACATTCCCTGGTTTTCGCTGATCATCGCGCAAGCTTTCCACCTACCGGCGAGGTGATTTACGGTGGCGATGCGGATGCCCCCGCAGTGCGGACATTCAGTGTGCAGACCGATACGGCATCGGCGCTGGCCGCCCAGGGCCGCAGTGACTTGCCGGCCCTGCATTGCGCCCAGGTGTTGACGCTCGAGGGGTATTCCTTTGCAGGCTGGAACCGGCGCTGGTTGCTGACCAAGGTCGAGCATCGCGCCCAGGCGGGCCTGTATGGCAATCATTTCCAGGCCATTGAATGGGGTGTTCCGTTTGTGGTCGAGCGGGTCCCTGCAAAGCCGCGGATGATGAGCCGGCAGCGCGGCTGGGTGGTTGAAGTGGACGAGCCGGCGCTGCAGGAGGCGGGACGGGTAGCGGTGCAGTTCGATTGGGCCTATCAGGGCGAGGGCGCCAGTCCCAGCCATTGCTGGCTGCCGCTGGCGCCGGAGCTGGCCGCCGACGGGCTGGGGAGGCTGCTCGACGGCACCGAGGTGTTGGTGAGTTTTATCGAAGGTGACCCGGATCGGCCGCTGGTCAGCGCCTTCCTCGATTCAGGCCGGCCGGATGAGTCCAGCGCTGGCGCGACGTCTCCCGATCCTCTGCCATCGGCGGTCGATCCGAAGCTGTTGTCCGCCATTCGCAGTGCCGAGCCGCTGGTGTTGCTGTGCCTGTTGCCTGGTGGTGGCTGTTTCAGTCCTTGCGCCCAGCCATTGTGTACCTGTCGGATGCTCACGCGAGTGGCTCCGTGAGCGCTGCGGCCATGTCGGGGGCGACGCCTCAATGGTTGCTGCTCGACGTACCGGGCGCACCCACGGCCGCACGGCTGCTGCAAGAGCAGTTCGCCGAGGCCCGGCGCTTTGCCTTGTTCGAAGGCACCGAGTTGCATGGGGTCAGGGAGCATGGCCCGCTGTTGGTGGATCTGCGCCAGTCGCCGGCGCTGCTCAGTCTCTGCCATCTGGATCCACGGTCCTGGCCTGGGCTGCTGTTGATCAGCCCGGCGCCAGCCAGACAACTGCTGGTGCATCTGCGGCGCATGCTGACGGTGACGCTGGGTCTGCATCACAAAGCGCTGCTGAACTACTACAACCCGCACACCGCCAGCTATTTCTTCGACGGTTGCGACCCGCAATCGCTCAGCTGCTGGCTGGGTCCGATCCGCCTGCTGCGCTGGTTTGGCGGCACCTGGGCCGACCGGGCGATCGGCAGCCAGGGTTGGCAGCAGTTGTCCAATCCGGGATTACCGGTGGCGGCATTGGAAAATGAACACAGCCTCAGCGACCACCAGCAGAGCCAGCTGCAGTTGTGCCTGCTGGAGCGGCATGCCTGGCAGTGGTCCCGTTCCACCGGGCAGGATTATCGTCGGCTTTGGGACGACTTGCAGCAGGGCTTGGCGTTGGGGTTCACCGAGCGGCCGGTGCTCGACGACTGGCTGTGGCTACGCCTGCAATACCCCGATGCGCAGCCGGGACCGGTGCACGGTTCGCAACGCGAGCGTCTGGATCAACTGCGCCGACATTGGCAGGGCGGACAGGGTTGAGCGGTTATTGCCCGCTGTATGCAAGCCAGCGGTCGTGTCGCTGCAACTGCCAGGCGATCGTGCCGAGGGTCAGGCTGCGCAGGGCCATGAACAACAGGAAGGTGATCCACAGCCCGTGGTTGCCCAACCCTTGCAATGCCCAGGCGATGGGCAACGTCAGCAGCAGGGTCAACAGCATGCCGTTGCGCATTTCCCGGGCGCGGGTCGCGCCAATGAACAGCCCGTCGAGCAGGTAGCTCGACACCGCAATCAGCGGCAGGGCCGCCAGGTAAGGCAGGTAGCGGTAAGCGGTGTCGCGCACCTCGGCGATGCTGGTCTGCAGGTCGATGAACAAATGGCCGGCGAGCAGGAACAGCAGCGCAAAGCCGATGCTGGCAATCAATGACCAGCCGCTGGACACCACCAGCGCGCGGCGCAGGGCCAGCCGGTCGCGGGCGCCAATGGCGTGGCCGCACAGCGCTTCGACCGCATGGGCCAGGCCGTCCAGGGCATGGGCGGTCAACAGCAGCCCGTTGAGCAGCAACGCATTGGCCGCCACCGTCGCATCACCCAGGCGCGCGCCTTGCACCGTGATCAGGAAAAACACCGCTTGCAGCGCCAGGCTGCGAATGAAAATGTCCCGGTTCACCGCCAGCAGCGGGCGCCAGTTCTGCCATAAGCCGAGCGCCGCCCAGGCAATCGGCCCCGGCCAGGCGCGCAGGGTTTTGTGGGCCAGTGCCAGGCCTACCAGCGCGCCGGTCCATTCGGCCACCACCGAGGCCCGGGCCGAGCCGATCACGCCCCAGTCCAGGCCGATCACGAACCACACGTTCAAGACGATGTTCACCAGGTTGGTCACCAGCAGGATCGCCAGCGGCGCCCGGGCATTCTGCGCACCGAGAAACCAGCCCACCAGCGCATAACTGGCCAGCGCCGCTGGCAGGCCGAACAGTCGGGTATGGAAAAAATCCCGGGTCAATTGCTCGAGTTCGGCCGAAGGCTGCATGAAGTGCAACGCCACGCCACTCAACGGCACACCGACGACACCGAGCACCACCGCCAACCCCATCGCCAGCAGCAGACCTTGCGCCAGCACCTGCCGCAGCGCCGCGCCGTCACCGCGCCCGGCGGCCTGGGCGGCGAACCCGGTGGAGCCCATGCGCAAGAACCCCATGGCCCACGCCAGCACCGTATACAGGCTCGCGCCAACTGCCACCGCGCCCAACTGATGGGCATGGGGCAGATGGCCGATGACGGTACTGTCCACCAACGCCACCAGCGGCACGGAAATGTTCGAAAGAATCATCGGCGCAGCCAACGCCCAGACCCGGCGATGGGTCAGGCGGTCGCGCCAGTCGGCGATCAGCTTGGACATGAAGGCTCCTGGGTGGAGCGCGATTGTAGCCGGTTCCCGGGGTTATCGTTTCCAATACGTGACTTACGAGACACTCAAAACCTGTGGCGAGGGAGCTTGCTCCCGCTCGGCGGCGCAGCCGTCGTAAAACCGGCTGGTGCGGTCTGCCTGGAGGATTGCGTCAGCTCATTTGGGGGCTGCCATGCAGCCCAGCGGGAGCAAGCTCCCTCGCCACAGGAGGATGGTGGTGAGCTTAGTGAATAATCCAACTCAACAACCAAAGCCCCAGCACCAACCAGATGATGCCCAGGATGATCGAGGCTCGCATGAACGCGCGGATCGCCGAGTAGAGCAGCATCAGCCCGAGGATCAGGGCGATGATGCTGATGATCGAGGTGTCCATGCCCAGGGCGCGGGACAGGCCGTCGACGAAATTGCCGCCGGCATTGGCCAGGGTGTTGAAGAGGCCGCTGAGCAGGTCGACGATGAACCGGATCACCGAACCGAGCGCCTGGCCGAGCCATTCGAAAAAGCTTTCTACCTGCATGTGTGCATCCTGATCAGAGGGGGTTTTGGTTGAGCTTCTGGCTCCTGATTGTAGGAGCTGTAGCGGTCGCAATCGTTCGATTATGGGGCAAATTGCCGCTTCGTACCGAGGCGCTTGCCTTCCCCCGTCATCCCCCCGAAGCTATGGGCATTCAGGAGAACCCGATGAACCTTGTTGAACTGACCGAACGCCTGCATGCCATTCGTGACCGTAACGATTGGCGGCCATTTCATAGCCCGAAAAACCTCGCCATGGCCGCCAGCGTCGAGATGGCCGAGCTGGTGGAGATCTTCCAGTGGCTGACCGAGGACCAGTCGCGCCAACTGCCCGCCGACAAGCTGGCCCACGCCGGGCAAGAGGTCGGCGACATCGTGCTGTACCTGTTGCTGTTATGCAGTGAGTTGGGGCTGGACATGGACGCGGTGGTACGCAGCAAGCTGGCCGACAGTGAACGGCGGTTCGGCCAATGAGTGACCGTCATTTCGATCAGCTCGCCACGCGTTTTGCCGAGAAAATCTACGGAGGGGCCAAAGGCGCGATCCGTCTGGCGGTGCTTCAGGCCGATCTGCTGGAAGCCTTGCCGGACCGACCGTTGCGCGTGCTCGACATCGGCGCCGGCCTGGGCCACATGGCGTTGTGGCTGGCCGAGCGAGGCCATCAGGTGACCCTGGCCGAGCCCGCCGAGCCGATGCTCGAAGGCGCTCGCCAGCGGTTTGCCGAAGCCGGCCAGAACGCCACGTTCATCCAGGCGCCGTGGCAGGATCTGCTGGGTCAATTGACCGAGCCATACGACCTGGTGCTGTGTCATGCGGTGCTGGAATGGCTGGCCGAGCCCCACGCGATCCTGCCAGTGCTGCATCAGCTCACGGCGCCTGGCGGCTGGCTGTCGCTGGCGTTCTACAATCGTGACGCGTTGGTGTATCGCAATCTGCTCAAGGGGCATTTCCGCAAGTTGCGCAAAAACGACATGGCCGGTGAAAAACAGAGCCTGACGCCGCAACAACCGCTTGATCCGAGGGAATTGGCGGCGCAACTTGAAAGCCTGTGGCAGGTCGAACGCCAGAGTGGCGTGCGGGTTTTTCATGACTACATGCCGGTGGAGTTCCAGGGCCGCGTGGAGCTGGCGCAGTTGCTGGAAATGGAGCTGGCCCATCGTCGCCATCCAGCGTTTGCCGGGCTGGGGCGTTACCTGCACTGGATCTGTCGGCCCCGTTGATCAGGGCGTAATCGGGAGAGCGGAATGAGCAGTCGTTCAGGGTTGTTGCTACTGTGCCTGGGGCTTGCGGCCTGTCAGGGCAGCAACCCTTATGTCGCCACGTCCAATCCACTGCCACCGGCACCGCCCGAGGCGGCCACGGTGTTCGACCGCAGCGCCTATCCCGCGCCGCCTCGGGACTACGGGCGCTATCGCAGTTGGGCCTGGCTCAATGGACGCCTGCCGCCAGGCACCGCCTGGGCGGACTCGGCCCAGGTGGCCGAAGCGGTGAGCGAGGCCCTGGACCAGCGTGGCCTGCGGCCGTTGCACGACAACCGATCGGCCGACCTGTTCGTCAGCGCCGACCTGCGCCTGGAGACCCGCGTGCGTCAGGTCCGGGATGATTATGATGCCGGCTATTACGGCGGCTATAACCGCTATGACCGCTACGGCCCGGGTTATGGCATGTACCACACGGTGCCGATGGTGCGCACGTATCAGGAGCAGGTCGTGGTGGTCCGGGTCGATCTGTTCGACGCTCGCAACGGCCAACCGGTGTGGAGCGCCAGCGCCGAGACCAGCCAGCGCGGCAACCAGAGCGAGCGTACCGATGCCATTCGTGAGGCGGTGGAAAAAGCCATGGCGGCTTATCCACCCAGTTGATCAACGCAACGGAGAAAAATCATGTTTCGCCGGCTTGCTGTACTGGCTTTCACACTGCTGTTGGGAGCCTGCGCTTCCAACCAGCTCAACCATGACTTCGACACCACTCGTGATTTTGCGGCGTATCGCAGCTGGAGCTGGAAAGAGCCGGCGCTGCAATACCGCCCCGATGATCCACGGATCAAGAGCGACCTGACCGAACAGCGGATCCGCCAGGCCGTGGCCGACCAGCTCGACCAACGCGGCCTGCGTCCGGCGCCGTCTGGCGGGCGAGGGGATGTGCAGGTCCAGGCCTATCTGATCGTCGAGGACCGCCAACAGCAAGTGACCACCAACTATGGCGGCGGTTGGGGTGGACCCTGGAATGGCTATTGGGGCGGGCCCATGTACAACGAGACCCGCAACATCAGCTACAAAGTCGCCACCGTGCAGATCGACCTGCTCGACGGCAAGGACGGCAAACTGGTGTGGCGCGGCAGCGATGAACAACTGCTCAGCAACTCCCCCAACCCCAACGACCGCAGCAACGCCGTGCGCGAGACTGTGGGGCGGATCCTGGCCAATTATCCACCGCGGTGACTCTCCAACATTGATGCAAGCCGACGCGCCGCCATCGCGAGCAAGCTCGCTCCCACAGGGGAATGTTGGTGAGCGCTGAATCCATGAACATCCGAGATCGACTGTGGGAGCGGGCTTGCCCGCGAAGACGGCGGCGCATTCAGCACAGAGGCAAGCTGACCCACCGCTATCGCGAGCAGGCTCGCTCCCACAGGGGAATGGTGGTGAGCGCTGAATCCATGAACACCCGAGATCGACTGTGGGAGCGGGCTTGCCCGCGAAGACGGCGGCGCATTCAGCACAGAGGCAAGCTGACCCACCGCTATCGCGAGCAGGCTCGCTCCCACAGGGGAATGGTGGTGAGCGCTGAATCTGTGAACACCCGAGATCACTGTGGGAGCGGGCTTGCCCGCGAAGACGGCGGCGCATTCAGCACAGAGGCGAGCTGACCCACCGCTATCGCGAGCAAGCTCGCTCCCACAGGGGAATGTTGGTGAGCGCTGAATCCATGAACACCCGAGATCGACTGTGGGAGCGGGCTTGCCCGCGAAGACGGCGGCGCATTCAGCACAGAGGCATGCTGACCCACCGCCATCGCGAGCAAGCTCGCTCCCACAGGGGAATGGTGGTGAGCGCTGAATCTGTGAACACCCGAGATCTAATGTGGGAGCGGGCTTGCCCGCGAAGACGGCGGAGCATTCAGCACAGAGGCAAGCTGACCCACCGCTATCGCGAGCAGGCTCGCTCCCACAGAGGAATGGTGGTGAGCGCTGAATCAATGGACACCCGAGATCGACTGTGGGAGCGAGCCTGCTCGCGATGAGGGCGGCACATTCTACATAGCTCCAAGCTGACCCCCCGATCCCAGCTCACCCTGCCGGTCGCCAGCCCCCCACCATATGTTCAAGCTCCCCCGCCCCGATCAAGCGCAAATCCCCACTGGACCCCGCCGCGCTGGCCTGCAATGTCACCTCGCTGGGCAAACGCACCGGTTTCTTGAAGGTCACCTCGATTTCCACATTGGCCTCGGGCAGGTGGCTGTCCAGGGCCGCGACGGTCCTGGCCTTGTTCCACAAGCCATGGGCGATGGCGGTGGGGAAGCCGAACAGTCGGGCGCTGAGGCCGCTCAAGTGGATCGGGTTGTAGTCCCCCGACACCTTGGCATATTGCCGGCCAATGTCGGCCGGTGCCGCCCAGCGCGCCACTTCGACCAACACCGGGCTGGCCGCAGGCGCATCTTCCACCAGCGCACCGTCAAGCTTAACGCCCTTGCAGAGCATCTGGCTGCTGGCTTCCCACAGCAATCCCAGTTGGTCATCAATCCGTGTCACCAGCTCGAACACCGCCCCTTTGGGGTGGGCTTGCAGGTTCTCCACATGAACACTGCCCCGGACCTGACTGACACCGCCCATGGGCCGCAACACCCGGATGCGGTTACTCAAGTGAATCAACCCCAGCAGCGGGAACGGAAATTCCCGAGCGGTGAGCAACTGCATTTGCAAGGCAAACGCCATGACGTGGGGATAGGTCGGGGGCAGCAATCCGTTATCGCTGAAGCCACAAACCTTGCGATAGGCCGCCAGGCGCTGCTGATCGACCTGAAGCACCTGGCGCAATCCCTGCTCCGGTAATACCTTTCCAGTGACCTTGCGCCGAGTCGCCGCCTTGGAGTACAGCGCCGACATGGAAGGCGCGGCGCTGACCTCTTGCCATTGGATCGTCATTGTCATGCTCCCAAAAGGCTTTGCCCACACACGCGCAGCGCCTGGCCGGTCACGGCGCCGGTGCCCGGTTGGGCGAGCCACGCCACTGCTTCCGCGACGTCCTGGGGCAGGCCGCCCTGGCCGAGGGAACTCATGCGCCGTCCGGCTTCGCGCAGGGCGAAGGGAATTTCGGCCGTCATCCGGGTTTCAATGAAGCCCGGCGCCACCGCATTGATACTGATGCCTCTAGGCTGCAAAGCGGGAGCCCAGGCCTTGGCCAGCCCGATCAAGCCGGCCTTGCTCGCGGCGTAGTTGGTCTGCCCACGGTTGCCGGCGATGCCGCTGATGGACGCCAGCAACACCACCCGGCCATTGTCTCGCAGGGTGCCGCTGTCGAGCAGGGCCTTGGTCAGCACCTGCGGCGCATTGAGATTGACCGCCAACACTGCGTCCCAGAACTCCGGCGTCATGTTGGCCAGGGTTTTGTCGCGGGTGATCCCGGCGTTGTGCACCACGATGTCGACCCCATCGGGCAAATGTTCGATCAACTGCGCCGCCGCGTCCTCGGCGCAAATGTCCAGGGTCAGGCTGCGCCCGCTCAAGCGCGCAGCCAAGGCATCAAGGTCAGTCTTGGCCTGAGGCACATCCAGCAGGATCACGTCGGCACCATCGCGGGCCAGGGTTTCAGCGATGGCGGCGCCGATCCCCCGTGCAGCGCCGGTGACCAGGGCCTTGAGCCCGGTCAGTGGTCGGGTCCAGTCATGGACCTGGGTCGCGCAGGCATTGAGACGAATGACCTGTCCCGACACAAAGGCGCTCTTGGGCGACAGGAAAAACCGCAGCGCGCCTTCCAGCTGGGTTTCGGCGCCATCGCCGACATACAACAACTGCAATGTCCCACCGTGGCGCAGCTCCTTGGCGAGGGATCGACTGAAACCCTCCAACGCCCGCTGGGCACTGGCCGCGAACGGGTCGGCAAGATGTTCCGGTGCGCGGCCAAGGATCACGACATGGGCGCTGCGGTCGAGATTTTTCATCAAGGGCTGGAAGAACTCGCGCAACTGCTTGAGCTGATCGACCTGCGCCAGGTGGCTGGCGTCGTACACCACGGCCTTGATTTTCGGGCCGTGGCCGGGGATCCATTCAGTCGCCAGAGTCGGTTCGCCGCCGTACACGTAGATAGCGTCGGTCAGGCGTTTGGCGAACGTGCCAATCTGCTCGATCAGCGCACCGCCGCCCAGCAGTAGCGCGCCCTCCACCGGACGCAGCCGCCCGGCCTGCCAACGCTCCAGGCGCACCGGCGAGGGCAGGCCAAGGGCTCCGACCAGGCGCAGGCCAACGGGTGAATTGGCGAAGTCGATATAACGGTCAGACATGGAACACACTCCGGCTGATGAGATCCCAAGTGTGGACCACGATTGGCAATCAGTCGTTCGATCAACCAGATAAAGCCTAAGCTTGTGCAGGGACGGCGCTTTTAGGGCCCCATCCGCGCACCAGCAACCCTCAAGGAGTTCTACATGGCTCAGCTACGCCGCGTCGCGATCATTGGCGGTAACCGCATTCCCTTCGCCCGCTCCAACGGGCCTTATGCCACTGCCAGCAACAAAGCGATGCTGACGGCCGCCCTCGAAGGGCTGATCGAGCGCTACAACCTGCATGGCCTGCACATTGGCGAAGTCGCGGCCGGCGCGGTGCTCAAGCATTCCCGTGACATGAACCTGACCCGTGAATGCGTGCTCGGCTCGCGACTGTCCCCGAGCACTCCGGCCTATGACGTCCAACAGGCGTGCGGCACGGGCTTGGAAACCGTGCTGCTGGTCGCCAACAAGATCGCCCTGGGCCAGATCGATAGCGCTATTGCTGGCGGCGTAGATACCACTTCGGACGCACCGATCGGGGTCAATGAAGGGCTGCGCAAGATCTTCCTGCAAGCCAATCGCGCCAAGACCACCGCCGAGAAGATCAAGGTGTTCCTGCAACTGCGTCCGCAACATCTGGTGCCAGACCTGCCGCGCATCAACGAGCCGCGCACCGGGCTGAGCATGGGCGAGCACTGCGAGTTGATGGCACAGACCTGGCAGATTCCCCGGCAGGAGCAGGATCAGTTGGCCCTGGAAAGCCATCAGAAAATGGCCGCGGCCTACGCCGAAGGTTGGCATAACGACCTGATGACTCCGTTTCTAGGCCTGACCCGGGATAACAACCTGCGCCCGGACCTGACCCTGGAAAAACTCGCGTCCCTCAAACCCGCTTTCGAAAAAAGCGCCAAGGGCACGCTGACGGCTGGAAACTCTACGCCACTGACCGATGGCGCCTCGCTGGTCCTGTTGGGCAGCGAAGAATGGGCCCAGGCCCGTGGTTTGCCGATCCTGGCGTATCTGCGCGACGGTGAAACGGCGGCGGTGGATTTCGTCAACGGCGCCGAAGGGCTGCTGATGGCCCCGGCCTACGCCGTGCCGCGGCTGCTGGCGCGCAATGGCCTGAGCTTGCAGGATTTTGATTACTACGAGATCCACGAAGCCTTCGCGGCCCAGGTGCTGTGCACCCTCAAGGCCTGGGAAGATCCGGACTATTGCAGGACCCGGCTGGGCCTCGATGCACCGCTGGGAGCGATCGACCGCAGCCGCTTGAACATCAAGGGCAGCTCTTTGGCTGCCGGGCATCCGTTCGCTGCCACGGGCGGGCGAATCGTCGCTAACCTGGCCAAGCTGCTCGATGCCGCAGGGCGCGGTCGAGGACTGGTTTCCATCTGCGCCGCTGCCGGCCAGGGGGTGACGGCGATTATCGAGCGTTGAGCAGTGCGTCGCTTGGGCGAGCAGCTTGCGCCCGGTGGCGGCTCGCGTAACGCTCGGCAAGGATCGAGCAGACGATCAACTGCAACGGGTGGTAGATCATGATCGGCAGCAGGATCAAGCCAAGACCTGGGTTGTTGCCGAAAATCAACGCGGCCATCGGCACGCCGGCCGCGAGGGATTTCTTGCTGGCGCAGAACACCGCTGCGACTTCATCGGCGCTGTTGAAGTGCAAGGCCCGGGCGGTGCGGGTGGTTGTCCACAGGATAATCGCCAGCAGTACCGCACTGCCGATCACTGCGCTGAACAACACGCCGTTGCCCTGCTGTTGCCAGATGCCGGAAACCATCGAATTGCAGAACGCGGCGTAGACCAGCAGCAGGATCACCAGTTTGTCGATGATGCTCGTGTAGCGTTTGTAGCGCCCGAAGAAGCCGGCCAGCCAGCGCCGTAGGAACTGCCCGAGCACCAGCGGCAACAGCAACATCAGGCACAGGTCGAGCAGGGTCGAGCCCAGGTCGATGCCACCGGCGCCGCGCCCGACCACCAGGCTGACCAGCAGTGGCGTCAGGACCACCCCCAGCACGCTGGACAGGCTGGCGTTGAGAATCGCCGCTGGCACGTTGCCACCGGCGCTGCCGGTCAGGGCCACCGAGGAAGAAATGGTCGAGGGCAGGGCGCACAAGTAGAAGAAGCCGAGCATCAGCAGCGCCGGTACATGACTGGCCAGCAGCCAGTTGCTCAAGACCCAGATCAACGGGAATACGCCGAAGGTAAAGCCTTGCACCATCATGTGCAGTCGGGTGTTCTTCAGGCCATGGCGGATCTGCTCGCCGGACAGGTTGACCCCGTGCAGGAAGAACACCACGAAGATCCCGATGTTGACCACCCACTCGGCATGCATCGCCCCGCCGCTGGCGCCAAAGGTCGGGAAGAAATAGGCCAGCAACGTGGCGAGCAGCATGCCGCAGAGAAACCAGTCGGTCGCCATGCGTTTGAGGTGTCTGAAAATGTGCATAGGGCACCGCAAGTTGTCAGGAAAGTCGACTTAGCCTAACGTCGTACCCAACAGTCGTCTTGCGACATAAGGCCATTCAATGCCGACTAACGGACACCAACAGCTCGAACGCTCCATTCCCGACCTGACGGAATTGCCCAGGCCGTTGTACGCCCGTGTCGAAAGTTTGCGTGCCGGTTCCTGGACCCAGAACCATCGGCATGACTGGGTGCAGTTTTCCTACGCCATCAGTGGTGTCCTGGGTGTGCACACCGCCGAGGGCAGTTTTTTTGCGCCGCCGCAGCGGGGCATTTGGATTCCGGCCGACTTGGAGCACTACGTCGTGACGTCGACCCGGGCGGAAATGCGCAGCCTTTACGTGCATCGCCAGGCCTGCCCCTGGGCGGACCAGCGCTGCCGGGTGCTTGAAGTCACGCCGCTGGCCCGGGAGCTGATCAAGGTCTTCTGCCAGTTGCCGGCCGATTATCCACAGGGCAATACGCGAGAAGAACGCTTGGTGCAGGTGCTGTTGGACCAGTTGACGACGTTGCCGGAAGTCGGGTTCTCCCTGCCATTGCCGCGGCATGCCCGGCTTCTGGCGCTGTGCAACGAGTTGATCGAGCATCCCGAACAGAACGTCACGTTGCAGGCCTGGGCCGAACGCCTGGGCACCTCGGAGAAAACCTTGATGCGTCTGTTCCAGCGCGAGACCGGCCTGAGTTTTCGCGCCTGGCGTCAGCGTATGCGCCTGTTGTCTTCCCTGGGGCCGCTGGAACAGGGCAACAGTGTCACTCATGCAGCGTTGTCCTGCGGCTACGACTCGACGTCAGCCTTTATCGCCGCGTTCAAGGTGATGTTCGGTTTTACACCGGGGGAATTGTTCAAGGCTTGAGCTGGGCGCAGTCGCCGAAGTTGCCTACGACAGCGGCTGACTCGACTGTCAGCTCTTGTCGCAAATACCCGCGTATTCAGTCACCAACGGCCTATCCGGTCTCGGCTATGATTCGGCTCGGTCGATCTAATCCGGCACATTGTGTGCATCACCGGTTCATAGGTCGGTAACCCCTCCCCGTGGAGCGAGGATTGCCGTATAACGACTGTCATTCGCGTGTTTGGTAATAAAGGACCCTCAATAAAAGCTGATGAAGACTCCAAAACGCATTGAACCCCTGATCGAGGACGGTCTGGTCGACGAGGTGCTGCGCCCACTCATGAGTGGTAAAGAAGCAGCTGTTTATGTGGTGCGCTGCGGCAACGAGCTACGTTGCGCCAAGGTCTACAAGGAGGCGAACAAGCGAAGTTTTCGTCAGGCGGCCGAGTATCAGGAAGGTCGCAAGGTGCGTAACAGCCGTCAGGCCCGGGCCATGGCCAAGGGCTCGAAGTTCGGACGCAAGGAGGCCGAGGACGCCTGGCAGAACGCCGAAGTGGCGGCGCTGTTTCGCTTGGCCAACGCCGGTGTGCGGGTGCCCAAGCCGTACGACTTCCTTGAAGGCGTGCTGTTGATGGAGCTGGTGGCCGATGAGTACGGCGACGCCGCGCCGCGTTTGAATGACGTGGTGTTGGAGCCGGAGCAGGCCCGTGAATATCATGCGTTCCTGATTTCCCAGATCGTGCTGATGCTGTGTACCGGTCTGGTGCACGGCGACCTGTCGGAGTTCAACGTCTTGCTCACGCCGACGGGGCCGGTGATCATCGACCTGCCGCAAGCCGTGGATGCGGCGGGTAACAACCACGCCTTCAGCATGCTGGAGCGGGACGTGGGCAATATGGCGTCTTACTTTGGCCGCTTTGCGCCAGAGCTCAAGCGCACCCGTTATGCGAAGGAAATGTGGGCGCTGTATGAGGCCGGGACTCTGCACCCGGGCAGCGTGCTGACCGGTGAGTTTGCCGAGCCCGATGAGCTGGCGGATGTCGGCGGGGTCATGCGCGAGATCGAAGCGGCCCGCCGGGACGAGGAACGCCGCCAGGCCATCCGCGCCGCGGACGACGCCCCTCCCGGCAAGACCGAAGAACCGCCTCCACCCTGGATGCAGTGATCAAGTGACAAAAAAACCGGCCAAGGCCTGATGCTGTTCTCTAAGGTTTATGACTTGTCGTGGCGAGGGAGCTTGCTCCCGCTGGGCCGGTCCGCGTTCGGGCGTAGAAGCCCCAAAAGCTCGGGACCGCTGCGCGCTCCAGCGGGAGCAAGCTCCCTCGCCACGGGGCGGTGACATCCTGAGTGAACGGTATTGCGGCCAAAGCCGGTTTTTGTGAGCCACAACCTTACGGGGGGGCTGGCGGATTTGATGTTCGGCGCCGATCCCACAGTTTTTCCGGGGTGTGGCTGACTAGTCAGGCTGGCGCGGCTTGTTTGCAACAGCCCGACGCCAGTTCCTTGAGGATCGGGCAGTCTGGGCGGTGGTCGCCGTGGCAGTGGTCCACCAAGTCTTGCAGGGTGTCGCGCAGTTCGGCCAGTTCGCGGATTCTCTGGTTCAGTTCGTCGATGTGCTGTCGGGCCAGGGCCTTGACGTCAGCGCTGGCGCGTTGGCGGTCTTGCCAGAGGGTCAGCAACTTGCCGACTTCTTCCAGGGAAAAACCAAGGTCCCTGGAGCGCTTGATGAAAGCCAGGGTGTGCAGGTCATCGGCGCTGTAGATCCGATAACCGCTTTCGGTGCGATGGGCGGCCTTGAGCAGTCCGATGGATTCGTAATAGCGGATCATCTTCGCGCTCAGGCCACTCTGGCGGGCCGCTTGGCCGATGTTCATCGCTTGTCCTCCAAATGTTCGGGTGTCCAGAATTTCAACAATAACGCATTGCTCACCACGCTGACGCTCGACAACGCCATGGCTGCGCCGGCCAACACCGGGTTGAGCAAGCCGAAGGCGGCCAATGGGATGCCGATCAGGTTATAGACGAAGGCCCAGAACAGGTTCTGGCGGATCTTGGCGTACGTCTTGCGGCTGATGTCCAGCGCCGCCGGGACCAGTCGCGGGTCGCCGCGCATCAGGGTAATACCGGCGGCGTGCATCGCCACGTCGGTGCCGCCGCCCATGGCGATGCCAATGTCCGCAGCGGCCAGGGCTGGGGCGTCGTTGATGCCGTCACCCACCATTGCCACCACCGAATGGCGCTTCAATTGTTGGACGATGGCCGACTTGTCCGCTGGCAACACTTCGGCATGCACGTTGGCGATTCCCAGCGCCTCGGCGACCACCCGGGCGCTGCCGCGATTGTCGCCGGTGAGCAAATGGCTTGCGATATCCCGCTCACTCAACGCTTTTATGGTGGCGCTGGCGCCGGGCTTGAGGGTGTCTCCAAAAGCGAACAACCCCAATACCCGAGGCGGGGCGTCTTGCTCGATCAGCCACGAGAGTGTCCGGCCTTCGGTTTCCCAGGCCTGGGCCGATGCGTCCAGTGGGCCCGGACTCAAGCCCAGTTCATCCAGCAAGCGCCGGTTACCCAGGGCCAGGCGCTGCCCGTCGAGACTGCCTGCTATGCCGCGCCCGGTCAGGGACTGGCTGTCGCTGATGTCCGGCACGTCCAGACCGCGCTCGGCACAGGCGTCCGACACCGCTTTGGCGAGAGGATGTTCACTGCCGCGTTGCAGCGCCCCGGCCTTTTGCAGCAGCGCGTCTTCGTCACCGTCCGTTGCGTGCAAGTGCGCGATGCGTGGCGTGCCGGAAGTCAGCGTGCCGGTCTTGTCGAACACCACCGTCGCGACTTCATGGGCGCGTTCCAATGCCTCGGCATCCTTGATCAGAATGCCGTGACGTGCGGCCACGCCGGTACCGGCCATGATCGCCGTGGGTGTCGCCAGGCCCAAGGCGCAAGGGCAGGCAATTACCAATACGGCGACCGCATTGATCAATGCATTTTCCAGCGGCGCCCCGGATAGCCACCAACCCACCAACGTCGCCAGGGCCAGCAGCAGGACCACGGGAACGAAGACCTGACTGACTTTATCCACCAGTTTCTGAATCGGCGCCTTGGCGGCCTGGGCGTCTTCCACCAGACGGATGATGCGCGCCAGCACGGTTTCCGCACCCAGCGCCTGGGTGCGCACCAACAATCGACCTTCGCCGTTGATGGCGCCTCCGGTGACCCGGTCGCCGGGTTGCTTGGGTATCGGCAGGCTTTCGCCACTGATCAGCGCCTCGTCGGCGTGGCTCTGGCCTTCCAGTACTTCACCATCCACCGGAAAGCGTTCGCCGGGTTTGACCAGCACCAGGTCATTCAAGCGCAAGGCACTGATGGCAACCTCCCGCTCTTGACCTTCGACCACCTGGATCGCCCGCTCCGGCCGCAGCGCTTCTAGGGCCCGGATGGCGCCGGCGGTCTGCCGTTTGGCGCGGCTTTCCAGGTATTTGCCCAACAGCACCAAGGCGATCACCACTGCCGAGGCTTCGAAATACAAATGCGGCATGCTGCCGGGGCGGGCGATGGCCCATTCATAAAGACTCAGGCCATAGCCGGCGCTGGTGCCCAGGGCCACCAGTAGATCCATGTTCCCGGCTCCGGCGCGCACGGCTTTGAAGGCCGCGACATAAAAGCGTGCGCCGAAGATGAACTGCACCGGCGTCGCCAGGGCGAACTGCGCCCAGGCCGGCAACATCCAGTGCACGCCCAGCGGTTGCAGGAGCATGGGCAGCACCAGCGGTATGGACAGCAGGATCGCTAGCATGGGCACCAGTCGTTCGCGGTGCAGTAGGTGGACTTGTGGAGAATGGGGCTGGTCAGTCTGCCAGACCTCGGCGTCATAGCCGGCCCGCTTGACCGCATCGATCAGGATTCGTGGATCGATCTGACCGAGCAACTCCAGGTGGGCGCGCTCGTTGGCAAGATTGACGTTGACGCTGCGCACGCCGCCGATCTTGCCCAGGGCGCGTTCGACCCGACCGACGCACGAGGCGCAGGTCATGCCTTGGATGCTCAAATCCAGGGTGTGCACCGGTACGCTATAGCCAGCCTGTTCGACCGCCTGCATCAAGGCCGGGAGGCTATCTTCCGGCGCCTGGACCCGCGCCTGTTCGGTCGCCAGGTTGACGCTGACGTTGCGGGTCCCGGTAACTTTGTTCAACGCCCGCTCGACCCGCCCGGCGCAGCTGGCGCAGGTCATGCCGGCAATCGGCAGATCGAAAGTGATGGATTCAGACATCGGCCAGGCTCCCTGTAGTGGATGACTACAGGATCAACCTTGCCATGCGGGCAAGGTCAAGTGCCAATCCAAAGGTTGCGCGGACCCTTTGTGGGAGCGAGCTTGCTCGCGAAGGCGTCGGCACATTCGACATCGATGCAAGCTGATCCACCGCTTTCGCGAGCAAGCCCGCTCCCACATGGATCCGGTTGTGTGTCAGTACCCCAGCCCAGTCTGCTTCAGGTACATCCCTTGTTCATTCATGGCGATGCGGTACTTGAGGATATCGCCTGCCCTGAGGGTAATGTTCTGGGAGCCCGGTGCGAGCATGCCCGGGTTGCATCCCGGCGCCTGGCCCGGCAGCAGTTTCAGGCGCAAGGAAAACTGCCCCGGCGGCAGGTTGAAAGAGGTGCTGCCTTCCTGGAACAGGCGCGCCGTGAGCTGGTCTTGAATGTAGACGCCGATTTCGCAAGACGTCGCCACTTCCAGGCGCTCGCGGGAAATGATCAGCACGCCATAATCTTCGCCGGCGGCCGATGCGTGGGGGACCACTGCTGAAAAACCGAGCATGCAAAACAGGCTGAACGCTGACCAGCGCATGGCTGAACCTCCGGTGTTAAATCCTTGATGTGTGCAGCTTGGCTGAGCGCGATGCCGATTGCCAGCCCGGCAGTTTTCGCCAGAACTTGACCTTGCCATGAGGGCAAGCTTGAAACTGGTTTCAACCTCAATCCAGGGAGTCATCTCATGCAGACTTACAACGTTCAGGGCATGTCTTGCGGTCACTGCGTCAAGGCCATTACTCAGGCGGTGCAGGCCAGGGATCCGGCGGCAGATGTACAGGTCGACCTCGGTGCCCACACTGTCCGGGTCCAGAGTTCGCTATCGGCCGAGGCCGTGATGCAGGTCATCAAGGAAGAGGGATACGACATCAGCCCGGCTTGAAGTTTTTTTGATCGTTAGCGACCTATCGGAATGTTCAAGGGTGTCCGGCAGAGCTAGACTGTCGGGCTGTCGAACGACGCCTGACCAGGACGCCTGATGAACCTTCGTATCATTCTGATTCTCGGCGCCTTGAGCGCTTTCGGTCCGTTGGCGATCGATTTCTACCTACCGGCCTTCCCGGCCATGGCCAGCGCCTTCGGGACTGACGAGAAACACATCCAACTGACCCTGGCGGCCTACTTTCTCGGACTGTCCATCGGGCAGTTGGCCTACGGGCCGGTGGCGGATCGCTTCGGCCGACGTATTCCATTGTTGACCGGTGTCGGATTGTTCACCGTGGCATCTGCGGCTTGCGCTTACGCACCGAGCCTGGAGTGGCTGATCGGCATGCGTTTCGTCCAGGCTCTGGGCGGATGTGCCGGGATGGTGATTTCCCGGGCGGTGGTCAGCGACAAATGCGACGCGGTGGGTTCGGCCAAGGTCTTCTCGCAACTGATGCTGGTGATGGGCCTGGCGCCGATCCTCGCACCGATGCTGGGCGGGTTGCTGGTGAACCTGCACGGCTGGCAATCGATCTTCATTGCCCTGACCCTGTTCAGCGCACTGGCAGCGGCGGGCGTGGCCTTGTGGCTGCCGGAAAGCCTGCCGGACCATGTACCTCGGCAACCGTTGTCCGGTGCGCTGCGCCAGTACGGTCGCCTGTTGACTGACTGGGTTTTCCTCGGCCATGCCCTGACGGGGGGCATTGCCATCGCCGGGATGTTTGCCTACATCACCGGCTCGCCGTTCGTCTTCATCAAACTCTACGGGGTACCGGCGGAGCACTTTGGCTGGTTGTTCGGCACCAACGCGGCGGGCTTTATCCTGGTTGCCCAGGTCAATGCCCGGTTGTTGTCCAAGCGTGGTCCGGCGTTCCTGTTGACCCGGGCGGTATGGATTTACCTGGCGGCCGGGTTGAGTCTGCTGGTGGCCTGCTCGCTGAAGCCCATGCATTTGTGGCCATTATTGATCCCGCTGTTCATCTGCATTGCCAGCTTGGGTTGCATCCTTCCCAATGCCTCGGCCTGCGCGATGAACGGGCAGGGCGCCCGGGCCGGCAGTGCGTCGGCGCTGATGGGATGCCTGCAATTTTCCGTGGCCGCCGGGGCCGCCGCCTTGGTGGCGGCGCTGCATGACGGCAGCGCCGTACCGATGGCGTTGGTCATCAGCCTGTGCGGCTTGCTGGTGGTGAGCGCGGCTATGCTGACCCGCCGCCTGCAAAACGCCCGTGCGTTGGCCCAGGCCGCTCACAGGGTTGATTCAGCCCAGGGTTGATTCAGCCGGCCGCGCGCTGCTGATGTTCGGGAATAGGATGGGGCGCGCGAAGTCGCGCTTGCAGGGTGGTGGCAAAGGCTTGGGCCTCGGCCTCAGAGCGGAACGTGACAACGTGCTGGTCAAGGCGCACTTGCCATTGGGATTTTGCCACTTCTTTTATCAGGATCTTCATTGCTGACCTCCTCACGTAAAAGATTGCGTTGCAAAGGCCTCGAGTGTAGACCCGAATGCGATCGCAAATGTGACAAGGGTCAATTCTCGGACTGACGGTTGGGCCGTCCGGCTCAATACCATCTTGTAGATGAAG
Source organism: Pseudomonas sp. SMN5 (assembly GCF_052041925.1). Classification (NCBI taxonomy): domain Bacteria; kingdom Pseudomonadati; phylum Pseudomonadota; class Gammaproteobacteria; order Pseudomonadales; family Pseudomonadaceae; genus Pseudomonas; species Pseudomonas sp. SMN5. The sequence continues at coordinate 337,475 of NZ_JBKGGX010000003.1, forward strand.
GCGCTTGTGTGGCGAGGGAGCTTGCTCCCGCTTGGGTGCGTAGCGCCCATATATAGCTGCGCAGCGCCCTCATTAGGGGCTGCTACGCAGCCCAGCGGGAGCAAGCTCCCTCGCCACAATGGACATCTCAAGAAGCCACGCCTTTATCGTGGGTCAGAAACCTTCGAGCACGATTTTGCCCTTGGCCTTGCCGCTTTCCAGCAGCGCATGAGCCCGGCGCAGGTTCTCGGCGTTGATGGTGCCGAAATGCTCGCCGACGGTGGTTTTCAACGTACCGGCGTCGATCAACTGCGCCACGCGATTGAGCAACTTGTGCTGTTCGATCATGTCAGGCGTTTCGAACAGCGAGCGGGTGTACATGAATTCCCAATGCAGCGACAGGCTCTTGCGCTTGAGCTTGGTCACGTCCAGCATCTTGGGATCGTCGATCAATGCCAGTTTGCCTTGGGGGGCCAAGGCTTCCACCAACTGGTCCAGATGCTGGTCGGTCTGGGTCAGGCTGGCGACGTGGGTTACCTGGGGCTGGCCGGCGGCCTTGAGCATGTCGCTCAAAGGTTGGCTGTGGTCGATGACCAGGTCGGCGCCCAACGCCCGCACCCACTCCTGGGTCTGTGGACGGGAAGCGCTGCCTATCACTTTCGAGCCGGTGAGCTGGCGCGCCAGTTGCGTCAGGATCGAACCCACGCCACCCGCAGCGCCGACGATCAACAGGCTCTGGCCCTGGTCTTGGTGGCCTTGCTCGATACCCAGCCGTTCGAACAGCAACTCCCAGGCGGTAATGGCAGTCAGTGGCAGTGCTGCGGCCTCGGCGAAACCCAGGGTCTTGGGCATGTGGCCGACGATGCGCTCGTCCACCAAGTGCAGTTCGCTATTGCCGCCGGCCCGGGCGATGGAGCCGGCGTAGAAGACCTTGTCCCCGGCCTTGAACAGGGTCACTTCGCTGCCCACCGCTTTCACCACGCCGGCCACGTCCCAGCCCAGGACCTTGGCGGCGCCATCTTCCGGCTGGACGTTCTGGCGCACCTTGGTATCCACCGGGTTGACCGAGATGGCCCGCACCTCCACCAGCAAGTCCCGGGGGCCGGCGACAGGTTCCGGCAGTTCGATGTCCTGCAGCGAGAGTGGGTCATTGATGGGCAACGAATGATAGTAGGCGATGGCTTTCATGAAGCGACTCCGTGAGTGAATACAATGGCGCCATGGTTAGCTATTTATCGCCGCGATAAAACCGGCTAAAAGAACAGGCTCTTTCAACATTATTTTGAAAATGGAACGAGCATGCTTCGATTCGATGACTTGCAACTGTTTGTCCGGGCGGCGGACCTGGGCAGTCTCTCGGCCGCCGCCAGGGTCATGGACCTGTCGGCGGCGGTGGCCAGCGCCGCCTTGAAGCGGATCGAGCAGCACCTGGGCGCAAGGTTGCTCGCTCGTTCCACCCGCAGCCTGCGCCTGACCGCCGAAGGCGAGAGCTTCCTCGAATATGCCCGGGCTGCATTGAGCAGCCTGGACGAAGGGCGGCGGTTGTTGACCAGCGGCCAGGACCAGGTCAGCGGCGTGTTGCAGCTGTCCGCGCCCTCGGACCTGGGCCGCAACCTGCTGCTGCCCTGGCTGGATGAGTTTCAGCGCGAGCATCCCGGGCTGACGGTGCGGCTGCTGCTGGGCGACCGCATTGCCGACCTGTTCAAGCAACCGGTGGACATTGCCTTGCGTTACGGCGAGCCCGAGGACTCGAGCCTGGTGGCCTTGCCCGTCGCCGCCGATAACCGCCGGGTACTATGTGCATCCCCTGAGTACCTGGCCCGCCATGGCGAGCCCCGGCAACTGGAGCAGTTGGCTCAGCACAATTGCCTGCTGTACATGCTCGGTAGCCGGGTGCATGACCGCTGGTGTTTTCATGACGGCAAGCGCGAAGTGAGCCTGACCGTCAGCGGTGACCGCTTCAGCGACGATGCCGATGTGGTGCGGCGCTGGGCCGTGGCAGGGGCGGGGATTGCCTATAAGTCGTGGCTGGATGTGTCCACCGATGTGCTTGCCGGGCGCCTGAAGATCCTTTTGCCGCACCTGCAATGCGAGCGCGCGCCGCTCAATCTGCTCTGCGCGCACCGGGCGCAATTGAGCAAGCCGATCAACCTGCTCCGGGAAATGCTCCAGGTTCGCTGCGCTCAGTTGACGGCTCGATTCCCGCGCTCGCCGGGGGCCGGTCAATAGTCGCAGGTAAAAAGAGAATTTTCCCTCACGAACAATCGCCTCCAAAGGTTTCCGGAGGACAGGCAACCCCGATCGTCATGCTTATACTAGCGGCCGCCTGAGTCGGCGCGGCTTCGAACCGCCTCCGGCGGCCTCATCGCCGGTCAATGCGCCAGAGCGGTAGAAGAATGATTCAACAGGGAGTGAATACATGGAACATGCACCTTGCATCAGCCAGATCGCCACGCTGCTGGCTGACCCCAAGCGCAGCGCAATGATGTGGGCGCTGATGGACGGCACGGCCCGGCAGGCCGAAGAGTTGGCCTTGCTTACCGGACTTTCGCCGTCCTCGGCCAGTGCGCACCTTGGGCGCCTATCCGCCGGTGGCCTGTTGAAAGTCGAAGCCCGGGGACGCAAACGGTTTTTCCGCCTTGCAGCCCCCGAGATCGGCGCCGCCGTGGAGGCCCTGGCCAGTGCAACGCTCGCCAGTGCGCCGCGGCAGATTCCGGAGGTCTTCAAGCGCGCAGTCATGGGGGCCAAGGCACCGACCGCCCCCGCTTCGTTGATACGGGCCAGGCTTTGCGATGATCACCTGGGAGGCACCCTGGCCGCCGACCTGTATCAGCGTCTGGTGGACGCCGGCTGGATCGAACAGTACGAGCAGCGCGTAGTCGTCAGCCTCAAAGGGGCCAATGAATTGGCCAGCCACGGTCTGTTCATCCAGGCGTTGGCTCATCGCAACGCGCGCATTGCGTGTGCCTGCCCGGATTGGAGCGAACGTCGTCCGCACCTCGGCGGCGCGTTGGGGGCGGCTTTGCTGCAACTGTTCATGCAATCCGGCTGGCTGAGCCTGCCCAGCGATTCGCGAGCCTTGCAGTTGACGGCGCTTGGCCAGCAGGAACTCCATCGGTTCGCCCGGCAGGAAAGCCTGGAGATGGCGCTCCCGTAAATATCCCTGGCGGCGTCGCCCAGGGCTGTCGGCAGGTCGCATTCAACAATCGCCACCTGTGCGGTTCGCGCACACTCGGTCCGGGGATTTATCCGATTGGGGGAGGCGATATGGACACTCACGGTTACAGCGCGGCAGAGCGCCTGGAGCGATTGCCCGTCAGCGGGTATCACCGGGTCATTTTCATCATCATCGCCCTGGCGTTCTTCTTCGATTCCATGGACCTGGCGATGATGACGTTCCTGTTGGGGTCGATCAAAGCCGAGTTCGGCCTGAGCACGGCCCAGGCCGGATTGCTGGCCAGTTCCAGCTTTTTCGGCATGGTGGTGGGCGCATCGTTGTCGGGCATGCTGGCTGATCGCTTCGGGCGTAAACCGGTGTTCCAGTGGAGCATCGTGTTGTGGGGCGTCGCCAGTTACTTGTGTTCCACGGCCCAGGATCTGCAGACATTGACGTTGTTTCGCATCCTGTTGGGCGTCGGCATGGGCATGGAGTTTCCGATTGCCCAGTCGATGCTTTCGGAACTGATCCCGGCCAGGCGCCGCGGCCGCTACATTGCCCTGATGGACGGCTTCTGGCCGTTGGGTTTCGTCGCCGCAGGCGTGCTGTCGTATTTTCTGCTGCCGGTGATCGGCTGGCGGGACATCTTCCTGGTGCTGGCGATACCGGCGGTGTTTGTCCTGGTGATCCGTTTTTTCATACCCGAGTCGCCGCGCTGGCTGGAACAGGCCGGGCGGGGAGATGAGGCGAACGCGGTGCTGAGCCGAATCGAGGACAAGGTTCGCGCCTCGCTGGGGCGTCAGGATCTGCCGGAACCGATCCGCTTGCCGAGGTTGGCAAGTGCGCCGGGCAACTTCTTTTCCGCTCTGGCCCAGATATGGTCGCCGCTGTACCGCCAGCGCACGATGATGATCTGGAGCGTCTGGTTCTTTGCCTTGCTCGGTTTCTATGGCCTGACATCCTGGCTCAGTGCATTGCTGCAGCAGTCGGGTTTCGCGGTGACTCAGTCGGTGTACTACACGGTGCTGATTTCCCTGGGCGGGATTCCCGGTTTCCTGATGGCGGCCTGGTTGGTGGAGCGTTGGGGACGCAAGCCGGTATGCGTCATCACGCTGCTGGGCGGCGGGGTGATGGCGTTTCTTTATGGCCAGAGCGCGGTGTTCGGTGGCAACGTCGGCCTACTGGTCGGCACCGGGCTGTTGATGCAGTTTTTCCTGTTCGGCATGTGGGCCGTGCTCTACACCTACACGCCAGAGCTTTATCCCACCTCGGCACGGGCCACGGGCTCGGGCTTTGCCTCGGCGGTCGGGCGCATCGGTTCGCTGCTCGGGCCTTTAGTGACCGGGCTGGTGTTTCCCATTACCGGACAGGGCGGGGTGTTCGCCTTGGGCGCACTGTGTTTTGCCGTCGCGGCGGGGGTGGTCTGGTTATTCGGGATGGAGACGCGGGGCAAGACGTTGGAGGAGTTGAGTGAGGGTACGGCGGCCGATTAGGCACTCTACCTGTGGGAGCGAGCTTGCTCGCGATATCGGTGTATCAATCGACATCGATGTTGAATGTCATTCCGTCATCGCGAGCAAGCTCGCTCCCACAGGGGGCAGCTGATCTACGGCTTCACCAACCGCGCATCCAGACTGTTCTGCGCCAGGCGCTTGGCCTGATCCTGGGTCATGCCCAGGTGGGTGTGCAGCGCATGGAAGTTTTCCGTGACATAGCCGCCGAAGTACGCCGGGTCATCGGAGTTCACCGTGACTTTCACACCCCGCTCGAGCATGTCGAGAATGTTGTGCTGCGACATGTCGTCGAACACGCACAGCTTGGTGTTGGACAACGGACACACCGTCAATGGGATCTGCTCGTCGATGATCCGCTGCATCAGTCGCTCGTCTTCGATGGCCCGCACGCCGTGGTCGATGCGCTGAATCTTCAGCAGGTCCAGGGCTTCCCAGATGTACTCGGGCGGGCCTTCTTCTCCGGCGTGGGCGACGGTCAGGAAGCCCTCGTTGCGCGCACGGTCGAAGACTCGCTGGAATTTGCTCGGCGGATGCCCCATCTCCGAACTGTCCAGGCCCACGGCCACGAATGCATCACGGAACGGCAGGGCCTGGTCGAGGGTTTGCTGGGCCTGCTCTTCGCTCAGGTGGCGCAGGAAGCTCAGGATCAGGCCGCTGGTGATGCCCAGCTGCTGTTCACCGTCCTTGAGCGCGGCGGCGATGCCGTTGAGCACCACTTCGAACGGGATGCCGCGGTCGGTGTGGGTCTGCGGATCGAAGAACGGCTCGGTGTGAATGACGTTCTGCGCCTTGCAACGCAACAGGTACGCCCAGGTCAGGTCGTAGAAATCCTGGGAGGTACGCAAGACATCGGCGCCCTGGTAATACAGGTCGAGAAACTCCTGCAGGTTGTTGAAGGCGTAGGCCTTGCGCAGGGTGTCCACGTCGCTCCAGGGCAGGGCGATCTTGTTGCGCTCGGCCAGGGCGAACAGCAGCTCGGGTTCCAGCGAACCCTCCAGGTGCAGGTGCAGTTCAGCCTTGGGCAGGGCGTTCAGCCAGTCATACATAGTCTGTTCTCATCAGTGAATCGATGGCGGGCATTCTACAGGGGCTGGCGGCAATGTCTGGTAAAACCTGACCGGCTGATCCACTAAACTTCGGGTGGCCTGCGCTGGCGAAGAGGGGACATGCCCGACGAAACGTTCGCCGCCCACCACAGTCTAGTAGCTCATGACCCCGTCTACCGTGACAGGCCCGTGATGCTCACTTTTATCAAGCAAGAAAAATTGCTGTTGCTCGCGCTGATCGCCGCGTTTGTCGCCTACCCGTTGGAACACTGGCTGTTGGGCAGCGGGCGGATGGTGGCGTTGGTTGGCGGGCTGGCGCTGATCGGCTTCATCGTCACCGCCTCCATGCGCGTGGCCCATCATGCCGAACTGCTGGCGGAAAAGGTTGGCGATCCTTACGGCACCATGATCCTGACCCTGTCGGCGGTGCTGGTGGAAGTGGTGATCCTGGCGATCATGATGAGCAACGAAGCGTCGCCGACACTGGTGCGGGACACGATCTACTCGGCGGTGATGCTAGACATCAACGGCATTCTCGGGCTGGCGGCGCTGATGGGTGGGATCAAGCATGGCGAGCAGGTCTATAACGACGACTCGGCGCGCACCTACAGCGTGATGATCCTGACCGCCATGGGCGTGTCGATGGTGGTGCCGGAGTTCATACCATCCCAGAGCTGGAAAACCTACTCGGCGTTTACCATCGGCGCGATGATCGTGCTGTACACCCTGTTCCTGCGTATGCAGGTGGGGCCCCACAGTTATTTCTTCAGCTACAGCTACCCGGAAAAACGCCGCAAGAAAGAGCCGGTGGAGAATGAGCCGGCGCCCATCAGCCTGACGTTTTCCATCGGTGCGCTGGTGTTTGGCGTGGTGCTGATCGGAGCGCTGGCCGAGGTCATGTCCAAGGCCATCGACCTGGGGCTGGAAGGCTCGGGGGCGCCGCCGGTGGTCACGGCGATCCTGGTGGCGGCCATTTCCGCCGCCCCGGAAATTCTCACGGCCTTGCGTGCCGCCCTGGCGAACCGCATGCAGTCAGTGGTGAACATCGCATTGGGGGCTTCGTTGTCCACCGTTATCCTGACGGTTCCGGTGATGGAAGCCATGGCGCTCTATACCGGCCAACCCTTCCAGATGGCCATGACCCCGGTGCAGACGGTGATGATCTTCATTACCCTGATCGTCAGTGCCATCAACCTCAACGATGGCGAAACCAATGCCATCGAAGGCATGACTCATTTCGTGTTGTTTGCGACGTTTATCATGTTGTCGTTGCTGGGGCTCTAAATTTGTTAAATGACCCTTGTGGGAGCGGGCTTGCTCGCGAAGGCGGTGTGTCAGTGAAATGAATGTCTGCTGACACTCCGCTTTCGCGAGCAAGCCCGCTCCCACATTGGATTGATGTTGGGTCAGTCGTCGGCAATCAACTCCCGCGCCGCCTGGCTGTGATCGGCAATCAAGCCTTTCAAGTCCAACCCCTCGACCTGGCCGTCAATCACCCGCCATTGCCCGCCGATCATCACCCGATCGGCTCGGTCCGCACCGCACAGCAGCAAGGCCGAGATCGGGTCGTGGCTGCCGGAAAAGCGCAATTCGTCGAGCTTGAACAGCGCCAGGTCGGCCTGCTTGCCCGCTGCCAGCTCACCGATGTCGCTGCGTCCCAGCAGTTGCGCCGAGCCCCGGGTCGCCCAGCCCAGCACGCGTTCTGGCGTGATGGCTTGCGCGCCGTAGCGCAGGCGCTGGATGTACAGGGCCTGGCGGGTTTCGAGGAGCATGTTCGAGGCGTCGTTGGAGGCCGAGCCGTCCACCCCAAGCCCCACTGGAGCGCCGGCGGCGATCAGGTCAAGGGTCGGGCAAATGCCTGAGGCCAGGCGCATGTTGGAGCTGGGGCAATGACAGATGCCGGTGCTGGCGGCGCCCAGTCGGCTGATTTCATCGGGATTGAAGTGAATGCCATGGGCCAGCCAGGTGCGTGGGCCGAGCCAGCCGACGCTGTCCAGATAGTCCACGGTGCGCAGGCCGAAACGTTGCAGGCAGAAGTCTTCTTCGTCGAGGGTTTCGGCCAGGTGCGTGTGCAAGCGGACATCGAGCGTGTGCGCCAGATCGGCGCTGGCGCCCATGATCTCGGGGGTGACTGAAAAGGGCGAGCAGGGCGCCAGGGCAATCTGGATTTGCGCACCTTCGCCACGCTCATGGTATCGGTCAATCAGCCGCTGGCTGTCATCGAGAATTACCTGGCCCTGTTGCACGGTCTGCTGGGGCGGCAAGCCGCCGTCGGCTTCGCCCAGGCTCATGGAGCCGCGGGTCAGCATCGCACGCATGCCCAACTCCCGGACACTTTGAACTTGCACATCAATGGCGTTTTCCAGGCCGTCCGGAAACAGGTAATGGTGATCGGCCGCCGTGGTGCAGCCCGACAGCAGTAACTCGGCCAATGCGACTTTAGTCGCCAAGGCGAGCTTCTTCGGCGTCAGCCGTGCCCACACCGGGTACAGGGTTTTCAGCCATGGAAACAAGGGCTGGTTTACCACCGGTGCCCAGGCGCGGGTCAAGGTCTGGTAGAAGTGATGATGGGTGTTGATCAAGCCCGGCAGGATGACATGCTCGCGGGCATCGAAGATCACATCGCAGGGTTGACCGGGCTGCTCGCCGGCGCGCAGCAGTTCGACGATCACACCGTCATGCAGGACGAGGCCGCCACGGGCATCGAGATCGTTGGCAGTGAAGATAGCGAGGGGGTTTTGTAACCAGGTACGGGTCGCAGGCATGGTGGCCGGCTCCTCTGAAAGTGGGTTCAGGTTAGCCAGCTCAGTGATGCCCTGTCTGCTGATCCAGGGTCGCCGGTGGGGGCAAGGTTCGGAGTTTACTCAGGTTGCTCGGCGAATTTCCAGCGCCGGACGCAGATCAAACTGTGGGAGCGAGCAGGTTCGCTCCCACAGTGGGCAAGCGTTCTATTTACCAGGGAATCGTCTCGCCCTTGTAGTTGACGAAGTGATGCCCGCCCTTGCCGGCGAACGCGTTGACCTGGTCGATCAACCCCCGGGTACTGGTTTCAACGTCGATGTCCGCGCCTTCACCTCCCATGTCCGTCTTGACCCAGCCGGGATGCAGCGAAAGCACGGTCAATGTCTGTTCGCCTAACTGGCTGACAAAGCTGTTGGTCATGGAGTTGAGCGCCGCCTTGCTGGCCTTGTACAGCGCCAGTTCCGGCGCGTCGGGCATGGTCACGCTGCCCAGTACCGAACTCATGAACGCCAGCACGCCGCTGCCTTCGCGGATCTGGCCGACGAAGCGCTGGGCCAGGTTGATCGGTGCCACGGCATTGGTGAAGAACAGTTGACCGACTTCGGCCAGTGTCGCTCCGCCCGGGTTTTGATTGTCCGGCCCTTTGACGCCGGCATTGACGAACAGCAGGTCGAAGACTTCACCCTTGAGCTGCTGGCTCAGGGCGATGACAGCTTGCTGATCGTCCATGTCCAGTTTTTCGATCCGTACCGCGCCCAGCGCTTGCAGAGCTTCGGCGTTCTGCGGGTTGCGCACGGTGGCGGTTACGTTCCAGCCGTCGCCGAGCAGCGTTTTCACCAGACCCAGGCCCAAGCCCCGGGAGGCGCCAATGATCAATGCTTTTTTTGCCGAGTTCATGAGGGGGCATCCTTGAAAGGAAAGGTCACGGATTTAATGGACAACATTGCCCGAGCCATTGTTTCAGCTCGTGACGCAACACGTCAGGTTCAATCATGCTGGTTTCGGACAGGGTGAGATTCTACCGCTATCTTGAGTGGTTAAAAAATGACCAAGCGCCTGCGGGCTATGCCTTTCATGGGGTAGGCGCAGCCATGAACGGCTTATCCACAGGATGCTCCACAGTTATTGTGCGCAAGCCTGATACTCGGGCATAAGCGCCGCGGGGTTTTCTTCTAAAGGTGCTAAACCGTTGCAAGCGGTTGTTTTGTAGATGAAATCAGCCAGCACACGGGAATTTGACCAAAAAATGAACAGCGCCCTGAAAGCCGCATGACAGAAGGGTTGCAGGCGAATGTGCTCAGGTTATCCACAGCCGGGTGCACAGTGGATGTGGGCAAGTTGAACGATTGCGCGATGCGATCTCAACGGGTCAGAAGGATCCGCCCACGGCTCAGGTCGGCCAGCTGCTTTTGCAATGCCTGGATGTGCGCCTCGCCTACGGCTATCTGCAACTCCACGCCGTTGGCGGTGAAGCTTTCTTCAGTCACCAAGCCGCCACATTCGGCGACGCGCAGCTTCACCAGGGGCAGCTCGGCGAATCCACAGGCACAGCGCAATGCCACGCGGCTGATCAGTTCGATCTTCTCGGCATTTTGCAGGCATTTGTTCGCGCCGCCGCCGTAAGCCCGGGCCAACCCACCCGTGCCCAACTGAATGCCGCCGTACCAGCGGATCACCAGCACCACGACTTGATCACAGGACTGCGCTTCGATGGCGGCCAGGATCGGCCGCCCAGCGGTGCCACCGGGTTCGCCATCGTCGTTGCTGCGGTATTGATCGCCGAGCTTCCAGGCCCAGCAATTGTGCGTGGCGTCCAGGTCGCTGTGTTGTTCGATGAAGGACTGGGCTTCAGCGGGGCTGGTAATGGGCGCGGCGAGGGTGATGAAGCGGCTTTTGCGAATCTCTTCGCGGTACTCGCAAAAACCGGCAAGGGTAAAGGGCATGGGAAAATCTTAAAGAACAGGGTTGAGGCCGCAGCCCTTGAGAATGATGCGAATCAGGTTGTCGCCGGCCTCGATCATGTCTTGCTTGGTCAGCTTGCTGCGACCGGTCACGCGGCAGATCTGGGTGGCGAAGTCGGCGTAGTGCTGGGTGCTGCCCCAGAGCAGGAAGATGAGGTGAACCGGGTCGACCGGATCCATTTTGCCCGCATCGATCCAGGCCTGGAACACGGCGGCCCGGCCGCTGAACCAGACGCGGTAGTCCTGGTTGAAATATTCGCTCAGGCATTCGCCTCCGCTGATCACTTCCATGGCAAACAACCGCGATGCCTGGGGTTGGCGACGGGAGAATTCCATCTTGGCGCGGATATAGCGGGTCAGGGCCTCGGCCGGATCGTCTTCGGCGGTCAGGGTGTTGAAGGTGCTGTCCCACAACTCAATGATATTACTCAACACCGCCACGTACAGACCGAGTTTGTTGGTGAAGTAATAATGCAGGTTAGCCTTGGGCAGCCCGGCCCGCAGGGCGATGGCGTTCATGCTGGTGCCCTTGAACCCGTGGCGGGCGAATTCATCTTCGGCGGCCTTGAGAATGGTCTCTTCGTTCTTTTGACGAATGCGACTGGTGGGCTTGCCACCGTGGGCAGGGACTTCAAAGGTCATGGACGTTTCCGGGCTGGGTCTGTGGGGCAAGCAAATGCGTTGATAGCGCACCGGCGGCGATCCGACAAGTGCCATGGTTATAAAAGCACTTCAATGGGACTGGTCAGATCCTGGTGGGAGCGGGCTTGCTCGCGAATGCGGACTCGCATGCGACCTATATTCGACTGGTAAACCACCTTCGCGAGCAAGCCCGCTCCCACAAAAGAAAAGGCTCAGCGAGTCGCTGCCAGGCTTTCGAGAAAACTTTCCAGCACCAGGTGAGGCCGCCTGCCCTTACGAGTGACCGAGGCCAGGCTCAGGTCATAAAAACGTGTCGCAGGTTTCAAGGCCCGCAACCGGCCTTGCTGGACCCAGAGATTGGCGTAGTGATCCGGCAAGTAGCCGATGTAGCGCCCGGTGAGAATCAGGAACGCCATGCCTTCGCGGTCCGATGCGCTGGCGGTGCAATTGAGCGCCTGATAATGGGCCTGGATCTCGGCGGGTAAGCGGAAGGTTGGGGCAATGGCGTCCTGGCTGTTCAGCCGGGCATCTTCCAGTTGTTGGTCATCGGCGTAGAACAATGGATGCCCGACCGCGCAGTACAGCAGCGACCGTTCGCTGTAGAGCGGTTGGTATTCGAGCCCCGACAAGGCACTGGCCTGGGGGACCACGCCAACATGCAGTCGGCCGTCAAGCACGCCCTGCTCGACTTCGTTGGGGGCGATCATGCGGATCTGAATCTGCACATCAGGGCCGCGCTCTTTCAATTGGGCCAGCGCGTGGGTGATGCGCATGTGGGGCAGAGTGACGAGGTTGTCCGTCAGGCCGATTGTCAGCTCGCCGCGCAAATGCTGGTGCAGCCCGTTGACCTCAGTGCGAAAGCTCTCCAGCGCACTTAGTAGTTGCAACGCCGACTGATACACCTCACGGCCTTCCTCGGTCAGAGAGAAGCCCGCGCGTCCACGCTGACACAGCCGCAAGCCGAGGCGTTGTTCGAGGTCGCTCATTTGCTGGCTGATGGCCGAGCGACCAATACCCAGCACCGTTTCGGCCGCAGAGAACCCGCCACACTCCACTACGCTGCGAAAAATCCGCAGCAGGCGGATATCAAAGTCGCTGACCTGGGCCAGTGGATCGGGACGGCGAACGCTCATTGTTTAGTGATCCGCTGACTGAAGGTTAGAAAAGTTGGATTTCCCGGACTCTATCGCCGTGGCAACTTAGCTTCAAGAACGCTTTCGATTCCTGCTGCTTTTCTTCTGCGAGGTTTTGTCGATGAACATGCCCGAACACGCTGCCGGCTCTCTGGCCAGCCAGCTCAAGCTTGATGCCCACTGGATGCCCTATACCGCCAACCGTAATTTCCAGCGCGACCCGCGCCTGATTGTGGGCGCCGAGGGCAGTTGGCTGGTGGACGACAAGGGGCGCAAGGTCTACGACTCGCTGTCGGGCCTGTGGACCTGCGGCGCCGGGCACACTCGCAAGGAGATCCAGGAAGCGGTCGCCGAACAACTGGGCACTCTCGATTATTCGCCGGGCTTCCAATACGGCCATCCGCTGTCGTTCCAACTGGCGGAAAAAATTACCAGCCTGACCCCGGGCAATCTCAATCATGTGTTCTTCACCGACTCAGGTTCGGAGTGCGCTGATACAGCGGTGAAAATGGTCCGTGCCTACTGGCGCCTCAAGGGGCAATCGACCAAGACCAAGATGATCGGCCGCGCCCGTGGCTACCACGGTGTGAACATCGCCGGCACCAGCCTGGGCGGCGTCAGTGGCAACCGCAAACTGTTCGGCCAGGCCATGCACGATGTCGATCATTTGCCCCACACCTTGCTGGCGAGCAACGCCTATTCGCGTGGCATGCCGAAAGAGGGCGGTATCGCCCTGGCCGATGAGCTGCTCAAACTGATCGAATTGCATGATGCTTCCAATATTGCGGCGGTCTTCGTTGAGCCGATGGCCGGTTCCGCCGGGGTGCTGGTGCCACCTGAAGGCTATCTCAAGCGCCTGCGGGAAATCTGCGACCAGCACAGCATCCTTTTGGTGTTCGACGAAGTGATTACCGGTTTCGGGCGCACCGGTTCGATGTTCGGCGCGCAAAGCTTCGGCGTGACCCCCGACCTGATGTGCATCGCCAAGCAAGTCACCAACGGTGCGATCCCCATGGGCGCGGTGATTGCCAGCACCGAGATCTACCAGACCTTCATGAACCAACCGACGCCTGAATATGCGGTGGAGTTTCCTCACGGCTACACGTACTCGGCGCATCCGGTGGCGTGCGCGGCAGGCTTGGCAGCGTTGGATCTGTTGCAGAAGGAAAATCTGGTGCAAAGCGTGGCCGAGGTAGCGCCGCATTTCGAGAACGCCTTGCATGGTTTGAAGGGTTCGAAAAACGTCATCGATATTCGCAACTATGGCCTGGCCGGGGCGATCCAGATTGCACCGCGCGATGGCGATGCGATTGTGCGCCCATTCGAGGCGGGTATCGCGCTGTGGAAAGCCGGGTTCTACGTGCGGTTCGGCGGCGACACCTTGCAGTTCGGACCAACCTTCAACAGCAAGCCGCAGGATCTGGATCGCTTGTTCGATGCGGTCGGTGAAGTGCTGAACAAGCTCGACTGACGCACTTCTTCCTTAACAAGTTGAATCAAGGGCGTCTGGTTACGGGCGCCTGTGGATAAAAATCTGGAGTCCCCATGAGCCTCATCCCGCACCTGATCAATGGCGAACTGCTGAGCGACAGCGCCCGTACTGCCGATGTGTTCAATCCATCGACCGGTCAGGCGATTCATAAAGTGCCGCTGGCCGACCGCGTGACCATCCAGCAAGCCATCGACGCCGCCAGCGCGGCTTATCCGGCCTGGCGCAAGACACCAGCGGCCAAACGCGCGCAGGTGATGTTTCGTTTCAAGCAATTGCTGGAGCAGAACGAGTCGCGCATCGCGCAACTGATCAGCGAAGAGCATGGCAAGACCCTGGAAGACGCAGCCGGTGAACTCAAGCGTGGCATCGAGAACGTTGAGTTCGCCTGTGCGGCGCCGGAAATTCTGAAAGGCGAATACAGCCGCAACGTAGGACCGAATATCGACGCTTGGTCAGACTTCCAGCCCTTGGGTGTGGTGGCGGGCATCACGCCGTTCAATTTCCCGGCCATGGTGCCGTTGTGGATGTATCCGCTGGCAATCGTCTGTGGCAACTGCTTCATCCTCAAGCCGTCCGAGCGCGATCCGAGTTCGACGCTGTTGATTGCCCAGTTGTTGTTAGAAGCCGGGCTGCCCAAGGGCGTGTTGAGCGTGGTGCATGGTGATAAAGCTGCGGTGGACGCACTGATCGAAGCGCCGGAGGTGAAGGCGCTGAGCTTTGTCGGCTCGACACCGATCGCCGAATACATCTATGCCGAGGGCACTCGGCGCGGTAAACGCGTCCAGGCGCTGGGCGGGGCGAAGAACCATGCGGTGCTGATGCCGGATGCCGACCTGGATAACGCGGTCAGCGCGCTGATGGGCGCGGCGTACGGTTCTTGCGGTGAGCGTTGCATGGCGATTTCGGTGGCGGTGTGTGTCGGTGACCAAGTGGCTGATGCGTTGGTCTCCAAGTTGGTGCCACAGATCCAGGCGCTGAAAATCGGTGCAGGTACGTCTTGTGGGTTGGACATGGGCCCCCTAGTTACCGGTCAGCACCGGGATAAAGTCAGTGGCTATATAGAAGACGGCGTCGCGGCGGGTGCGTCGCTGATCGTCGACGGCCGCGGCCTGAGTGTGGCGGGCAATGAAGAAGGCTTCTTCCTGGGTGGTTGCCTGTTTGACCGCGTTACGCCAGAGATGCGCATCTATAAAGAAGAGATCTTTGGGCCGGTACTGTGTATCGTCCGGGTCAACAGCCTGGAAGAGGCGATGCAGCTGATCAACGATCATGAATACGGCAACGGCACTTGCATCTTTACCCGGGATGGCGAGGCGGCGCGGTTGTTCTGTGACGAGATCGAAGTGGGCATGGTGGGCGTCAACGTTCCATTGCCGGTGCCGGTTGCGTATCACAGCTTTGGCGGCTGGAAGCGCTCGCTGTTCGGCGATCTGCATGCTTATGGCCCCGACGGTGTACGCTTCTATACGCGTCGCAAGGCGATTACCCAGCGCTGGCCGCAGCGTGCCAGTCATGAAGCGTCGCAGTTCGCGTTTCCGAGTTTGTAATCGGTAGATAAAGAGGCCGGCACTTTATAAGCGCCGGCTTCTTTGTTTGCAGGGGTTCCTGATCGATGTGACAGAAATATTGAAATAGGAGTTGACGGCAGATTTCAGGTGTCTATAATTCGCCCCACTTCCGGCGCAGTCGAAACGGAAAACTCCTTGAAATTCAATGAGTTACTTAGTTTTCGATGGCGGCTTGCTTCAGTTCATCGAAGCCTGGAAGGAGTCGATAGGGCGGTGTGGTAATGCCCGTTGACGGTTCGATCCTCTCGGTCGAAAGCGGTGAAAAAGAGGTGTTGACAGCAGCGACTAACGCTGTAGAATTCGCCTCCCGCTAACGAGAGATCGGAAGCGCAAGTGGTTGAAGTTGTTGTG